>VGAI01000006.1 GCA_016870815.1 Actinomycetota bacterium
GGCTAACTGCAATTTTGACCTTGCTGGCGCAGAGTGCAATAGCTTCAGGGGAGATCGCCATCGGAGTCTTCCTGGTAGTGGCAATCCTCCTTTTGAATTTCACATACTTGACGAAGATTTCGATCCCGCTCAAATTCTTCGTCCCTGGCATTCTCTTTTTCGTAGCATTCGTCATCGCTCCGATCATCTTCACGGTCGTGATGTCTACATACAACTATCAGACCGGAAACTACATCACGAAGGAAGCCGCGATTGAGCAGGTGCTGATCCGTGGTGTTGAGCCGGATGCAAACCAAACGACTTTCGATATCGTGGTGGGACGAACAGCTGATGGAAGTGATGCAATTTTGGCTTCTGATGTTGCAAACCAGAAGTTTTACATTTCAACGAAAGATGAGATCACCGCATTAGATAATAATGAATTGACCCTCAACGAATACGGTGTCGCTACTACGGCTCCTGGTTTCAAAGCGACTCCGGTAGAGGAATTAGCCAAGAACGATGCCTATTCAAAGATTAGATACAGATATCTGGATGGCTACTACATCGTCATCGAAGCTCAAGGTGTTGGTGCTGTTTTTAGACAGACCCTGACTTATGACTCAACGAGTGACACGATGAGGAATATTCAAACCGGCGAAGTTTACGTGGACAATAACAAGGGCAACTACGTGCTGGAGAACTCGCCGGACATCATCCTAACTCCGGGTTGGCGCGCGCCAATCTGGTTCGAAAATTACAAGAAACTCGTCGCCGATCCACGCGTTAGAACACCGCTAATCAAGGTGTTCATTTGGACCGTCATTTTTGCCTCTCTAACTGTCTTGAGTACATTCGCATTCGGCCTCTTATTGGCATTAGCTCTCAATCGAAAGATGAGGGGACGGCGCGTATACCGCTCGATCTTGATTCTGCCTTACGCGATGCCCAGCATCATGAGTATTTTGATTTGGGCTGGAATGTTCGATTCGCAATTCGGTGCAATCAATAATCTACTGAACACGGAAATTGCCTGGTTTTCCAATGCGAATTTTGCCCGGGCTGCGGTGCTTCTGGTGAATCTTTGGTTGGGTTTCCCTTACTTCTATCTAATCTGTTCCGGTTCCCTACAAGCTATACCCTCAGAACTTCTGGAAGCTGCCGCGATAGATGGTGCAAATCCGAGGCAAGTATTCAGGCAGATCACTCTTCCACTGTTGTTGCAGATTCTCTCTCCTCTCCTTATCGCCTCATTCGCCTTCAACTTCAATAACTTCAATCTGATTTATCTGCTCACTGGAGGCGGTCCGAGAAACACATTGGATGGCGAGATTGCAGGAGCAACCGATATCTTGATTAGCTATACCTATCAAATCGCATTCGGCCGCAATATCCTCGACTTTGGCCTTGCGAGCGCAATCTCAGTCCTCATCTTCTTCTTGGTTGCTTCGATATCCTTCTACGGTCTGCGTAAATCGAAAGTTATGGAGACTTTCGGATGAACAAGTGGCTGAGAGAGAATCTCTGGCGGCATGCCTTTGCGACGTTCATGTGCGTCTTTTCGCTATTTCCGCTCTACTTGGTAGTCCTCTCTTCCTTCAAGTCTGGTGGCAGTCTGCAGCTGACATCTTTTGTTCCACGCGAGTTCTCTCTGGAGAACTACAAGATGCTCTTCTCTAGCCCGAAGATTCCATTCTTGTCTTGGGTCAAGAACTCTTTGATTGTCTCCTCTACTGTTGCGATTAGCTCAGTGATCATCGGGGCAGCATCAGCGTTTGCGTTCAGTCGTTTGAGATTCAAAGGGAAGAAATTCGGCATTCAACTTCTTCTATTGGTTCAGATGTTCCCAGCTATCTTGGCGCTCTCGGCCGTATACGTAATCATGGAGCGCGTCTATTCCTTTGCACCAAGCGTTGGACTTGGCACACAAGCTGGCCTGATTCTCGTCTATCTTGGTGGCTCAATGAGCGTCAACATCTGGTTGCTAAAGGGTTTTGTGGACTCCATCCCTGCGGAACTCGACGAAGCAGCAAAGATCGACGGTGCCAGCCCTATGCAGACTTATTGGCTGATCTTCATACCTTTGGCGGCGCCTGTATTAGCAGTCGTCTGTTTGCTAAGTTTCATCGGAACATTCAACGAATTCATCCTCGCTCGATTGTTCTTAGTAGAAATGAGCGGACGAACAGTCGCGGTTGGTTTGCAGCAGTTCATTGGTGGTCAATATGCAATGAACTGGGGTGCATTTGCGGCTGGATCGATTCTCGCTTCAATACCCATAGTCATCATCTTCCTGTCCTTACAGAGATACATCGTGAATGGGTTGACTGCTGGTTCTGTGAAGGGATGAAGTTCGCAAGGATTGCACTGGCATCATTAGTCATTTTTGCTCTAACCAAATCCGCCCTACCTGTCGGAGCTCAAGTCATAGACGAATCTAAAGTTGGCCTGCGCAAAGACTTAATCTATTTTGTGATGCCAGACCGATATCGAAATGGCGATCCTACGAACGACGACTTGCCAGGTTACGAGCCAAGCAAAACAGCGTTTTATCATGGTGGAGACCTAAAAGGTTTGACTGGAGATTGCGTTGATGACAATGGATTGGCAAGGATAAAAGAACTTGGTTTCACAGCGCTCTGGATGACGCCACTTGTGGTGCAACAACCTCCCATAAGTAACGGTGCTGGTTATCACGGATATTGGGGAGTGGATTTCCTCAATGTTGATCCGCATCTCGGAACTAATGAAGATTTGTCCGCTCTGAGGGATTGTGCCAAAAAATTGGGAATCAAACTGATTCTTGACGTTGTTACTAATCACACCGGTGACATAATCACTTATCAAGATAGAACACCATTTATCCCTGACCAATATCTTGGGATTAAGAAGCCTGGCTGGTTGAATGAATTGTCGAACTATCACAATGTCGGCGATATGAATAGGTGTTGGAGTAAGAGTTCATGTACAAGAGACGGTGATTTCTATGGGCTTGATGACCTTGCCACAGAAAAACCTGAAGTCTTTTCTGGCTGGGCCGAGGTCTACGGTTCTTGGATTAGGCAATATGGCTTCTCAGGCTTTCGAGTCGATACCGCTAGACATGTAGATGCTAAATTTTTCAAGAATTGGTCCCCACTCATTCAAAAGGAAGCGGAGCGAGCGGGAATAGAAAACTTCACGATTTTTGGTGAGGTATGGGAGCAAAATCCCACAGAATTGATGAGATATATAAGAATCAACAAGTTGCAAACAGCCTTAGATTTTCCATTCCAGAGAGTTGCGGTGGAGTTTGCTTCCGCCTATTCCGATGCCGAAAGCTTAGAACGTCTCTTTGCTTATGATGACTACTACACCGATACGAATTCGTCGGCAGGCAACCTAGTCACATTCTTGGGAAATCACGATATGGGGAGAGTTGCTTTTCTTATTGAATCAAGAAAAGTGAATCCGGAGTCCCAGTTGCTGTCGCGCGTAAAACTTGCTCATTCACTTCTCTACCTAAGCCGCGGTATTCCAGCGGTCTACTATGGGGACGAAGTGGGAATGATGGGGACCGGCACTGGTAGTGATCAACTGGCTAGGCAGGACATGTTTCCAACCAAGGTTGAAATTTGGAAGAGCGAAAGACGCGCGGGTAGTACTCCCGTAGGTGAAGGAGATTCCTTTGGTTCGAACTCACATCCATTAGGTGTTCACTTACGAGCTCTCTCCAACCTCAGGAGTTCCTATCCAGCTCTGGCAAATGAGCAAATGCAAGTGCGATATGCGAAGGGTCCTGTTTTTGCTATCTCAAAACGAGAGACAGGCAGCGACGAAGAGTTCTTGGTTGTTTTCAACAACAGCTCAAAAGAGCAGAAAGCGAAAGTTTCTACTGCGAGTGATTCACCATGGGATCGAATTTTTGGCGCCGGCACTTGGCGGAGCCAAGGGGCAGATGTCGAAGTAACAATACCTGGACTTGAGGTCTTGGTCCTCAAGGCTTCCAAGGGCACTACGGAAACACGAACAAAGCTAGGAAGTCTAAGATTGAGTGAAGATTTCCTTACTGAATTCATCGCAATTAATGCTCAAGTCAAGTCGAGGGACTTGCTGAAGGCAGAATTCTTTGTCAAAAAGGGAGTGAAGTGGCATTCACTAGGAACGGATACGAGCGCGCCATTCACTTACTTCTTGAATCCAAAAGAGTATCCAAGGCGTTTGACTATTAAAGCAAAAATCACTGATTCTAAAGGGAGGATTTATGAGTTCAAGCCACTCGCTTTCACTCCTGCCTCATCATGATGGAAGCGAGCTCTATCTGAGTTCGATAACGCCCGAAATCGGCGAAAAAGTCCACTTTAGATTTAGAGCTCCTTTGAACTTTAGGATTGACGAAGCAATTTTGCGTGTGTATCTCGATGGTGAACCACGCTACTTCCAAATGGAACGGTCCGTCCTCGATAATGAGCAATGGTGGAGTGTTGTGGTAGAAGTAATAAACAACAAGACTCACTATAGATTTCTTATCCTTAATGGAAACAGATATATCTGGCTTAATTCGAAGGGCATCAACCATAATGACGTAACTAGTGGAAATGATTTCCAACTAATTGCAAAGCATGAGTTTCCAGCTTGGATTAGGTCAAGCGTTTTCTATCAGATCTTTCCCGATCGTTTTGCGACAACTGGTCGCTATCACTCTCTCAAACCCGAGAAATTCATCCAAAGAAATTGGGATGACTTGCCTCGAGGAAGAGATGAAACGACTGGAGTCGAATACTTTGGTGGTGATTTGGATGGTGTTCGCGAGCACCTAGGTCACATTTCTGAACTTGGGGCAAATGGAATCTATTTCACTCCCATCTTCCCTGCAGGATCTACTCACCGATATGACGCCAGTTCCTTTGAAGAAGTGGATCCATTGCTGGGTGGTGACGAAGCGTTCTTTCGCCTGAAGAGGTCGAGCGAAAAATTGGGGATAGCCCTTATGGGTGATCTGACTACAAATCACTGTGGGTCCGGACACCTTTGGATAAAGAATGCGCTTCGCAATAGGAGTTCTAAAGAACGGAAATATTTCTATTGGGATAAGAGAATTAAGCATGGTTATGAAGGTTGGTGGGGATTAGCCTCACTTCCAAAACTGAACTACAACTCGAAAAACCTAGTGAACAAGATGTATGGCGGAAAGAACTCTGTGGTCAAGAAGTGGCTCAAGAAACCATTTCAACTTAAGGGATGGCGGATTGACGTCGGAAATATGACGGGAATTTATCGAGACGATGATATTCATGACAGTGTCGTCAAAGGTATCCGTAAGGCCCTTGATGAGGTGAACCCGGGCGCCTGGTTGGTAGCTGAAAATGCCGACCAATTTCCCAGTGATCTGGATGGTTTCGGTTGGCACGGAACCATGAACTACACCGGATTCATGAGACCGATCTGGGGTTGGTTACAAAACAATCCTGATATTAAACATGGCTTCTTTGGCGTTCCAACACCAATTCCTGCATTTACAGGGAAAGAACTCGTGAACGCTATGCAGGAATTTTCAGCACCGATACCCTGGAAGTGTTTCGTGTCAAGTATGACCCTTCTCGACTCACACGACACCGCTCGCTTTAGAAATGTTGTTGGTAGGGATCAAACCAGACATCTTGTGGGCATGGGGTTGCTTCTCACTTATCCTGGTGTTCCATCGATCTTTGCCGGAGATGAGATTGGACTTGAAGGATCCTGGGGCGAAGATTCACGTAGAACTATAGATTGGACTCAGCGTTCCTGGAATCTTGATCTCCTTGAGGAAGTGAGAAAGCTAGTCAAAATTAGGAGAACCTCGGGTGCTCTCTCTGATGGAGGTCTGCGCTGGGTTTTGCAGGAAGATGATGTAATAGCTTTCTTACGTGAGTCCAAAAGAGAACGGCTACTAGTTATTGCCTCAAGATCAAAGACTCGAGTGAAATTAGGTGCTTTGGTCGAGAGAGCTGAATCTCTCTACGGACCAGAATTAAGTCGCAATAGCTTTAAATCTAATGGCGCTTCGATTGGGATTTACCGACTTGGTTGAACGATTCCAGTCATAAGTCGCTCACCTAAACTACTTAGTGAAGAGAACCATCGTCGTTAATGCAGGCACATCAGCTACTGAAGACTTTTGTATAGTTCGCAATATCTCGGTCCCGGCTCTCTCGCCATCCACAACCACGTTCCAGTCGGAGGTAGCTGGAAGAGAGACCGTGTAGGGCAGAGTTCCTGCATTATGGATTACCACAATGGAGCTCCAACTATCACCTAGATTTTTTCCATTAAGAGAATATGCAATGACTTCATCTGGACTCTTGATAAATGTGAGGTTTGCCTTGACTTTGTCGGCACTTTCGATTCTAAATGCAGGATGAGAGGCGCGCAATGCAAGAAGGCCTCTTAGGTAATTACGCGTGACTGAATTCTTCTCTATGAGGTTCCATTTCAAGGAATTCACTTCGTCGCTGGACTTATAGGAGTTTGAGTCTCCGCCCTTAGTACGCTGAAATTCTTGTCCAGCATGAATGAAAGGTAGGCCTTGGGCAAGAAGTGGTATAGAACTTGCTAGGCGGAAATAAGAATCAATTAGGGGCTTATCTTTCGCGTCGAGACTCAACTGAAGCTTGTCCTGCAGAGTGTTGTTGTCATGAGCTTCAACATAATTTACAGATTGTGCTGGTGATAAAGTTGTGAAGGCCCCAGAGATGGAAGTTGAATAGTCGATGTTTCCGACGATTCCGGCAGATACATTCGATTTCTTTGCAAAATTGCCCGTCGCAAACCCCTTGTCCGCTGAATCGAATACGGAACCTTTGATTCCGTCACGGATCTGATCATTAAAAACCGAAATTCCCGGAAGTTTCTTTACATTCAATTGGTTTGCCCGAATTTCAGCTGGGTGCGTCCCCATATTCCAACCCTCACCAATGACAATGATTGAAGGGTCAATCTTGTTCAATTCTGCGCGCACTTGACGCATGGTCTCTAGGTCATGTAATCCCATCAGATCAAAACGAAAACCACTTAGGTTGTATTCAGTTGCCCAGTATTTGACCGAGTCAACAATGAATTTACGGACCATAGAGCGCTCTGAAGCGGAGTCATTTCCACATCCAGAGGCACTAGTCAGATTTCCTCTGCTGTCAGTTCTAAACCAATAACCAGGAATTATCTTGTTCTGCGAAAAACTGTTTGCATCATAAACATGGTTATAAACCACATCCATAATCACGCGAATACCTTGATCATGTAGCGCTTGTATTGCCTGCTTCAATTCAAGTATTCGAACTTTTGGGTCATTTGGATCACTTGAGTAAGACCCTTCAGGAACGTTGTAATTCAGCGGGTCATAACCCCAATTGAACGTGGGGTTGAATTCATCAACGGATGCAAAGTCATAGATTGGGAGTAGCTGAATGTGGGTGATGCCAAGATCCTTTATGGCGTTGACGCCCACCGGTTGACCAGCGCTGCTCTTAAGATCCGAAACCGTCAACCCTAAGAACTTGCCTCGCATCGATTCTGGAAAGGGCGCTGATTTATCCATCGAGAGATCTCGTACATGCAACTCATAGATTGAAGCATCAGTCGGCTTTCCAGAAAAGTAAGGCTTTGCCTTCTTCCAACCTTTAGGCTTCGTGCTTGCTAAATCAACGACTACGCCACGGTTACCGTTTGCTACTGCCGACTTTACGTATGGGTCGACCACAACATTTGTTTCGTCGTACACATCAATGCTGTATGCATATATCAATCCATCCCGATCACCTTTGAGTTTGTATACCCAGGTTCCCTGGACATCTGGTTTCATCGCGAATCGCTTCTCCACCGCGGATGTGGCGCTCGAATAAGTTAGAAGTTCGACCTTCGTGGCAGTTGGAGCCCAGATGCGAAATGAAGTTGAGTCTTTGCCATAGGTAGGACCTAAATCATTACCACGATAAGTAAATTCCTTTTCGAACTTTGAAGAGGTCACGAGGTTTCCTATCGCGATACTTGATTTACCTAATGTTGGATGAGAAATCTGATAGCGCCTAGCCAAAGAAACTGAGGAATTGAGGGTCAGAATCAACTCCGAGTCTTTGGACAATCTTGGATTCTTAGTGCGTACGCTAACTACTTTGAATCCTCCACTTATTGTGAAACCATTTCTCGCACCCGGGATAGGCTTGAAGGGTTTGTTCAGTTCTACCTTAACCTCAGAAAAAGTTTCGAAGGAAGCGTTCGAGATTTTCATCGCTATTGAGGGCCGCTTCGTAAAAATGGGTTTCTCATTCTGGACTAACCACACTTCTGCATTCCCATTAGCGTCAAACTCAGTTATGAACCGATCGTCATCTATGTCCTTTGCCGCCCAATCATTCAGTCTGACAATGATTCCGACATCCTTGAAGGACTTCATACCTTCGATTCTTACGGTGACGACTTTGCCAAAGTCGTCGGTTCCCGTGAATTGCACTCCGGTTGGGGAGATTGGAGTATCAAGAGAATTTTGATCCGAGTTCTTCCATATCCATAGATTCCACCCGTTGTAGTCGCCACCGGAGCGCTGGTAGTGAACGGTGAGTGTCACAGTATCAGGTACAGCGATTACCGGAGCAGAAGTTAGAAATACTGAGAAAGTGGTAAGTATGGCTATCAAAAGCTTTTTCATATTGACCATATTCTATTCAGTCTTGCAGATGCCTCGCCTTACTAGTTAAATCGCGTCATGGCAAAGCGAGCGATTTTCTGGTTTCGTAGGGATTTGAGGCTTTCAGATAACCCCGCTTTGCTGGCAGCTTTTGATGAAGCTGATGAAGTGATTCCGCTTTTCATCATGGACGATGAAATTGCCCAGCGGGCCGGAGCGCATCGCCGTTCTTATCTTGCCAGCTCTCTAAAGGCCCTCGATGAATCAATCGGAGGCGCGCTCCATGTAATTGCGGGTGATGCGGTTGAGATCCTTTCAATGCTGAAAGAGAAGTATGCGGCAGATTCGATTCACTCAGCTCTTCCCTTTGCCCCATATGGAAATGACTTAGATGCAAAGTTGAAGAAAGCGGGAATTGAGTTAACTCAATTAGGTAGCAGCTACGCTGTCGCGCCAGGAAGGGTTCTTAAGGATGATGGCACTCCTTATCGTGTCTATACACCTTTCTATCGAGCGTGGAGCGCGCATGGATGGCGAATGCCAGTTGCGGCGCCTAAGAATCCCACTTGGGTAACCCCCGCGAAGACTGATCGCCAACTACCAGATTGGGATAAGAGCGAGAAGTTGGATCTGCAGGAAGCTGGTGAGGCAGCTGCAGTCAAACGCTACAAGGACTTTATCAAGCGGGCTTCAAATGAGTATGGTGACAATCGAAACGTTCCAGGCATAGAAGGCACAAGTCGGATGAGCCCCCATCTACGGTGGGGCGAGATACATCCACGGACCATGCTGGCGGTTCTTGGGCAGAACAAAGGTCATGAGGTCTATCGAAAAGAGATTGCTTGGCGAGAGTTCTATGCCGATGTCCTGCATAACAATCCTCACACTTCGCGTGATTACTACGATGTGAAGTTTAAGAAGCTACGTTATGACAAACCAGGCAAGAAATTTGAGGCTTGGTGCGAAGGTAGGACTGGCTTTCCTTTTGTTGATGCCGCGATGCGCCAGCTCGTAAGCGAGGGCTGGATGCATAACCGAACCCGAATGGTGGTTGCATCCTTCTTAGTAAAGGACCTTCACATTGAATGGCAACATGGTGCAAATTTCTTTATGAAGTATCTGATTGATAATGATGTAGCTTCTAATTCACACGGTTGGCAGTGGACAGCTGGGTGCGGAACTGATGCCTCGCCGTACTATCGCGTCTTTAATCCAATTGAACAGGGAAGAAGATTTGACGCCGATGGCGTCTATATCAAGAGATATGTTCCTGAGTTAGCTCACCTTGATGGTGATTCGATCCATGAACCATGGGAAAGCATCGATGGCTACTCGCATGGATATCCCGAGAGAATCGTCAATCATGCCAAAGAGAGATTGGAGTCCCTTGCTCGCCTTGAAGAGATCAAAGCGAGCAAGCCACTGCCACCAGAAAAGAAATGACCTTGAGGTAGAGCTAGACCAAGAAGTTACTGAACTGCCAGGGATCGCTCTCATCGTATTGGCGATGGTTCCAACCTTTGAAGAGATCGTTTCGAGTCTTCAATGGATCCCAATCAGCGCTCTCAGAGTGATAACCACCCCAATACTTCTCGGCAAGATCGAGCACTTCACGCCATGGCATCTGGTCTGGAACCATCAATCCGCCGTCGGGATTCTTCATCGCCCAAGCAACCGCTGCGTAAACAGCAGAAGCAACTTGAACTGTGGTTGCGGATTGATGTGGCACGAGTTTGCGTGAGTCATGGATGTTAAGGAGAGATCCAGTCCACCATGATTTGTATGGATGACCCATCAAGAGCACGCCAAGGCGGTCATCGCCCCCAGTAATCTCATCGTTCATGATTCGTTGATCCTTGTGCATCTGCCATTGGCGCATCTCAAGTTCTTTCATTGAGACGATTGCTTCATTTGATGGGCAGTATGCGTAGTGAACTGTCGGCCGATAGAGAGCTTTCTCGCCATCCCAGACAGTCAGGTGATCTGAGATTGTGAATGCCTCGCCATGACGAATCACCATTCCGCAGATCTCAAAGTTCGGAACCCAGGACCGTACCCATGTGGTTGCACCGGGTTGTGCGATACAGATCTGGTTCTTGGGTCCAGTTTGATGTTCGTAGGCAGCATGAGGGAGTCTCTTCTCATGGGTTCCCCAGCCGAGTTCTGCAGGTGCGACACCTTCCTCATAGAAACCTTCGACTGACCAGGTATTGACGAACTCATCCCACTTCTTCGGTTGATTGGTGACTTGGGTATCGCGTTCAGCGATATGAATGACTTTTACAGTTAGCAAACGAGCTAATTCGTTATAACGCTCATCGGTAAGGGCGCTCTCAACATCCTTCCCAGCTTTACCCTCCTTGAGGGCTCGGGTGGCGATATCAACGAGAGATTTCTTCACAAGATGTGAGACAAGGCCAGGGTTTGCACCATGTTCGACAATCGCAGTCGGCCCAGAAGATTTCCATGCCGCGGTAAGTTCACGCAGTCGCATATGTCGGTAGTAGAGAGTTCGCTCAGTCGGATGACGATTCGCTCCGCCGGTATAAGGATCCCACTCTTCTACTGAAGTATTGAGGTAGAGGACGCCATGATCGTGACACCACTGCAAGATCGTGTTGGCATCGATATTCCATGCGAGATCAAGCAAAAAGTCCCCATGCTTGAGATAGCTAGAGAGGGTTGCATCCATATTCTCTTTTGTGATCTGGAACTGGACGAAAGTAGCTCCTGCTTTGAGTGTTGAAGAGATGCGATCACGATTGTCCTTCATATCCATGACCGTGATCTGATTGGCATCGACTAGATGCTCTGTTAAAAGAGGTAATACACATTGTGTTACTGAACCTGCACCGAGTACCAACATCTTGTTGGTGAAGGATTTAGCCAATTAGTTGCCTCCGTTCAAGGCTTTGGGGGAGCTCTACCGCCTATCGATTGAGCGGGGCAACAGTAATGCCCTGCTGAGTCGTCGACGACCAAAAGAGCAAGGGAACTCCCGCTCGCTTCGCTTGATACATGGCCATATCTGCCCGGCGAAGCAGGTCACCGTCACCATCTGCAATAACCGCGCCGATCGACGCGCCCACTTGGACATCCCCGATTCCTTCGAGGTGGAAGGGGTAAGTGAAGGCAGCGCTCACTGCAGCGGCGCTCTCGCTCGCTTGCGCCGAAGAAGAGGTGAGAAGGGCAAACTCATCACCACCAAGTCGTGCCAAGGTCCAATCGCTTTCAATAAGTCGACCGAGGCGATGAGCCACCTGTTGCAGGAGTTGATCTCCGGTCGCATGGCCATAACGATCGTTGACCGGCTTGAATCCATTGAGATCCAGTAAGAGCAGAGTCTGACCGACTTCAACTTCTGCGATTCGTTCTAAGAACGCTCGGCGATTAGCAAGACCTGTGAGTTCATCTGTGCGCGCCATGACGCTCTCATGGTTGAGTCGGTGCGCGTGATTGAGTGCGATTGCCATGCGAAGGAACGAGAGTGCCAAGGTGAGGAAGGCAGGAATCAGTGCCTGCTTTGGCAAGAGCTGCGGCGCGACGCTCGCTAAAGCGATGATCAATCCGCTGCCGGTAGCCGCGATGACCGAGATCAAGATCGAGGTCTTCTCTCTAATGCCTCGCTCAGAACCTGGGTGCCAGAGGCTCTCTGCGATGAGGATCAGGGCAATCAGCCAACCGATATCCACTAATGATGCGAAGCGATAACTCCCCTCAGCAGAGCGAATCAGAAAGATGAAATCGGTGAGAGCAAATGCCAGAGTCGCGAGGAGAAGGAAGCCATTCTTCCTATTGATGCCGGCTCTAATGACTATCAATAGTGCGCAGGCAACAAGAATCAAATCTGCAATCGGGTAGAAGAGCAAGAGGATTCCGGCCGCATTTGAAAGTTCGAATCGACTGATTGCGATATCAAGGGTAAAAGTTGCCAAGATTGCTGAGATACCAACAGCAGCAATAAAGCTATCGAGAATCTGAATTCGCTGTTGAGTCCTTGCGGGATGAAGAGTTCTCATCAACGAGAAGAAGAGGATGGGATAGAAGGCGACATAACCGAAATCCGAAACCAGGTCGGGCAGTTGGATGGTTGAGAAAGAGTTCCAACTTGAGGCAAACGAGCCAATCGTCCAGAGCGCAATAGCAAGGGCGACACCTCTTCGGGCGATGAGATCTCGATCTTGCGAGACCCAGGCAGAGATCGATGCCGATAAGGCGATGAGATTGAAGAGGATCAATTCACTTGATAAGGATTTCTCAGGGAATGCTTGGCGAACTCCTAAATATCCGAGAAGGAGAGAAGGTGGAAGTACTCGGATCAAGGGATAAAGTGACACCCTTCAGAGTAACTCGTAACCGAATGAGAGAGAAGATGAATTCACAGAACGATTCCAACGTCTCGCCGCTTTCTGCACCAATCTCAAGGCGCGGAGCCCTATGCGCTCTCGCCACACTAACTCTTGGTTTGATCCCGGCTACTGCTGTCGCCGCAACTGGTGTGCGCGTTCTCAAGAATGGTCGCATCGAAGTGACACTGGCGAAGAACCCTGCCCTCAAAGAAGTTGGCGGAGTGGTGAGAATCGACAATGTAAACGGACGATCGATTGCCTTAGTTCGAACTGCCAAAGGTAAAAAAGGCTTTGTTGCGTTAGACCTTAGATGCACGCATGAAGGAACGCTTGTACAACAAGATGGTACAAGTTGGTTTTGCCCGAATCATGGCGCTAAGTTTGCTATTGCAGGCGACCTCGAAATTGGTCCAGCGAGAACTCCATTACGTAAACTTCGTATTCAAGCAACAAGCAAAGTCGTGACTATTTCTTAACTTTGCAGACTGCGTTTCGAACCTTGAGCGTTGTGTTGACATCCCCCTTGGCGATATCAACCAGAGCTTCTTGCGCCTGGAGCGTTGTCTCCTTCTGTTTCTCAAGATCTGCGATCTGAGTCTCAGTCTTTAAGAACTCGGCAGCGTTTTTCTCATTACGTTCAGCGGCTTTGAGGAATGCGGTGGCGGACTTCGCGTAATCCTCAGCAGCGAGGAAGTTGATGACTCCAGTTACCTGTTCACCAGTGATACCAAGGTTTTTGGTCAGCGTTGCCAATTCGGCCGAGGTGATCTTCCCATCGCCGATCGTTGCTTTCACTTGGATTGCCCAGTTTGCTGGGACTGCAGTAACGCCGACAGTCTTCGCCTTAGCGAAACGATCATCTGCCTCTTTCTGACGTGCTATTGAGAGATCGCGATTTTGTTTCGCGCTCTCCAATTCCTTTGCTGCGCGCTCGTTATCAATTGGAACCTGCGCCTTTCGGGCAGCGATTGAGGCATCAAGATTCTCAAGGACCTTCTGGCTCGATGACTCAGTCTCATTGAAACTCTTTAGCGAGCGAAGGTATGCGGTATTCGCTTCGAGACATTCTTTGAGAGTCCAGGTCAAACGTTTTGCAGTCACCGTTGGGTTCTGTGCGCAGAGATAGCTCTTGCCACCAATCTTTGCAGTGGCACCAGATTTACTGCACCGCCCATTTGCGGTATTTGCAGATGCCCCTTGCGGTGCAAGGAGTCCGGCAACGAGTAAGGCCATGGTGAGCGCTGAGATTGATTTGATACGAGGCATGGGCTGATGTTATCTATTGGATTCAATGAAACCTTGGAAATCAGGTCTCGGAATGTTGAGAGATTCCTGTGTCCTAATCTTTTCGTTGCTTGGACTTCGCATTCATTCCATATCTTCGGACGAGGGGACGTGGCAGAAGGCGAAGGATTAACATCAATATCTTGTATTGCCAGCCCGGCACCGAGATCGCCTTTCCACGTTGAACATCTCGCCAGGCTGCCTCACTCACAAAATCTGCAGATAGCCAGAGGAATTTCGGCAAGCCATTCATCCGCATCCGACCGCGTTGATGGAATTCGGTTCTCGTGAATCCTGGACAAAGCGCTAACACTTTTACGCCAGTTCCCTGAAGTTCGCTATGTAGGGATTCAGAGAGGACAGTGAGGTATGACTTAGCGGCGCTATAGCTTCCACCGGCGATGAAGCTCGCAACACTTGAGACATTGATGATGATCCCGAAACTATTCTGAAGCATGGTTGGAATCGCATGATGGATAAGACGCATCGGGCTCTCAACCAAGACCGCCATGAGCTCTCGCTCGCTCTCGATCGAGGATTTGGTGAAGCTCTTGTTGATGCCAAAGCCGGCATTGTTGATAAGAACATCTATCCCTTGCGCCACTCTTGATTCGACGGTCCTGATATCGGGTTCGACAGTGAGATCGGCTCTCATGGTTTCTATGAGAAGTTCTGGATGCTTCTGATTTAACTCGCGCCGACGCTCATCTAGCCGTGTGATGTCACGCGCAACTAGGATGAGATTGAAGCCCTGATCTGCAAGGAGGCGTGAGAACGACTCGCCAATCCCAGAGGTCGCACCTGTGATTAACGCCGTACGGCGCAGTCCTCGTTGAATTGTCACTGTCCTACCGTAGCCGTCAAATGAAGAGTTGAGTCAAGTAGTTAAATGACTATTGACGAGGCGTCTTCTTCTCTTATCTTCCAAGTAGAGCCATGCTCTTCAAGGAGAGCAAGGAATGGTTTCGGATCAAACCACTCTGGGCCATTGACGCCAAGGGGTTTCCATTCACCACGATCTATCAATTCCATTGCAATGACAGGATTGACAGCTGTCTGCCAAACAACAGCTTGATCACCGTATTCCTTCATCGACCACTCGTTATCGACGACGTTATAGAGGTATACCGCTTTCGCTTTCCCGCTCTTATCTAAACCGCGAACTAATGCCCCAGCACATGTCTTTCCGCGCATACGCTCGCCCAAGGTTGCAGGATCAGGAAGCGAGGCGGTGAGAAGGTCTCTTGGCGATACCGAGATCCCTTGAACATCGACATTCTCTTTTCGATCAAGGCCAAGCATGTTGATCGTCTTCAATATCTGGATGAATTCAGTTCCAAGCCCATATTTGAAGTTGACTTTCTTTGCATCGATCTTCTGAGGGATCAGGATCACCTCTTCATGCTCGACATTGACACATTCGACCGGACCGATTCCTTCAGGGAAGTTGAAGACTTCTAACTCGCTAAAGGGTTCGGTGGTGAACCAGCCACGTCCATCTTCCCAGACGATCGGTGGATTGAGGCACTCTTCAATAGTGGTCCAGATTGAGAAAGATGGGGCAAAGTCGTATCCCTCTATGCGGATATTCGAACCATCCAAGACAGTGATCGAATCAATTCGTGAGAAGAGTTCATCGTTTGCATAGCGAGCGAAGACATCGCTCATCCCCGGCTCAACACCCATACCAATGAGCGCGAAGATCTTTCGCTCGTGCCAGTTCCAATCTCTTGCAAACTGTTCGTCCCCGAGTTTCACGCCAGTCTCACGGTAGGGATACAACGGATGAGGACGCGAAAGCGACATCGCCATATCCATGTAATTCGTATTCTCAATTTCACAGGCAAGAAAGATGGGCATGACGAAACGTGGATCGACGGCGTTGATCACGACATCAGGATCTACTCGGCGTATCAAGTCACGGATGTCCTCGAGTTCGGCTGCATTGACTTCGGCAGCAGAGAATCGAGGATCTCTAACTCTTTGAACAGCTTCTTGTGCACGCGAGAGGGTGCGGTCTGCCACCACCATAGAGGTGATGAATGACCGCCGTGAAGCGATATTCGCTATCGATCGTCCTACGCCGCCCGCACCTATAACCAGGGCTTTCATGGAAAACAACTCCAAACGATTGGTAACGAAGCCTATCTCGCTCATTGTTTGTTGAGCAAATCGTGAAGAATGTACGCGGGATTACAATGCACCATTCACTCTGAATGCAATGTCCCTGTAGCTCAGTGGATAGAGCGACCGCCTCCTAAGCGGTAGGTCGCCGGTTCAACTCCGGCCAGGGACGCAAGTTTCATTATTTTATATTCGCTTAAGTTAGCAGTTTGGTAATTAGATCCTGAAGTAAAATCAAATCCGTGAAATGTGGGACGGCAGAAATCTTTCCTGGCCTACAGGAAGCAATTCCGAACCATCGGTATAAGCGAGTAAATGACGCTGTCCAATCTTTTTTCACTAAAACGCTTCGAGACATGAGAGACGGGCTTCCATTTTTAATCACCGGAGATATTCCAGCCATGTGGCTTCGGGATTCGACTTGGCAAGTTAAGCCTCTACTAAACTCGCACAATCCTGATGTGGTTGACCTACTAGTAAATCTAAGTAAGTCTCAAGTGAAACTGTTCCTAATTGATCCATTTGCAAATGCATTTAATCCAGAACCAAATGGCAACTGTTGGCATAAAGACTTTGCGGATCAATCCCCTTGGGTCTTCGAGCGGAAATTTGAATTGGATTCTTGGGCGTCAGTTCTATATCTAGCACGAAAAGTTCGAGAGCAGTTTGATCGGACTGATCACCTGGATGAAAGTTATGAAGAAGCGGTTGGTTTGATGCTGGAGCTCGGGCGGAAAGAGCAGAACCATGATCGAAATGGCTACATCTTCAAGCGGAATAATGGCGTTGCCCACGACTCCCTATCCCACGATGGTCAAGGTGCGCCTCTTGGTCACACCGGCATGGTCTATTCCGCTTTCAGGCCTAGTGATGATGCGTGCACTTATGGATACCTGATTCCATCAAATTTTTTCTTCATGAGCGAGTTAAGAAAGCTGGTCGCTCCTAAGTTGAGTTCTAGAGCATCTGAACTAGCCGAACAGATTCATGATGGCATAACTAAATTTGGTCTAATTCAAGGGAAGTTTGCTTACGAGGTTGATGGACTCGGTAATGCGCAATGGATGGATGATGCCAATATTCCATCTTTGTTGAGCCTTCCCTACCTAGAAGTTTTGCCAGCAGATAATACGGAGTATCAGAAAACAAGGGCGTTCGTTCTTTCAGAGAAAAACCCATACTTCTTTCGAGGAGTAAGTGCCGCAGGTGTCGGTTCACAACACACACCAACAAAACATGTTTGGCCAATTGCGATTGCAGTTGAAGCCCTTACATCTAATGACGTACATAAACAGCAACGCGCTCTGGAGATTTTAGAAGCGACCGATGCAGGTACTGGTCGAATGCATGAGTCATTTCACGTTGATAATCCTTTGAAGTTTACGAGAGAGTGGTTCTCTTGGTCTGATATGACCTATGTTGACCTAGTTTTAGCGAGCGTTGGCTATAGCTACAAGTTGTAGTGATCTAAATTGATCAGGGACCAGGCCAAAAGGTGAGTCATGGAATTTTGTATCTTCGCTACGTATTTGCCAGGTAAATTGAGATTGAATCAGCGCTTCCAAGAACACTTTAGCTTCGATTTCTGCAATGTGATTTCCTAAACAAGTATGCGGACCAAACCCAAAACTCAAGTGAGGATTTCGAGGCCGTTTTAAGTCGACAGAAAATGGATTTTCAAAGACAGACTCATCAAAGTTAGCAGACATGAAGCTCATGCCAACATATCTATCTGGAGGAAGACTATCTCTGCCACTCTCGGGGACAGTAGTTCTATTCATCAATGGAAGTGGTGTTAAGAATCGTAAGAACTCCTGGATAGCCTCCGAAATACCTTGAGTATTGCCACGCAGTTCTTTCAAATCTTCTGGTTTCCTAGCAAAGTGCCAAAGAATTCCGGTCAATAGTTTCACTACTGTGTCACGTCCGCCTGCTAACAAGACTCCAGCGATACCCCGAAACTCAACTTCAGTGATTTTCTTGCCGTCAATGACGAGGTGAGCGATTTCGCTCCAGATATCTTTCGAAGTATTGGAAAGAGCCTCTTCGTAAATGCGATCAAGGTAACGATGCAGAACGTCCCCGCTTCGAACTTCAGATTCTGCAGTCCAGACGTCAGGACCCCAAGAGATCCACTCCTTAACATCTTGTGGTCGGTTATAGATGGCGCCGAGATTCTGCATCACTAAAGGCAAAGAGAGACTTGGAATCACTTCGCTCGGATCGCTATTGAAGTATCTATCTACGAGCGTGATCGAGTTTGAACGAAATTCAGATATGTGGCGTTCAATTGCGGGTTTAACAAAGTAGGGAGCAAGAGCCGATCGGTAAAGATGATGTCTTGGAGGATCAATTTCAAGGGGAATCTGGCGATAATCGCGAACGTCGGCATCTCCTTGAAGGTCCGATGAGTATGTGTCTGTATCTCTTAAAGCCTTACGTAGCTCCGCATGCTCTTTGATAATTTTGCTTGCCTTGGGTTGAGACACCGTCACTTCTCTAGAATATTTAGGAATCCGTATTGAGGCAAGAGATGTGCCGAGATTCCTTGAATGTTAGTATTTAACTACTTTGAGAAAACGATAGTTCGATTACCAACAATAAATATTCGATCTTCAGCAAACATTTTGACGGCACTTGATAAGACCCGGCGCTCAATATCTCTACCGATTGCAACAAAGTCATCGGTTGTAGATGCATGATTTACGCGAACTACATCTTGATCAATTATTGGACCTTCATCTAGTTCGGACGTAACAAAGTGTGCGGTGGCGCCTATAACTTTTACACCTTTTTCGTGAGCCTGATGATATGGACGGGCGCCTTTAAAGCCAGGGAGAAACGAGTGGTGGATATTGATGATTCTTGTCGAGAAGCGGGCGCAGAATTCTGATGAAAGAATCTGCATATAGCGGGCCAATACAATGAAATCCACTTCTTCTTCAATCGCTATTCGGGTAATTTCAGATTCGACTTCGGCTTTGGATCTTCTCTCGCTATCCAGATGTATAAATGGAATATTATGAGATTTGACCAGACCTCTCAAGTCTTCGTGGTTTCCAATTACCGTAGGAAATTCAGCGGGCATCTCACCTAAGTCCCTTAGATAGAGAAGATCGCGTAGACAATGACTTGCTTTTGTTACCAGAATTAATGCGCGCTTTGGCTTATTGAAATCACGAACTTCTAGCTGGGGAGAAAAACTCTTTAACCGCTGCCCGAGAATGGTTTTTGTAACCTCAAGCTTCTCACCCGTCTCAAAACGAGTGCGCATTACAAAAGTGTTAGTCAGCAAATCTGTGAACTGCTGATTTTCTAGGATGTTGCCCTTGATCTCGAGCACAGCCGAGGTCAAGGCATTGACTATGCCGCTTCGGTCTTCACATTGAAGGGTGGCGAGGATTTCCACCCGTGAATTCTAGTGATGGATTTGGAAGCGCCGAAGCGCCTTCGGTGCCCACCAATTCCACTCGCCGAATAGCCTCATTAAGGCTGGAACCAGGAATGCGCGTACCAGAGTCGCATCGAGCAAGATGGCAAATGCGACACCAAAGCCGAGCATCTTGATCGATGTGACGCCACTTGTGATGAAAGCAGCGAAAACAATGGCGAGGATGAAGGCTGCTGCGGTGATGATTCGAGCAGACTTCTGCAAGCCATAAGCCACTGATTCGACATTGGAGTGTCCGGCATCATGTTCTTCCTTGATGCGAGAGAGAAGGAAGACCTCGTAATCCATGGAGAGGCCGAAGGCAACAATCGCAATCAAGACCATAGAACTTGTGTCCAGAGTTCCCGTGTTGATGAAGTCCCCAACGAGGAATCCAAGGTTTCCGTCGACAAAGATCCAAGTAAGAATTCCCATCGTTGCTGCGAGGGAGATGAAGTTAAGTAGGACCGCTTTTATCGGCAGGAGAAGCGAACCGGTAAAGCCAAACAACATCACAAGGACTGCGATTGTGACCCAGAATAAAACCCAACCCAAGGTTCGCGATATTCCATTCTGAGAATCGGTGTAGTCAGCGGCCACACCGCCAACTAAGTGATCAAGAGTTGTTTGGATTTCGCGGATCTCGGTGATCAGTACTTGACCCTCTGGGCTTCTTGGCGGCATCGAATGGATGGCCGTAACCCTCACAAGTTGACCGCTTACCTGTGGTGGGCTGACTCGCAATATTCCATCAATCCCGGCCAGTTCCGTGGAGAACGCTTCTACTTCGGATGGATTGGTTGCGCCATTTGGAAAGATAACTTCGAGTGGGTTGCTCTCTTGACCCGGGAAATTATCCGAGATGAATTTCGATGCCTGATATGCGGGATCACTCTTTGGCAAGACTCGACTATCGACTTGTGAGAATTCAATCCCGCGTATTGGTGCGATGAAGAGAGCGAGTATGAGAGCTGAGAGCATGACGACCGGAACAGGTCGCTTCATAACGAATCGGGCGATTGTTGACCAGCGTCCTTCATCACTCTGTCGGATCGCTCGTTTTCGGACCAGGCCCTTATTCACCTTACTGCCGATGACATGCGAGAGCGCGGGTAGCGGAAAAATCGCGCCGATTACAGCAAGTGCGACAACAATGGTTCCGGCATAGCCCATCGATTTAAGGAAGTTGAGCGGGAAGAAGATAAGTGAGATGAGAGTAAGCATGACGACCAGACCAGAGAAGAAGACCGTCCTTCCAGCTGTCTTCATTGTGTTGATGATCGCTAAATCTCGGTCGGCGCCACGTTGAAGCTCTTCTCGGAACCTGTTGACCATCAATAGCGCGTAATCGATACCTAGTCCTAGGCCAAGTCCTGTGGTGAGGTTGAGCGCAAAGATGCTCACATCAGTGAAGAGAGTGAGTAGATAGAGACCAAAGAATGTTCCAAGTATTGCGGTGACTCCAATGACGAGAGGCATTGCTGATGCAACGAGTGCGCCGAAGATAATCACCAGGAGAATGAAAACCAGTGGGATTGATATCGCTTCAGCAAGCTTGAGGTCATCTTGAATTCGGCCGTTGATGGCGTTGGCGAAGATGGCATCTCCCGCAGTTCGTATAGTAAGACCTTGGAAGTCGCCTTCGTACCGTTCTTGGTAATACCCACCGTTCTTATCGATTTCGGTGAAGTCAGAGGATTTGAGGTAGACAAAGAGAAAGGCCGACTTACCGTCAGTACTTTTCATCGAAGGTGGTTTGAGTGCGCTCCAATAAGAGAGAACGCGATCAGCACTCGCCTCTGCACTCACTTGTGCTTCAAGGGCTCGTGCTTTCGCTTCAACATCAGCATCATCGACTGAGCTAGTTGGCGTCGTAATGGTCATAACTACAAAAGGGTCGGTGACGCCGAAGTTATCTTCGAGATACTCCCAGACTTTGGCCGAGTCGCTATTGGGATCTGAGTAGCCACCGGTGTCAAAGCGAGAGAAGACCTGGGTGCCGATTGTTCCGGCAACGATTGTCCCGATGATCGAAAGCAGGAGCACCAACTTGCTCCTTCGAGCGATCAAATTTCCAAGTTTCTCGAACATAACTCTCCGTTCAGTTGACTTGCGTAAAAGCTTCAGTAATAATGTAAACAATGTTAACACCTCTGCGCAAGGGCTCGGATTACCATCATGGTGACCTTCGTGATGCTGTGATTCGGGTTGCTAGAGACTTAGTTGCAAGCGAAGGTGTGAGTTCTCTTGGGATCAGAAGAGTCGCACTTCGAGTCAACGTGACCCCTGCCGCTCTCTATCGACACTTTGAGAGTCTTGAACAACTAAGAGGTGAAGTCTCGGGTCGGGTGAGAAATGAGATGGCCGAGATGATGATTCTGGCCAGAGAGAAAGTCGGGCCTGCCACTTTGAGCAAGACCCGGTCTCGGGCGCGATTTGCTGCAATAGGAGATGCATACGTCGCTTACGCGCGAAAGTTCCCTCGACTATTTGAGATTGCCTTCCTGACCTGTGATGCCTTACCAGAGACCGGAGAGAGTCTTGCTTGGCGCACTCTCGAAGAATCTCTCGAGGAGTTGATCAAGTCAGGGTTATTGGAGCGAAGAAAGAGTTTGAAGGCCGCGACATTGGCATGGAGTTCAATTCATGGCTTGGCTTCTCTTGTTGCTTCCCAAACCATCTCTAATAAGGAATATCCACTCTTTCGCAAGTCAGTTCTTGATGGCGTCCAAGATGCGGTCTTTGCTCGATGAACTTTGAAGTACAGAGTCGCATTACGGGAATTCTAAATTCTTGGAGATAATCGGAGGATGAGTGAGATGCTGCCGAACATCACCTCTGATGAGATTGACCTCGAGAAGGATGAGTCACGAAGAGAGGATGAGATCAAGCGAGATCGACCACCTCATCACGAGGATTGACTCTCTAGTTCATGGTAGTCGTTTTTGATGGAGAAGAAGTTGTTGATGGAGTTGAAGTAGGCGAGCTCGAGGCAGGAGTGGTAGCGGCGGGTGCGCTCGCGGTGGAGTTGGATGTGGAAGTAGTTCCTTCGCTCTTTGCAGCCCGTGAATCAGTCTTGTAGAAGCCCGAACCTTTGAAGACTACGCCGACGCTGTTGTATATCTTTCGAACTGCACCTTGGCAGAGCGGACAATCCTTGATTGCTTCATCCGAGAAGGCCTGAACCAATTCAAACTCATGAGCACAACTCGTGCAGAGATATTGGTAGGTAGGCATGAGCCGATTCTAGGAAAGTGCGCAGAATCTGACTAATCGAAGGTGGTGCCTGAGTGCTTAACCTCGTCAACTAGGGCGATAATCAGCGCATGAGATGGAAGTCAGTGATCACTGCAGTGATGCTCGGCTTCGGGATTGCACTGACCGGAACCTCTTTCGCTCACGGTGTCGAAGTACTTAGTACCTCACCAGGAGTGGATGCCAAGGTAACTGTGACACCGAATTTCGTCACGGTTACTGCTGATCAAGAGTTACTTGATTTTGGCAATCAACTCACCGTCATCTCGCCATCGAATCAAAGGGTTGATGATGGCTTGATCACAGTCTCTGGCGCGACCCTCTCAGTAGGTCTCAACCAGTTGACTGAATCGGGGGACTATCTCGTTGAGTATGAGATTCTGGTTGAGAATGAGAGCCCACTCTTCGGGAACTTCTCCTTTACTTTCGAAGCGCCGCCTGTAGTCCAACCAAATACACCGAGCCCATCACCCTCAGCAAGCGATGATGGAAGAGAAGTCGGAAGTTCGACAACCGATTATCTGGTAATCGCTCTGCTTATCTTCGCTTTCTTCGTTTTGATGTGGCTTGCTCGCTTTGCACGTTCAACCTTCCGCAAGAAATAGTAGAGACAAGACGGAATGAACCTACTTGCAGAGTACCTACCAATACTCTCTGCGAGTCTGGTGATCGGTTACCTCTTTCATGGGGCGCTGCTCCTTCCAGAGCGTGATGGGAAATTCCTAGCGAGTGAGTCTTACCGACGCATGGCCTATTTTTCGGCGCTCACTTGGTTGATTTCCAGCGCGCTCTTAATCATCACTTCACTTCGTGAGATCCTCGGGGCAACCTTTGATACTCAAACTTTGCGCTCTTATTTAACTCAAGTCTCGTTAGGGAGAGTCCAGCTGCTTCAACTTCTGGTGAGTCTTCTTCTCGTGCTCGTTATAAGAAGAATCAAAGGAAACGGCTCATCGCTACTTGCAATGCTTCTCTCGTCCTTTGGCCTATCTGCACCATTTATTGAGAGCCATAGCGGTGATGCAGGTATGCATGGTCTTGCGATTGGTTCGATCATCATTCATGTATTTGCTCTTTCGATTTGGATCGGTGTCATTGCAGGATTTCTGCTCATCTCGCAGGAGACTCTGTTGCGAGTAAATCAACGTTGGGCAGCAATTGCTCCGTGGCTAGTTGTCGCAGTTCTGGTGAGTGGTCTGGTCAATAGTTGGACACGGATGAACTTTCGAGATGCATTCACGGGGGATTACGCAAGGATTCTTGCTCTAAAGGTCACGCTGGTAATGCTCTTGCTGGGACTAGCCAGGTATCTGCGGAGAGCGGCGAGCCGATCCCAGTTCAAGACACCGCTGATCGCCTTGGAGTTGGGATTCCTTCTACTCATCGCATTCGTTGGTAGTTGGCTATCTAGGACTGAGCCTGCAATACGTGGCGACATACTCTCGTCAGATGATTTACGGGCACTGGCGCTTACCGGTGTGCGATTTCCGGAAGAGCCGAATCTCTGGCGACTCACTATCGCGTATGAGGCAGACGGATTGATTCTTGGAGCACTGATTTTTCTTACCGCGCTCTACATAACAGGAGTGGTTCGACTCGCTAGGCGAGGAGTGAAGTGGCCAGTTGGCAGGACTATTGCTTTCGCCTTAGGAATCTCAGCGATCGATTTTGCAACGAGTGGTGGGTTTGGCGTCTATGCGATCTTCTCGTTCTCGCATCACATGATGGCGCATATGGTCCTTGGGATGATTGCACCGATTGGAATAGTCCTTGGCGCTCCGATCACTCTTGCGCTAAGAGCTCTTCCTAGTGGACGAGATGATCAAGAGCGGGGCCTTCGGGGATTGTTAGTGAAGGCGCTCTCATCAAAAGCGGTAGTTCTGCTGAGTCATCCGATTCTTGCCCTGGCAATATTCGATGGCTCACTCTTCGCCCTGTATTTTACATCCATCTTTGACTCATTAATGGGAAGTCATATCGGACATCTTCTGATGAGCCTTCACTTTCTTCTCGCCGGCCTCCTCTTCTTTCATGTCATCATTGGAATTGATCCAAGGCCGAGGCAGTATCCATACATCTTTCGCATCGTGATTCTCTTTGCCGCGATGAGCATTCATGCCTTCTTCTCTATCTCTTTGCTCTCTAGCACTACGTTGATTGGTGCCGATTATTATCAAAGCTTGGCTACTCCGTGGGTCCCAGACCTGATGGCTGATCAGAGAATCGGTGCATCAATCGGCTGGGCTATGGGCGAGATTCCGATACTTCTCTCACTTATCGCCACATTCATCCAATGGATTCGCTCTGATGAGCGTGAGGCCCGTCGAATTGATCGCGCCTCAAAGCGAGCCAAAGATCTTGGCGAGAAAGACGAATTGGATCACTACAACGACTACCTCGCTCGACTTGCCAAGCGAGATGAGGAACTGGGTTAATCTGCCCATGGATGATCTCTACATTCTGCCGCAGGAGTATCGCGATCTTCGTGAAAGCGTGCGCGCTCTTGCAGATAAGAAGATTGCTCCGTTTGCAAAGGCAGTTGATCAGGATTCACGATTCCCACAAGAAGCTTTTGATGCGCTTGCGAGCGCTGGCCTAGCGGCTGCACATGTGCCCATTGAGTTTGGTGGCGATGGGGCTGATGCGCTCGCAGTTGTAATCATCATCGAAGAAGTGGCGAGGGCCTGTGGTTCCTCTTCTTTGATCCCTGCAGTCAATAAGTTGGGATCGCTCCCGCTGATGCTCGCTGGGACAAGCGAGCAGAAGAAGCGATGGCTGACACAGTTGGCAGAAGGAAAAGGTTTCTCTTACTGCCTCTCGGAATCAGAATCTGGTTCGGATTCAGTATCGATGAAAACAAAAGCCCTGCGAAGAGATGGCAAGTGGATATTGAATGGAAGTAAGAAATGGATCTCTAATGCGGGATTCTCGGATTTCTATACCGTACTTGCAGTCACCGATCCGAATCAAAGGTCGAAGGGAATCTCAGCTTTTGTCGTAGAAAAGAGTGATGCCGGTGTCTCATTTGGCGCTCACGAGAAGAAGATGGGAATGCGGGGATCGCCTACAAGAGAGGTCTACTTCGACGATGTCGAGTTGGATGATGACCGATTACTGGGTGAAGAAGGCGAAGGTTTTGCGATTGCGATGCGAACCCTCGATCACACTCGCATCACTATCGCAGCGCAGGCACTTGGTTTAGCGCAAGGAGCTTTTGAGACTGCTGCTCGATATGCCAAGGAGCGCAAGCAATTCGGCAAACCAATCTTTGACTTTCAAGCGATTCAGTTCATGTTGGCTGATATGGCGATGCAGATTGAGGCCGCTCGACAGATCACTTACGCAGCGGCAGCACGAAGCGAACGCGGTGATCATGATCTGACTTTCTTCTCGGCTGCATCGAAGTGTTTTGCCACAGATGTAGCGATGCAAGTGACGACAGATGCAGTGCAAGTCTTGGGTGGTTATGGGTACGTCAATGATCACCCAGTTGAGCGGATGATGCGAGATGCTAAGTTGACTCAGATCTATGAGGGGACTAATCAGATTCAACGCCTCGTGATGTCGAGACATCTAGATAAATTGATGTAAATAAGGACGTTAGAAGTATTGACCAAGAAGCTTTCGCTTCCCACAATTCAGCTGTGAAGTCCAGAGTCGCCATGGCTTTCCTTGCACTGGTTCTTTCGCTTCTCTCTGCTCCACTGAGTCCAGTCCATGCTGCAGATGATTGTGGCTTTGGAAAATCGCGTGACCTAGGTGAAGAGTTTGAGGATGAAGAGGGAAACCTCTATTACGAACTTCCTGATGGCTCGAAAATCTTTCAGATAGATGACGAGAATTACGAGATGGAAGATGGAACTTCCATCGAGTATGGCAGCTGGGGCGAATGTAAACCCACCTCATGGAGCGAGGAAGAGAATGAAGGAAGCTCTGCCAAGTTCTTTGCGATAAGCATGCTCTCAGATGAAGAGGAGGGCGTAACCAACGAATTCTCCTCGATTCTTCTCACCTGTGAAAAGAATCGGCTGACTGTCGAAGTCAATGTGGAAGATGCGAGATCAGCAGGGTCAAAAGGAAATGGCGATTATCGAATGGATCGGCTTCGAGCTAAGAAGTTTCAATACCTAGCAAGAAGTGCTGAAGGATCGATTGCCATCGTTGATACCAAAGGATTTATGAGCGATTTCCTTAAGGCCAAAGGCAAAGTAGCTTTCAAGATCCCAACTAGTCAAGGAATCTTCACCACTGCCTTTCCAAAAGGCAACCTTGATACATATAGGTCTAAGTTCGCAAAGGCTGGATGTAAGTTCTAGATTAGATTTGAGAGAGCGCTAGCGCTATTCGATTCACCGCTTCCTCGAGAATCTCACCACTTGTTGCGAAGTTGATTCGAATGAATCCACGCCCACCAGCTCCATAGAGAGAGCCTGATGCCACTGCAATCTTGCCGTGTTCAATCATGAGGTTAGCGACATCTTGGATTTGCTCAGCATTGAGAACTCCCCGTAGATCAAGCCAGCCGAAGTAGCCAGCATCCGGTTTGCGATAGCCAACTCCCGGCAGTTTTTCTGAGACTAGCTTTGCTAGGTGATCTCTTGCGCCGTCGAGATAATCAATCACGGCATCGAGCCACGGTTCACATTGCCCATAAGCAACACTTGATGCAACGGCGCCATAGAGGGATGCACGAGAGTGAATGGCGTGGGGAAGTCGATCAAGCATCGATGTACTTCGCTCACCTTGGGCAATCATTTGTGCGCATTTGAGTCCGGCGAAACTAAAAGCCTTGGTCGCTGAGACGAAAGAAATGCCGACATCTCTTGCGCTATCAGAGATAGATAAGAAAGGTTTGTAGCGACCTTCTTCGTAGATCAGCGGAGAGTGGATCTCATCAGAGAGAATCGTCACGCCATACTTATGGGCAAGATCTGCAAGTTGAAGCAAGTCCTCAGCGGGATAGATCGAGCCGACTGGATTATGTGGATGACAGAGAATGTGCACTTTGGCGCCATCTCGGTAGCCAGTTTCAATGGCTTCAAGATCAAGGCGGTAAGCCTCGCCTAGAGTGCTTGGAGCAATCAATGGAATATCTAGTGGCTGGCAATGGATCTCAGAGATCCAATTGAAGAAGTTGTAGTAGACCGGAGTATTGATGATTATTTTTTCACCTGGTTTTGAGATAAGGCGTGCCACCTCGATCACTGCAACACCGACATCTGGAGCGATTCGAACTTCTTTAGGATTGACCTTCCATCCCCAACGGTTTGATGCGAAGGAAGCGAAATTCTCTCCTAGCTCTGGAATCTCACCGAGATACCCTGCATCAGAATCTTGGATCATCCCAGTGATCGCTTCTTTGATTGGTTCTGCTAGTTCGAAGTCCATGACGGCAAAGGGCATAGGCAAGATATCTCGAGGGAAGGCGCGCCACTTCTCTGACTTTCTATTCTGAAGATGTTGAAGCGTTGCAACCCTTATCTCAGGTCTTGGCAAGGACATGGAAGAAGGATAGGTGGTCAGCTATCTCTTGTTTTGAAGCGGACCAAAATCTCGGGTAACGCCACGGCATCAACTAAGACGTCATGATCTTCTCGTGGGAGTGATTCGCTCGACAACTCTTCATCATGGAGCAAAGCAACCTTCCATGCACTCTGGGTCAGGGCGCCATGCGCTAAGGCGCGATCGTAGGAGCCACCACCTTGGCCAAGCCTTACCCCACCTCGATCGACTCGAAGCGCGGGAAGAATCACGACATCAAGTAAGCCGTCAAATACTTCACCGATTGGTTGTAGTAACTTCTTGCGCTTCTTATCTCGCTCAAATTCCATATCTGGATGACATTTGATCCAAGTTATCTCACCCTGTGGATTGGTTCTTGGCAAGAGCAGTTCTTTTCCAAGTGAGGCGATCTTCTCATTGAGCATCACGGTTGAGGGCTCGTCGCCATATGAAAGATAGGAAGCGATTGTTTTCGATGTTGAGATCTCACTTGCTCGAAGCAGATGAAGCCAGTCACCGCCGATAGATCGTTGCCGCCGTTCGAAGCGAAAACGAGTTCGAAGTTCCTCTTTATTCTTTGATGCCGCAGAACTCACCAACCAACTCTAAAGTCCCATGAGGTAAAGTCCGATTATGCGCGTGGGTGATTTCGCAGCGACAGTGCTCGATCTAGCGAAGCCACTGACGCCACTAGATCTGCCGCTACTCGATGCACATGGTGCGACTCTGGCCAGCGATGTGAGAGATGGTGAGCGACTCTTGCTTCCTTCTGGGGTGCGAATTAGATCGACTCAAATCGCACTTGCTGCCGCTTCGGGTCTTGATCGACTTCCAACGAGACCACAACCAAGAGTTGTAGTGATTGCACTCGCTGATATGGCCTCGAGCAATGGAAGTGGCGCTGAAACTAACTCATTCCTGCTCACTACTGCGGTCAAAGAGGCTGGCGCCTATGGATACCGAGTATTGCTTCAGGCTGAGACTCAGGCGCATATCAAGGCAGTTATTGAGGATCAGTTAGTGAGAGCCGATCTTCTCCTCATCACTGGAGATGTTGGTGACCGATCATTTGATGAGATCCTGGAAGTCCTTTCGCGAATTGGCGAATTCAATTCGGTTGATGTGAAATATCTGCGCGGTGGACGACATGCTTATGGCGTGATTGGCCCCGATGCAACTCCAGCACTCCTCTTTCCAGGTGATCCAATAGCGGCATATATCTCGACCGAAATTTTTGCTCGCCCGATGATCAGAAGCATGATGGGTCTCTACGATTTACATCGTCCGGTCATCAAAGCGCGACTGGACTCAGGGCTTTCCTCAGTCGAGGGCTTTCATGAGTTTCTACTTGCTTCACTCGACCGTGAAGCGGGAGTAGTACGAGTGTTGGAGGATCAATCCAGCCTCCTCTCTCTTGCTGAGGCCAATGCGCTGGTCGCGATCTCATCGCTAGATGTTGAGGTGAAATCTGGGTCCGAAGTTGATGTGATCATGCTGGAACGCAGGTATCTGTGAAGGCGAATCTGATCGTCTCATCAACTGGCCACGTGGAACTTCGGCCGCTTCGGTTCCGCGATCGAAGTGAGTGGCTTCGCCTGAGATCAAGGAATCGAGAGTGGCTTAAGCCATGGGAGGCGACTTCACCGAGTCTGATCAACTTTGATCCTCCCTCGTATACCCAACTTGTGATGCATCACCGACGCGAAGCGCGAAACCTCAGAGCGCTCTCTTACATCATCTGGTTTGAAGGAAAGATGGTGGGGCAGATAACCCTTGGCGGTATCGCTTTCGGTGCGCTTCGAGGTGGGCATATTGGATATTGGATCGATGAGGGATACAGCAATCGCGGAATCACTACTGAGGCTGTGGTCGCCATCACGGAGTTTGGCTTTCAATCATTGCGCCTTCATCGAATTGAGATTGCACTTCGTCCTGAGAACGAGGCATCGAAACGGGTTGCCGAGAAGGCAGGATTCAGATTCGAAGGAATGAGGCCTCGATTTCTTCATATAGATGGCGCATGGCGAGATCACATCGTCTTTGTCAGGGAGAACCCATCCGTCTAAGACTTTTCAATAAAATGTTTTGAAATCCAGACCACGATAAATACTCGATTCGAAATACCCGAAAAGTCCGATTACTCCATTTATCTTTATCCCCCATGGGAGCAGGTTTTATCTACCTCATCATCGTGGGGCTATGGGTCGCCTACTTCCTTCCTCGTTGGGTCTCCTCGCATGAAGAACATCTCGGTCGTTCGATAGATCGCTACCAAGCACTCCTTGACGCGGTCGGTCGAACTGCAACAGGCATCGCTCCGGCGAGAATGAGCGAGAGCGAAAGAGTGGCCCGCCTTCAAACAAGACGAGTCACATTTCTTGCGCTCGCCACATTGTTAGTCATTACCGTCCTCTTGAATTTTATCGGTCTACTTTCACCTTCTCTTCTCTTCGTTCCCGTAGTTGGATTTGGCGCATATCTTCTCGTTGTCAGGCGACAGAGATTGATGGACCTTCGAATCAAAGAGAGTGAACAACTACATGGATCAACTTCTCGACATTACGATTCTTCAGAGCAAAAGATGAGTGAACGTTCATTCAACTCTGAGATTTATCGTTCGAAGTATGCCGAGTTGATTGTCTCGGTTCAGGGCGAGTCGGTTCCGGAGCAATGGACTCCGCTTGCAGAGCGCGAGAGCTACCAATCGAGTGGGATTGTCTTACTTCCGAAGGGATCGGCTGGTTCACGAGATACCTGGCAACCAACTCCGGTCCCAGCACCTACCTATCTATCTGCGCCACGAGTTGTCCCGGCACGTCGCGTCATTGACCTTACTAATCCTGGCGCATGGAGCAGTAGGAACAATCCACAGAGTGATGACGAATTAGCCCAGCTTGAGCAAGAGGCCTTGGCTGCAATTGCGCCAAACTCTGATGAGATCTTCGATCAAGAAGTGGCAGAAGAAGCGGCAGCCCGAATCTCTCGACTACGAAGAGCCAACTAGATCCAACTCTCTAGCCACATTCGCGCCTGCCACTGCTCGTAAGTGATGATGCTCCCGATCTGAATCGGGAGGAAATAGATAAATGCTATGAAAACCAGGGTGAATCCAAGGGTGATTACTACCCGAGCATGGCGGTAGTGATTGAGTAGCTCTTGAGCGAGAAAAGCAATCGCCAATATCAAGAAGGGGAGGATTACTACAGCATAGAAGGTGAACATCGTTCGATCAGGGAAGAAGAACCACGGCAGGTACCCAGCGAGAAATCCGATCACGATATAGGTGGTGATCTCATCACGACGATATAACCAATACCCGATCAGTGATGCGATTGCGATTGTGGCGAACCACCAAAGAATTGGGTTACCGAGAGCGAGAATCTCCTGCGAACATTCTTCTGATCCGCATCCTTGAGGGCTTTGATAGAAGAATGATGTCGGTCTTCCCATCACCAACCAACTCCAGGGATGAGATCTGTAATTGTGTTCGACATCGAGCGTACTATGAAAAACGTAGATCTCTCGATGATAGTTCCAGAGCGCTATCAGTAGGTTACTACTTGAATCGCGCGCCCAGCCACGATTCGAGATAAACCAACCAAGCCACGAGAAAATGTAAATGGATACGGAGATGAGATTGGCACCGACAATCTTCAAGGATTCTTTTGGCAAAGTCAGATCTCGTCGATTTCGAAATATTCTTATCAGAGCAAGCAGGGTGAAGGCAACGAGAAAATAAAGTGCGCTCCATTTTGTCGCTATGGCGAATCCAAGTGCTATCCCCATCAAGAGATATCTCTGATTAATCAATAAATAGAAAGCGAGAAGTACAAAGAAGGTCAGCGTGTTATCCAAGAGAGCAGTCCGAGACATCACAATTGCTAGTCCATCAATCGCAAGTAGTGATGCAGCAAGCAAAGCGATCGTCTCATTGGCGAAGAGGCGTTTAGCAATCAAGTAGATCAGCAAGACACTTGCTACGCCGATTACTGCGCCGACTGCTCGCCAACCAAAGGATGTATCGCCAAATAGCGCTATTCCAACCGCAATCAGCCATTTACCAATTGCGGGATGAACGATGAATTCAGGATTGTTTCCAGTGACCTCGACTCCGTATTTGAGAAAGTCTCGAGCGCCATCAACGTAATAAACCTCATCAAAGACGAGCGAATCAGGTCGGTCGAGGCGATAGAAGCGGACGAAAGCGGCGCATGCCAAGATCGCGATGAGAGCGAGCGAAGGAATTTGCCGAAACCACTTGATGATCGGGTGAAGCATTAGCCTATTGTCCGTTATGGCGCCCTTAATCGTTGGTTGTTCTCCCATCGGAAATCCTGGCGATGCCTCCACTCGCCTTCGCGATGCAATTGAGAGTGCAGAGCTGATCGCGGCTGAGGACTCAAGGAAGTTCTCACGCCTTGCAACCGACCTTGGAGTTCGCTATCAAGGTGAAGTCATCTCGTTCTTTGATGGAAATGAGTCAAGCCGTACCGATCAACTCCTCAAAGCGATCGAATCTGGGCGATCGGTTCTTCTGATTTCCGATGCCGGATCACCCACGGTCAGTGATCCGGGATATCGATTGATCAGCGAGGTTATCAAGCGTCGACTACCAGTCGAAGTCCTGCCAGGGCCAAGCGCTGTGATAACTGCGTTGATCTATTCTGGAATGCCGACCGAGAGTTTCACCTTTGACGGTTTCATCCCACGAAGTGACCTTGCACGTCGTGCATATTTCTCTCGCCTCTTGGAAGAGAGACGATCTTGTATTGCATTTGAGTCACCGAAGCGACTCATCGACTCCCTGCGTGTAGCAAGCGAGATAATCCCTAAGGAGCGTGGTGTTGCCATCTGTCGTGAGTTGACCAAGGAATACCAAGAGATATTCCGGGGTAGCGTTGAACTTGCCTTGAAGTGGGCAGAAGAGCGTGAGAAAGGCGAAGGGATAAAGGGCGAGATCACTATCGTCTTTTCTCCAGCAACTGAGATTTCACAGGCGAGTGATTCCGAAATTCTCGAACTCGTGGATCAGATGCTCGAAGATGGACTTTCAGCACGCGATGCTGTGATTGAGAGTTCGAAGCGACTTTCAATACCAAAGCGTTATGTCTATGACCTCGTCATCAAGCGTGAAGAGTGAAGTTAGACTTTCGCTATGGCTAAGACGTTCTATGTGACTACGCCTATCTACTATGTCAATGATGCGCCACATATAGGTCACGCCTACACCACAGTCGCCGGAGATGTCTTGACTCGATGGCATCGCCTTCGTGGTGATGAAGTCTTCTATCTCACCGGGACAGATGAGCATGGACAGAAGATTCTTCGAACCGCCGAGGCAAATAAGAGCGACCCAGGAGAATGGTGTGACCGACTCGTCGACTCGGCATGGAAACCACTCTGGCGTGAACTCAATATCGCAAATGACGACTTCATTCGCACAACAGAACCTCGCCATACCGAACGAGTTCAACGATTCCTGCAAGGCCTGATGGACAAGGGATATATCTATGAAGGAAAGTATGAAGGTCTTTACTGTGTCGGTTGTGAAGAGTTCAAGTTAGAGGGTGATCTTGTAGAAGGTAACTGCAAGATTCATTCCAAGCCGGTCGAGCGGCTTTCGGAGACCAACTATTTCTTCAAACTGTCAGAGTTCGTCAAACCTCTGCTTGAGCATTATCAAAAGAACCCAGATGCCTGTGCACCAGAGAGCGCGCGCAATGAAGTGATCTCTTTCCTCGAAGGAGGAGTGCAAGACCTCTCCATCTCTCGCTCGACATTCTCGTGGGGAATTCCTGTTCCTTGGGATAAGAGCCAGGTGGTCTATGTCTGGTTCGATGCGCTTTTGAACTACGCGACTGCAGTGGGGCTCGGCGAACCAAGTGATACTCAACTCGGGAAGATGTTCGCTAAGACCTGGCCCGCGGATGTTCATCTTGTCGGTCGAGACATACTGAGGTTTCATGCCGTGATCTGGCCTGCGATGTTGATGGCCGCTGGCCTAGCGGTGCCGAAGAAAGTCTTCGCACATGGCTGGCTATTGGTCGGTGGCGAGAAGATGAGCAAGAGTAAGCTCACCGGAATCGCACCAAGTCAGATCACTTCACACTTTGGTCTTGATGCATTTCGCTATTACTTCCTGAGGGCGATTCCATTTGGTAGCGATGGCTCCTTCTCTTGGGAAGATATGTCAGCGAGATATACCAGTGAACTCGCCAATGACTTTGGCAATCTCGCCTCTCGCGCAGCGGCAATGATTGAGAAGTATTGCGACGGCAAAATCCCAGTGATAGATCGCGACGAAAGCTTGGCTACTGCTCTTGCTCAAACTGTGAAGGTCGCCGATGAAGCCTTCGGCAGATTGGATTTTCAGAGCGGGATCTTGGCTTCGATGGAGTTTTGCAAGAGAATCAACGGCTACCTCACCGAGCAAGAGCCATGGGCAATCGCAAAGGATCCAACTCGAATGGCTGATGTTGCCAAGATCCTCTACAACACCGCCGAGTCATTGCGAGCGCTCGCGATACTTCTCTATCCAGTCATGCCAGGTTCTTGTGAAAAACTCTGGAGATCCATCGGTGGGATAGATCTAGGAGAACTTTCATCGCAACGCCTTGAGAACGCTGCGCGCTGGGGACAGCTCAAACCAGGAAGCGTTGTCACCAAAGGGGAAGCGCTCTTTCCTCGACTCGAAGAGAAGTAAGAGGGCGATGGCAGATCGACATAATCGAGATATTGATCGGCCGGTAGCGCCACTTCCTGATCCACTTCCTATCCCAGCGGTGGATTCGCATGCACACCTTGAGATCATCACCAACTCGTCTCCAGAGGATCCGGCTATCAAGAAGGTCATAGATGAGAGCGCCTCGGTTGGAATCGATCGCATTGTTCAAGTCGGCTATTCCGCTGAACAATCTCAATGGTCTGTCCAGTTGGCTCAGCTCTATAAGGGCCAAGTACTTGCGACAGTAGCACTTCATCCCAATGAGGCTCCAGTCGTAACAGATCTGGAGGCCGACCTTGCAATCATCGAGCAACTAGCAGATCACGACCAGGTACGTGGCATCGGCGAAACAGGTCTTGATTTCTTTCGAACCCCAGAGGAGCTGCGCTCTCGTCAGAGCTACTCATTTCGCCGCCACATTGAGATTGCGAAAAGAAAGAAGAAGGCACTTGTGATTCATGATCGTGATGCACATCGCGCAATCCTTGATCATCTGACCGAGGAAGGTGCCCCAGAGCGAACCATCTTCCATTGCTATTCCGGGGATGTGGCGATGGCAAAAGAGTGTGTGAGCAAGGGTTACTACCTTTCCTTCGCAGGAACCCTCACCTTCAAGAACGCCCCACATCTTCGAGAGGCGTTGCTGGAAGTGCCGCGTGAATTTCTCCTGGCAGAGACAGATTCACCTTTCCTTACCCCTGATCCCTTCCGCGGCTATCTCAATACTCCAGCTCAAACAGCGCGAACAATTCGCTTTATGGCCGAGCTTCGCGGTGATGATCTTGAAGAGTTGATTCATGACCTTAATCGCAATGCTGAACTCTGCTTCGGATCATTCAACTCATGAAGCCAGGGATCTCCCTACTCGGTGCCAAGGAGATAAGAGAGATTGCAGCATCCCTTGACCTGATTCCCAGTAAGGGTTTGGGGCAGAACTTCGTTCATGATGCAAACACTTGTGAAAAGATAGTAAGGCTTGCAGATTTGAAGGATTCGGATCACGTTGTCGAAATAGGTCCAGGGCTTGGTTCACTCACTCTTGCACTCCTTCGTACTGGCGCAAGGGTCACGGCAGTTGAGATCGATAAGAGGCTTGCCGCAAGGTTGCCTGAGACGTTGCGCGATCACGGAGCCCCCAAGGACTCGTTCAAGGTCATCACTGCGGATGCATTACAACTTGAATGCGGTGAGGTTCCGGCAGGTTCACTTCTGGTCGCAAACCTTCCGTATAACGTCTCAGTTCCTGTGATCTTGCACATTCTCGCTATGAAGAGAATTGATCGCGCCGTAGTGATGGTGCAGAGTGAAGTTGCGAGCAGGCTCGCTGCAAAGCCAGGAAGCAAAGATTATGGCGTGCCGAGTGCGAAGGTTGCTTGGTTTGCCGATGCAAGCATCGCCGATCGAGTTTCGGCTAAGGTTTTTTGGCCAGTTCCTCGTGTTGATTCTTCACTCCTTACCCTTCATACACATCAACCGTTGGGTGAGGAATCTGATCAGGAGATGACATTCAAGGTGATTGATGCGGCATTCAATCAACGAAGAAAGATGCTGCGATCCTCGCTCGAAACCTTGATTAATCACTACCTACCTCATCAGAGCAGCGCGGAGGTGTTGGAGTTGAGCGGAATCGAAGCAACGGAGCGCGCTGAGTCAATCGATATCAAAGGATTTCTCGCTATAGCAAAGACCTTACTAAGGCGCTGAACTCGCTCTTCCATGCCCTGAAATTCCAAGTAGTGTGAAGCCCATGGCACATCACTCGGTCATGGTCCGAGTTCCGGGGAAAGTCAATCTACAACTCTCGGTTGGCCCCAAACGAGCCGATGGTTATCACGATATTGCCACGATCTTTCAAGCGGTCTCGATTTATGACGACGTACGTGTAACTATCAAGGATCCAGATGCGAAAAGTGCATTCGATATTTCAATCTCGTCGGAACATCCCACTGCGATCCCGACCGATAAAAGCAATCTCGCCTACATCGCGGCTGAAGTCATGTACGAGAAGTTTGAACTCTCCGGAAGTATTGAGATTAAAATTAATAAGAAGATTCCGGTGGCAGGTGGTATGGCGGGTGGAAGTGCCAATGCCGCAGGCGTGATTGTGGCGCTTGATTCACTCTTTAGCTTGGGCCTTTCGCGTGATGAGATGCAAGAAGTTGGCGCAACGATTGGAAGTGATGTCCCGTTCTCTATTGCTGGTGGCACTGCTGTTGGAACGGGAAGAGGCGAACGACTCACTCCAGCGCTGACTCGCGGGCAATACTCGTGGGTTCTCGCAACATCAAGTTCGGGACTCTCAACCCCTGCGATCTACAATGAGTGCGATCGACTTCGTGAAGGAATGTCGATATCAACGCCACAATTGAGCGAGTCTTTGATGCAAGCGCTATCAACTGCAGATGCCAAGGCCCTCGGAAAGGCGTTGCAGAATGATCTTCAAGCGGCTGCCTGTTCGATTCGCCCCGCACTGCGCCTGATACTTGATGTAGGTATGGACTACGGCGCTTTAGGTGGAGTCGTCTCAGGATCTGGCCCAACAGTGGCGTTTTTGGCAAGCGATGAAGAACATGCCCTAGATCTTGTCGTGGCGCTCACTTCAAGTGGTGTGGTGGGTAATGTCTTGCGCGCTAGCGCACCTGTTGTCGGAGCAACGGTAATCGACCGATAAACTACAGGCTCCTCCATTGTGTAGTGGCTAGCACATGGGCCTTTGAAGCCCAGGGTCCTGGATCGATACCAGGTGGAGGAGCCATAGATTTTCTGAGTCATCTTCTGGACGCAATAGACTCCACTCGTGGAATTGGCGATCATTCTGGCGGCCGGAGAAGGCACCAGAATGAAGTCGGCCAAGTCAAAGGTCCTCCATAAGATCGCAGGACGTTCACTCCTTGGTCATGTCCTTCATGCTTGTGAGGAAATCTCACCGAAGCGAAGCGTCGTTGTGATCGGCGCACACGCCAATGAAGTCAAGGAACACCTTGCGCAAGTAGCGCCAGAATCAGGGACAGTCTTACAGAGCGAGCGAAATGGCACGGGCCACGCAGTTCGAATCGCGCTTGACTCTCAAGGAGCCAAATCAATAACAACCGGAGATGTCATCGTCCTGGCCGGGGATACACCGCTCTTGACTGGCGAAACTCTTGCACGATTGCAAAAGCACCATACGAGCAATGGCGCCAGCGCAACTGTATTGACCGCACAACTCTTCGACCCCCACGGTTATGGCCGGATCGTCAGAGATGGCGAAGGTCATCTCGAGCGAATCGTGGAAGAGAGTGATTGCACACCGTCGGAGCGCGAAATAGATGAGATTAACTCGGGCGTCTATATCTTCGAGGTGCAGGCGCTACGAAGTGCGCTCGCCAAGATCACATCAGTAAATGCCCAGAATGAGGAGTATCTGACTGATGCGATCAAGGTGCTTCGCGAAGCGGGAGAGAAGGTCTCGGCATTTACAGTGGATGATGAGAGTGAGATTCTCGGGATCAATGATCGAAGTCAACTAGCACTCTGTACCGCGCTGATGCGAGATCGAATCAATGATGCCTTGATGCGCGAAGGAGTCTCCATAGTTGACCCTGCGACGACCTGGATTGACCTCTCAGTTGAGATTGCCCCCGATGTGAC
>VGAI01000007.1 GCA_016870815.1 Actinomycetota bacterium
AGGGCTTTTGGGACAGGTGCAACTCCAAGAGCCCTTAAGTGCCAACCGGCATCCAGCCATTTCTTGCGATCCAAAGCATTACGACCATCAATGATGTTTCGCTTCGCGACTACTGAATCAAGAGTTGTTGGATCAATCTCTCGATACTGGCGCCATTCAGTGAGGTGCAATATGAGTTCGCTATCTTTCAAGCACTCGTGAAGGTCGGTAGTGAAGTTAAGTGCTGGGAATCGACGTTTCGCATTCTCAGTAGCTTTCGGGTCGTGAATGCGCACATCTGCACCGGCGCCATGTAGTTGCACTGCAATATCTAGCGCGGGAGAGTCGCGGACATCATCGCTCTCTGGCTTGAAAGCGGCGCCAAGAATCGCGATCCGTCGCCCCTTTAACTCTTCACCGAGATCAGCTCGAACCAGCTCGATCATTCGTTCCCGAGCGCGAAGATTGATCGAATCGATTTCGCGCAAGAACTCAAGCGCTTGTCGTGCGCCAAGTTCGTCGGCGCGGGCCATGAAGGCTCGAATGTCTTTTGGAAGACAACCTCCACCGAAACCAATACCTGCCTGAAGAAATCGACTGCCGATACGTGGATCAAAGCCGATTGCTCGTGCAAGAACGGTGACATCACCATCTGCTGCTTCACAGATTTCAGCCATCGCATTGATGAAAGAGATTTTTGTTGCAAGGAATGAGTTGGCCGCGACCTTCACTAATTCAGCTGTGGGAAGGTCCGCGCGAATCCACGGAATCTCAAGCGCCAAGAGATCTGCATAGACTTCGCGCAAGATCTCTTCAGCTCGATCTGAAGTGACACCAACAACAAGGCGATTTGGCCGAAGCGTATCCTCGACCGCAAATCCTTCTCGTAAGAATTCTGGGTTCCAGGCAAGTTCGGCGCCGGAATTGATTGAAGCGAGTTCAGAAGCAAGACGTGCTGCAGTTCCGACTGGAACAGTTGATTTTCCAACAATGAGTGACCCGCTCTTTGCAATGGGAGCGATTGCCTGTAGAGCACTATTGACATAGGTCATATCTGCAGCGAGTGAGTTCTTTGTTTGCGGTGTGCCGACACAGATGAAGTGGACGTCGCATTCAGATGCTGCTTTGAAATCGGTGGTGAAAGTCAAGCGCCCTGATGCAATCTCATCGCTGAGAAGTTGGTCGAGACCGGGCTCGAAAAAAGGAACTCGACCCTCTGAGAGCACCGATATCTTCTCGTGATCAAGATCAATTCCCACTACTTCGAAGCCAAGCGAAGACATGGCAGCAGCATGCGTTGCACCGAGATAACCGGTGCCGATTACCGATAGGCGAAGCCGCTTACTTGCCTTTGCCACTACAAATTGCCCTTCATATTTCTAATCACCAATGGTGAATCGCTAAGAAAGGTTACCTTCATTGGAATCCCTTACATGGGTTGTCACTGGCCTTCTGAGTGCCAAACTTATCGATATAGGTGGGCTCGATCTCGCCTGGCTCGGTCGCTGAGCCATCACTAGAGTCTGAAGGTGATGCGCTCGGCGAGGGCTTAACTTCATCGAGGAGAGGTCGATCTTCCTTCAATCTCAGAAACAAATCCCCTGCAAGTGTTGGATCCCAGAGCACCGCTGCGGTAACGCCATTTTTGTTGTAGTTGTAATACTTCAGCGGGACAGTCAAGGTCGTGACATTCTTCGCCGAGAGGCTTCGTAACTGTTTTCCGAGTGTGAGAAGATCATTTCGATCAAGATTCTGGTCAGTGATGACAGAGTCGAATGCAGAGTTGAGCAGTTTGGTCATCTTTACAGGATTAAGAAGCACGCCAGCGCTCGTCACTTCTCGCAGGATCGTTGAGATGAATTGCTGTTGACGTTTCATCCGTCCGATATCGCTAGTCCCATCAAAGGATCGAGCGCGGACATATTTCAGAGCATCAATGCCATCGAGGGTATGTCGACCCGCCTCAAGGTCAATATGGCTCTTCGGATCATAGATCGCTCGGTTGGTGCAGATTTCTACGCCACCGAGGGCGTCGACAATCCTGACGAATCCGGTGAAATCCACTTCGATGTAATGATCGATTCGAAGATCTGACATCGATTCGAGAGTCTGGATAAGTAGCGGCGCACCGCCCCAGGCAAATGCTGAGTTGATCTTGGAGTGAGTCTCGCTATGGACTTTGCCTTGCGCATCGGTCCAACTTGGAATCAGCGCATAACTATCTCGAGGTATTGAAACAATCGATGCGCGATCTCGATTCTTCGAAATATGGACCAGCAATATCGTGTCAGATCGCTTTCCTGCAGCTACCTTTGTGCTACCCGTGCGAAGCCTTCGTTGCTCCTCCCGGGTGAGTCCCTCTCGTGAATCAGAACCAACGATCAGGTAGTTAACGGCACTTGTGGGTTTACTCGGGCGATCATCAAGATTGGCGAAGGCATCAGTGCGCTTTATCGAATTTGTGATGGCACCAAGACCGACCCAGGAGACGGCAGAGAGTGCGACGATGGCGATGGAGAGCTTGGTGAAAAAGCGAATCGCACGTGGGGATTTCACAGGGTCAGCCTAATCGTGGCTCCTTCAATGATTCGCTAAGTTTGAGAGCATGAACTCGGTCACCTATCCCGGCGTCTCAGTGATCATGCCTGTACTCAACGAGTTCAATCATCTCGAGGCGGCGGTACGTGCAGCTTTGGCACAGGATTATCTGGGCGAGATTGAGGTGATCTTGGCAGTAGGCCCCTCCAAAGATGGGACTGAAAACTTAGTGAGTCAAATAATTCAGGCAGAAAAGAGAGTTAAATCGATTGTGAATCTAACTGGAAGAACTGCCACTGCATTGAATCTTGCCATCAAAGAGTCTCGGTTCGACTACATAGTAAGAATTGATGGGCATAGTGAGATAGAGCGAAGTTATATCGCCAATGCGGTCAATGCTCTCCGGCAGCGCGAGAGTGAAGGCGTGGTCAATGTCGGCGGAGTAATGGCTGCAGAGGGGATTACCCGATTCGAAAGAGCGGTTGCCAGGGCAATGCGCTCGCCACTTGGAGTAGGAAGCTCTCGCTTCCATGTTGGTGGCGATGCAGGAGAGAGTGACACGGTCTATCTTGGTGTTTTCAAGAAATCTGCGCTCCTTGCCGTGGGCGGTTTTGATGAGCGCTACACAAGAGCACAAGATTGGGAGTTGAACTATCGACTTCGATTGAATGGTGGAAAAATTTGGTTTGACCCCGCTCTCAGAGTCACTTATCGACCTAGGGGTGACTTTCGATCACTAGCCAAGCAGTACTTTGAATATGGACGTTGGCGAAGAGTTGTTTCACGGCAACATCTCGGCACGGTCAACTTGCGCTACCTCGCAGCTCCACTCGCTGTTGCAATCAATGCGCTTTCGCTAGTGCTCGCAATGACTAACACCTATTACTTCTTGGCTCCAGTTGCGCTTTATCTTGCTTCAATGATTCTCGGCGGGATAGTCATTGGTAAGAGTTGGAGTGAAAGAGCCCTTTTGCCCATGGTGATTACAACGATGCATCATTCCTGGGGACTTGGATTCCTCACCTCGCCGAAGCGCTTGTTGGTTCAAGGTCGATTGAAGGCGAACGGGTAATCTTCGCGAGTGAGTTCTTTCCAGCAAGATATTGCGCGAAAGCCAGTAGCGGTTTATCAACCGTTCAGGCACGGTCTGCCTTCGCTCAGGGAGTACCTCACCTCACTCTGGCGACGTCGCGATTTCATCTTTGAATATGCCAGGGCGGACCTGCATCAAAAGCAATATGGGACAGTCCTCGGACAGCTTTGGCTGATCTTGACTCCTCTGATCCTGGCTGGGATTTACTACCTACTGCTGATCATTATCGGAGCTAAAGGTGGCGCTACACGCTTTGGTCATCTCACCGGAACCCTCTTCCTCTTCTATCTAGTAACTAACTCAATCACTTCGGGGGCAAAGTCAGTGACCTCAGGATCTAAATTGGTTCTTAACTCAGCATTTCCAAGACTGGTGTTGCCCATCGCAGAGACCCTGATTGCCTTGATGCGATTCCTGCCGACGATGATCGTCTTGCTTGGAATCCATATTGCTTTAGGTCTTCCTTTCACTCTCCATATGCTCTGGGCGCCCGTGATTCTTCTTCTCGTCCTCTTCTTTGCATTGAGTTGTGCCATCATCGCGGCCACAGTCAATGTGTATTTTCGCGATGCACAGAACCTTCTTCCCTATCTCTCGCGAACGCTGCTCTATCTATCACCAGTTCTCTACACCAGTGCGATGTTGGATGAGCGTCTGAATTTCTTGACCGTGATCAATCCACTCTTTCCTCTCCTTGATAGTTGGTCGGCGATCATGATCGAGGGGAAAGCGCCGTTGATGAGCGACCTACTCCTTGGCCTTGGCTGGACTCTTGCGCTTTTCTCACTTGGCAGCTACATCTTCTTGACTCGGGAGCGTGAGTTCGCTGTCCGCATCTAAAACATCTCGCACTCGAGAGAGCGCCGTCTCAATTAAGTCACTTGGTCTGGTCTACAAGACGACACTTGATCGCCGCCCGACACTTCGAAACCGTCTCGGGCGTCTCGCACGTCGTCAACGTCAGACTCGCGTCGTGCATGCAGTGAGAGATCTAACGCTTGATATTCCCTATGGACAGGTAACGGGGATCATCGGCAGTAATGGAGCAGGTAAATCCACGTTAATGCGCGTCATCTCAGGAATTTTGCCTCCAACTTCAGGAAGGGTCGAAGTCTTCGGGAAAGTCTCCACACTCCTCTCTCTTGGGGTTGGTTTCAATAACAAACTCACCGGCAGAGAGAATGTCTATCTAGGTGGGCTTGCCGCAGGAATGAGTCGCGACCAAATTGATGAGAAGTTTGATTCCATCGTCGAGTTCTCTGGGTTGGAAGAGGTGATTGATGCACCGATGCGCACTTACTCCTCTGGGATGCAGTCTCGTCTTGCCTTCTCTGTTGCGGCCTCACTTGACCCCGATATCTTGATTATCGATGAAGCTTTGAGTACTGGCGATGCGCGCTTTAAAGTGAAGTCGATCGAGCGAATCCGGCAGATGAAAGGTGATGATCGCGCACTCATCGTCGTCTCGCACGCCCTCAAAGTCCTGCGAGAGATTTGCGATGAGGTTATCTGGATGGATAAGGGGAGAATGGTCAAGCGTGGCGACCCGCTCGAAGTGATCAAGGCTTACCGGAATTTCTTACAAGTTGGAAGTAGTCCTGAGACTGATGAGGATTTCTAATCGTAGGTTTTCGACTCTTGCCGTAGCACTCCTACTCTCAGTACTCACGCCAATGAGTGCAGATGCAAGTGCCCCTGCGAAATTCGTCTTTACGGGATCAGGTTTTGGTCATGGCGTGGGAATGAGTCAATACGGTGCTAAAGGCATGGCAATGGAAAGCGCCACCTCTGCCATTATTTTGAATCACTACTATCCCGGAACCTCACTTCTGCCAAGTGATGACACTCAACTTATTCGCGTCAATGTCGGACATAAACAACGCGATGCCTCTCTGACCATTAAGTCAGAGAGTGGAACGGTCACCTTGATTCGTGGGCGATTCACCATCAATCGCCCGATTCCCGAGAGCGCTGTCGTTGGCAGTTATAGTGGCGACATCACTATTTCAATGACAAGTATTGCGGGCAAGATAGAGATCACTCGCTCATCCAAAACCGCGAAATTCACGAGTCTTGAGCCAGATGATGATTGGACGATTCGCTGGGATAGCGAGACGGTCATGACGCTTCGGACGTCGGCGCGAAATTATCTTCTCAAGTATGGACAACTCAGTCTCAAGCGGGTGGCAAATGATGTGGGTCCTGGTGAGATGGAGATAACCACAACGCTTCGCCTTGGCGATCACTATCTCTACGGAATTGGCGAGGTTCCCTCATCCTGGCCCGATGCCGCCCTTGATGCGCAAGCGATCGCAGCTCGGACATTCGCGCTCTCGAAGTTGCCCACTATTCGAAAGGCCTGTGACTGTCATATCTATAGCACCATCCGTGACCAGAACTTCGTTGGTTATGGCAAAGAGAGTGAACCGTTCTATGGCATCCGTTGGCGAAATGCAGTTGATCGGACACGAAATCAAATCCTCTTCTTTGAAGGAAAACCGATTCAATCTTATTTCTTCAGTAGTAGCGGTGGCATGACTCAGAATGTGAAAGATGTTTGGGGTGCAAAGGTGGCATACCTCATCAACCGGCCCGATACCTGGAGTGTGGATCTCGCAGTCAACCCACGTTATGCAAAGTGGCGAAGAGAAGTCCCCCAGTCAGTGATGGCAAAGGCCTTTGAATTCAAGGATCTGGTGAAGTATCAAATCCTGGAGCGTTCAGTAACTGGGAGCATTTTGAAGATCCGAGGGATTGATAGCGAAGGGCGAGAGAAGATTCTGACCGGCGAGCAGTTCAGGTCGCGAGTCGGACTTCCCTCGACCTGGATAAACCTTGCCGGCATTTCACCTGATGGTGAGCCTGAGCGAGAGCCACCGTCAGAACAAGTGATCGAAATCTGTCTGGATCTCTTTAGATTCTCTCAATCCTTACGAGAATCGTGCGAGCAAGGAAAGATTCTGGAGCGACGATATTAATCGTTGGCGTGAAGTAGCGAGTTGAGCCCGCCCCAATCACCACTCTTAGGCAGAGCTTCTATCGCCCCGTTATTTGAATTGCGCCTGAAGAGAAGTCCATGTGCGCCCGAGAGATCCCGTGCTTTCACTGTCGTGCCATCTGGGAGTGCGACTTTCGACCCAGCTGTGAGATAGAGCCCCGCTTCAACAACGCACTCATCACCAAGTGAGATACCCAGTCCTGAATTAGCGCCGAGGAGAGAACGTTTACCAACTTTGATCACTTCTTTTCCGCCGCCCGAGAGAGTTCCCATTATGGATGCGCCACCACCGATATCACTGCCATCGTCAACTGTGACACCGGCGGAGATTCTGCCCTCGACCATAGATGCACCGAGTGTTCCAGCATTGAAATTCACGAAACCTTCATGCATCACCGTCGTGCCTGGTGAAAGATAAGCGCCAAGCCTGACTCGATTTCCATCGGCAATTCGAACGCCCTCAGGCACTACGTAGTCGAGCATCCTTGGGAATTTATCCACACCATGGACGGTGAGATGGCCGAACTCGACTCGAAGTTGCTCTCGAACTGAAGCAAATCCCGTGATTGCCGCGGGTCCGAAATTAGTCCAGACGACGTTAGGCAGTTGAGCGAATATCCCATCGAGATTTTGTTGATGTGGTTTGACGATGCGATGTGAGAGTAGATGAAGTCGTAGATAAGCATCGCAGACACCTTCAATCTTCTGATCAAGATTGATCTCAAGCGCCACTGGTTCGCGATGAATACCTCGAACCTCCTCATCTCTGCGAGGAGTAGAGATAAAACTTTCAAGTGCAGGAGCTTTCGCATCGGCGATTCTCCCGAGGCCGAGGGAGTGGAAGTAGGTATCGAGTACTCCGGTCGCATGGATGGTTGCGATACCGAATCCATAAGCAAAACGCTGAGAATCCTGCGATGACATGGCTTAACGCTATCAAGGGCAGCGCGAGTTCTGAGGATGGTCAATTACTCTGGTCTCATGAGAAGGCGAGTCGCTGTCTATTGCTCATCCTCCACCGCTATCGAAGAGCGCTATATCGAGCTTGCCTTCGGAGTTGGTTCGGCCATCGCGGATGCTGGATGGGAACTGGTTTGGGGCGGCGGGAAGATCTCGATGATGGGCGCTGTAGCGCAGGGCGTGCGCTCTCGTGGCGGGCAATCGATTGGTGTGATCCCGAGCAAGTTGAAGCAGATTGAATTCGTCGATGACCAAGCCAGTGAGATGATCGAAGTGGCCGATATGCGTGAGCGGAAGGGAAGAATCGAGTCACTCTCAGATGCGTTTATCGCCCTTCCAGGAAGTCTTGGCACATTGGAAGAGCTCTTTGAAATCTGGGTAGGTGGTTATCTGAATTTCCATGAGAAACCGATTGTCATCCTTGATCCCTTTGGGACTTATCGTTCATTGCACTCTCTCCTTGATGATCTTGATCGAGAGAAATTAATGAAGCCTGGTCAACGAGGCAGAGTCCACTGGAGCGACTCTGTCGAGGACTCAATCGAATTCCTCAAGGGACGTTTCTGATGCGCCCAATAAAGGAGTTCGCGCTCACGGTAAAAATAGATGCGCCTCTTGCAGAGGTCTGGCGCGAGATGATTGATTGGCAGGGTCAATCAGAGTGGATGCTTGCGACAAGAGTCTACGACGATAGTGAAAGTCCAGTAGGTGTGGGGCATCGACTTCGAGCATTCACTGGACTCTTTGCCAAGCGAAGCACTCTCATCGGAGTGATGGATGAGATGGTGGTCTCGGAGTGGCAGCCGCCAACTTTCGCCCGTGTGGAACACATCGGAAGAGTTATCAAGGGCTACGGAACATTCACTCTCACTGATCTTGGTAAGAATCAGACCAGGTTTGATTGGTTCGAAGAGATAGCTGCACCGCGATTGATACTGGCCTTGATCAAGATCCCTACTCTCTTTGGTGTTCTGATTTCCTTGAAGCGTTTTAAGAAAATTGTGGAATCAAAGGGTTCCATCTCATCGAAATGAAAGTGCCAGAGGCATCGTCATCCCCTAATTCTTCGATGGCTCAACTGATCGCCGCTTTGCCTGAAGAGGAACGCATCATCCTTACTCTCTTCTACCTCAAGTCAGAGAGCGCGGATTCCATAGCAAAAAGACTTGGCGTGCCCGAACGAGCAGTAGAGAGCGTCTTAATATCAGGTCGATCGCGCCTCTTGGCCTCACTTGGTCTCGATACCTCCAAAACAGCAGACAAGACCTCGGATAAGAAGGCAGAGGACCACGCTCAGGAAGGGAAGCAGGAGTAGCGCTTTCCTCGCCAATTTCCCACGAGAAGGCTTATCGGGGATAATTCCTCCCCTACCTCGGAATTCCAAAGCTTCTTCCCCGACAGGGGATTCGGATGGGAGTCGACATGGCCGCTATGAAACCTCGAACAGGCGATGGCCCCATGGAAGTAACTAAAGAGGCGAGAAGTTTGGTCATGCGCATTCCACTCGAGGGTGGCGGACGACTAGTTGTTGAACTCAATCAAGAAGAGGCTCGAAGTTTGGCCGATTGCCTCCATGCAGCAGTTAACCTCATCAAGAAGTAGTTCTAAGCGTTGAACGGATCACTGTGAACCGTTCCATCCCTTCTCTAACTTCGCTAAAGCCGAGTAAGAATGCGGCAAGAAGTTTCTCTACTTTCGATGCAGTCGCCATTGGCTATCGAAAAGATTCAAAGAAGATCAACTTTCTTCTCAGTAAGAATGAGATTAGCGAAATCGAGCGCTCGCTCTCAATAGGGATTGGCGAGCTATTCGATCTCCACTCCAAAGAAGCTCGAGGCAGTAACGAGAGCGTTGATGCAAAGGCTGGCGAACTCTTTATCGCTCCACTGGCCAAAGGCCCATCGATCGCTTTCTATTCGATTGGGAGCGCGAGCGTCCCTGATCTGCGCAAAGCAGGTTCATCTCTAGGACGTCGCTTCAAAGGTAAAGACCAGCGAGTGCATCTCATTGGCCGTCTTGAGAACGCCTTCATTGAGGCGCTGATTCTGTCGAATTACAGCTGGAGTGAGAAGAGCGCTCCTGCTCCTACTAATCCGAGATTCACATTCGATGACGGAGCGATCAATCAGAAGGAGTTCGATTCTACGATGGTGATCATCGCCTCGCTCTGGCGAGCCCGAGATCTCATTCACACCACATCGAATATCAAGTCGCCCGCTTGGGTCGCGCAAGAAGTGAAGAAGATGGCGAAGGGAATAGCACAACTTAAAGTTGAAGTCAGGGCAGGCAGAGAGCTCGCTGAATTTGGTGGGCTTCGTGCAGTCGGCGGTTCGTCGACGGTGCATCCACCACGACTTGCTCAGATGAGCTATACCCCTCGAGGTGCAAAACGACATGTAGTTCTCGTGGGCAAAGGAATCACTTTCGATACTGGAGGAGTCTCACTCAAGCGACCATACGAGATGATGGTTGCGATGAAGACCGATATGAGCGGTGCAGCAGTTGTTAGCGCTGTGACGATCGCCGCTGCAAAGTTGAAGATTCCGGTGAAGGTGACAGCGCTCTTGATGCTTGCCGAGAATACGATCTCGGCGACCGCGCAGAGACCCTCTGATGTCATCAAACATTATGGTGGCACAACTGTTGAAGTTATCAATACCGATGCTGAAGGACGCTTGGTTCTTGCAGATGGATTAGCTTTCGCAGACCTGCACCTAGACCCAGATTTCTTGATTGATGTCGCAACTTTGACCGGAGCCGCATCTCTTGGACTTGGAAAGCAATATGCAGCGATGTATACCCGAGATAATCGTCTTGCAAAGAACCTCCATGAGATAAGCCTCTGGGCGGGCGATCCACTCTGGCAGATGCCATTGATCGATGACTATGCGATTGCACTGAAGAGTGAAGTAGCAGATTTCAATCACACCGCAGATAAGCCAAAGTTTGGCGCGGGCTCAGTGACTGCAGCGCTATTTCTAGAGAAGTTCGTTGGAAAGCGAAAGTGGGTCCATCTAGATATTGCGGGCCCTGCTCGTTCAGAAGTTGATGCTGGTGAATTCGTCAAGGGCGGTACAGGCTTTGGTGTGCGGACTCTTACTCGTTGGTTGGCGACGCTCTGATGGCATCCTCACTTCCATTCGTTCCACAACGAGGGGATATGGCCTCCTATAGCGAGAGCCTCTTCCCTGAATCTGATCTCATTGCCCAAGCAAGAGCCCGCGGGCTGGAGTTTGGAATTCCCAATACCGAGCAGTTGGTCGGCTCTTTGATCCGTTACTTGGCAGAGCTGATCGGCGCATCGGCCGTGGTAGAGGTCGGCACTGGAACGGGAGTGAGCGGGCTTTACCTGCTCGAACTACCTCACCTCACTCTCACCTCGATTGACGCTGAGATGGCACATGCGAAGGCAGCACGTCTTGCCTTTGATGAGGCTCAGATTTCGCCAACACGTTATCGATTAATCACAGGCGCAACTAAGGAAGTAATCGGCAAACTTGCAGATAACTCGTATGACATATTCGTCATGCGCCAGACTCGAGATAGCGGAGATAGCGACTACCTCGTCGATGCCCTTGGCCATGCACAGCGGTCACTTCGACCTGGGGGTCTCTTGATTCTCGACAGCGTCTTAGGTGGTGGAAAAGTCGCAGATCCAACGCAACGAGATGATCAGAGCATCGCACGGCGTGAGGTCATCCGCGCCATTCGCGCAAGCAATAATTGGCGCCCATTGCTCTTGCCGCTGGCTGATGGAGTGATGGTGGCAACGAAATCAATGGCGAATTGAAAATAAATGGTGTGATGGAAGGGATAAGTAAGTGACCTCAGAGTCAAACGCAGATCAAGAGCCCACGACTAAGCGCGGCGGTTACGTGGGTGCATCTGGTCACACCAGTTGGTGGAGCGCTCCTGCGGGTGAAGGCGTCACGAAGAGTTTTGTAAGTTCAGGTGCTAAGCCACGACGCAAGGTAGGAATCGTGTCGACAGTGATAGTTGCGCTCGTAGCGGGCCTTGGTGGCGGAGTCGGTGGTGCTTATCTGGCAGATCGTGAGTTGATTTCGACAAATGCGAATTTGGTTCAGGTCAACGACACCATTGAGCGGGCACCGAATTCAATCGCAGGTATAGCAGGACGAGTCATTCCTTCCGTGGTCTCAATTACAACTCGAACCAAGAATGGTGGTGGAACCGGCTCGGGATTCTTCATTCGAAGCGATGGCTTCCTCCTCACCAATAACCATGTCATTAGCGCTGCTGCAACTAATAATGGTTCGATCACGGTCAAACTCAATAATGGAAAATCATTCAAAGCGCGAGTTGTTGGAAGAAATGCCTCATACGATTTGGCGGTATTGAAGATCGCAGTTAATGATGCCCCAGCGCTTCAGTTCGGCGATAGCGAGGCGATTCAAGTCGGTGACAATGTGATTGCCATTGGCTCTCCCCTAGGGCTAAGTGGAACAGTCACAACTGGGATCATCAGTGCTAAGAACCGTGCAGTGACGACAGGTGGCGAGGGGGAGACATCCTTCATCAATGCGCTTCAGACTGATGCAGCTATCAATCCAGGAAATTCAGGCGGGCCGCTAGTGGATATGTCAGGCGCTGTGGTCGGAGTTAACTCAGCGATTGCAACTCTTGGATCTGGTTTTGGCGGAAGTGGTTCGATTGGTCTTGGCTTTGCGATTCCAATTAATCAAGCTCGAAAGACGGCCGAGCAGTTGATAGCGACGGGAAGATCGGTCTATCCGATCATTGGGGTATCGATTGATTCTCGTTACACCGGAGATGGCGCGTTAGTCGCTGATCAGAAGGATGCAGTCCTACCAGGAGGACCTGGTGAGAAAGCTGGAATCAAGCCCGGCGATGTCATCATCAAGTTCGAAGAAATCGAAGTGAGCAATTCTGATGAGTTGATCGTCGCAGTGAGGTCGAAGGATGTCGGCGACAAGGTGACACTCGTCCTATTGCGCGACGGCAAGCGAATCTCGGTCACGCTCACTTTGATTGCGGGACAGAGCTAAAGGCTTCGTGGCTAATCGGATGAGAGAGTAAGTAGACTCGCGACTATGTTCGACATAGGTTCAGGAGAAATCATCGGCCTTGCCATTCTAGGAATGATTCTGGTCGGCCCTGATCGTTTACCGAAAGCAGCTGCTGATGCTGCACGTTTCATCAAGCGTCTTCGGGAAGTGACGAGCGGTGCAGGTGATGAACTGAAGAAGAATCTAGGTCCTGGATTCGAAACGTTGGATATCCGGGATTTGAACCCAAAGAACTTGATACAAAAGCATGTTCTTGATGCTGTTGACGATAAACCACGGGTCACAAATAGCACCAAGGCGGTAAGAGCAAAGAAACCTCCAGCACAATTCGATCCGGATATGCTCTAAATACCTTCTATGGTTGAAGAGATACGTCAGGCACTTTCGAAAGTCAATGACCCCGAGCTCCGCCGACCGATCACAGAACTTGGGATGGTTGAGAAGGTCGAGCTAGTTGGAAGCAGAATTCATATTCGAATATTGCTCACCATTGCTGGCTGTCCGATGCGAGATCGTCTAGAACGAGATATCAAGGGCGCTCTCGACTCTTTTAAGAAGGTGGATGAGATAGAGATTGATTTTGGTGTGATGAGTGATGAACAGCGAAACGAGGTCAAGCGAATAGTTCGAGGCGGAAGAGAGAAAGAGATTCCTTTTGCACGCTCTGATTCTCTGACTCGCGTCATTGGAGTTGCCTCGGGTAAGGGCGGGGTTGGCAAATCTTCAGTAACGGTCAATCTTGCGGTAGCACTGAGTGAGCAGGGATTTAGCGTGGGTATCTTGGATGCCGATGTCTATGGCCACTCGATACCGCGATTGATCGGCGTACCCGGTTCAAGACCTACGGTAATTGATCAACTCTTCATTCCCGTAGAGAGCCATGGCGTCAAAGTTGTATCTATGGAGATGTTCAAACCCGAACGCTCTGACCCGATTGCCTACCGTGGTCCGCTCTTACACCGGGTCTTGGAACAGTTGCTAACTGATGCCTATTGGGGTGATCTAGATTTCTTGCTTCTTGATCTGCCTCCTGGCACTGGCGATATTGCAATCTCGTTAGCACAGCTGATTCCTAACTCAGAAATCTTGGTGGTGACAACGCCTCAAGTTGCTGCAGCAGAGGTCGCTGAACGAGCTGGGCGAATCGCTCACCAACTTAAGCAGAGAATCATCGGAGTGATTGAGAATATGTCTGCATCTCCTTGCTCTTCATGCGGCGAGCCGCAAGAGCTCTTTGGAAGTGGTGGGGGCGAGGAGAGCGCGCGCAGACTCTCTACTTTGGTGGGAGCAGATGTGCCGCTTATTGCAAAGATCCCGTTCCAGTTGAATCTGCGCGAAGGTGGCGACGATGGCCATCCGATAGTGAAACAAGCGCCGGATTCTGCTGCGGCGAAGGGTTTCATAGAGCTTGCACGTACATTGAGTGAACGTCAACGCTCACTTCTTGGAGTCAGGCTCACTCTCGCCACTTGAGTGTCGATCTTTCAAAGAATCTTTGAATTCTTTGAGTAGTTCTTGTACCTCTTCACGGACTGTTTCAGGTGTAGCCACCTTCTCAAGTTGTGCGCGAAGCGCGGCCCCACTCCGTCTACTTGGAACAACTCTGTCAATAAGTAAAGAGACATCTGCGATCCATGAGGGAGGGGATGCCAAGTGCGCATATTTTAGTCCAGATTCACTTAGGCTCGTTCCCTTATCGTGACTGCGCGTATCTGCGATGATGAAGGGACGAGGATGTCTGAGGGCAAATCAGGCTTTGATGGCGTTCGCGCTCAGAGTCATACCGCATTGCCAACTGGACGCGATGTTCCTCTCCTCCTTGGCGGAATGATCGGGCTTGGCATGTCTGGACCACTCATTGCAGTGAGTGCAATGCCGATCATGGTCCTGATCTTCTGGCGGAATATCGCGGGTTCGATATTGATGCTCCCATTCGCCCTCCGCGCTCGTCAGTGGCGAAGTAGCGCAGAGCGTCGAGCAATCGCCTGGTCGCTTCTCGCCGGAGTCGTCTTGGCACTTCACTTTGTTGGCTTCTTCATCGCGATGCGATTCACCACAGTTGCTGCCGGAACTGCTCTTACCGCTCTTCAACCGCTATTCGTTGCCATTTATGTGAGCGCATTGGGTGGCCACATTCCAAAACGAGCCTGGATTGGCATGACGATATCTTTCATCGGAGTCTTAGCAGTTACTGGGGTTGACCTCACTATTTCAGTTCGAGCATTCCTTGGCGATCTTGCCGCGATCGGATGTGCGGCGCTCTCTGCACTCTATGTTTTGATCGGATCTCGGGCGCAGAGCGTTATCGCAACATCCACCTACACGAGCATCTGCTATCTCACCTCTGCCTTCACCGCTCTTCCTGCCATCTTGTTGCTAGGTGATCCTGTCTTTGATTTTCCGTTGCAGCAGTGGCTAATCTTGATTGCACTGATTATTGGTGCACAGGTGATGGGGCATACCATGATGAACTTCTCGCTCAAGCGAGTCTCACCAACTGTCGTCTCCCTCGTGATCTTCTTCGAGGTACCACTTGGGGCGCTATTCGCATGGTGGTGGATCGACCAAGTTCCACCTATTGGCATCATCCCGGGTATCGTGATTTTGCTCGTCGGATGCGCACTCTTTGTCACTCGAAACGATAGTAAGGTCCAAGTATGAGTGCGCGGATAGATCTTCATACTCACTCCAATGAGAGTGATGGAACCGATACGCCGCTTGAACTTCTCAACAAAGTAGCCGAGGCGGAAATAGATCGCTTCGCGCTGACCGATCATGACTCCATCGCGGGATGGCAACAAATCAAAGATTTAGTTCCAAGTGGTATCGAGCTAGTGATTGGTGCTGAGGTCTCGTGTCAGACGGTAGATGCCCTCAGCGTGCATATGCTCGGTTTTCTCTTCGATCCTGAGAACAAAGCACTGATTGATTCGATGAATGAGACCCGAGGAAATCGGATCACAAGGATGGAGCGGATTGTCGGCAGGCTTCAAGAGGCAGGGATTAATATTTCAGTCGAAGATGTCTATGCCGAGGTGAGTGAGGGTGCGACTATCGGTAGGCCACATCTTGCCGATGCCATGATTCGTAAAGGGATCGTCAGTGAGCGTGGCGAGGCATTCGAGAGATTCCTCCATAATCGATCGAAGTTCTACATCCCAGATGCATCACCAACTCCTGAGGAAGCGATCAGATTGATCAAAGAGGCGGGGGGCGTAGCGGTGATTGCCCATCCTTTTGCATCGCTACGTGGACGGATCATCTCAAGTGAATATTTGGAGAGTCTGATTGATGCTGGATTAGATGGGATTGAGATTTTCCATCGAGACCATAGTGAAGGTGAGCGCGATCAGCTTTTTGCCTTGGTTCGAAGATACGCTCTCTTGGTCACCGGTGGTAGTGATTACCATGGCAAAAGAAAAGTGAATCGACTCGGAGAGAATCTCACCGAGCTTTCGCAATGGGAGAAGATCTCAGAGCGCGCAACTGGTTATACGAAAGGAGCTTGAAAGTGGATCTGATTGACTTAACTTTTGGGCTACAAGCCTTGGTCACACTCCTGGTCATCATGGATCCGCCAGGTGCAACGCCACTCTTCCTCTCTTTGGTATCAGCCAAGCCAATGCGCGAGCAGAGGAAATTGGCCTGGCAAGCAGCGATTACTTCTTTCATCGTGATCACACTCTTTGCCATCTTCGGACAGTGGATCCTCGACTACTTGAAGATCTCTCTCCCTGCCCTCAAAGGTGCCGGGGGACTTCTCCTACTTCTCGTCGCACTTGAGCTTTTGAAGGGAGATGGAAGCCGCGAAGCGGGGCGAAGAAGTGGCAATGTGGCTCTAGTTCCGCTTGGTACTCCACTTTTGGCAGGTCCAGGAGCGATTGTTGCCATCATGCTCTTCGTACAAGAGGCGAGCACTTCAAGTAATCCGTTAGATCAGTCGATTCAGTGGAACCGCTACTTGGCGCTTGCTCTGGCGGTGGTCATTGTCCATCTCATCATCGGCCTTACCTTGATGTACTCGACGAAGATCGTCGCAGTAATCAAAGAGTCAGGCGTAGAACTTCTCGCTCGAATTGCCGGCTTATTACTGGCAGCAATTGCAGTAGAGATGTTGGTCTCTGCAATTCGCGAATTCTTTCCGACTATCTAGCGAAGATTTAGAGGGTAGCGAAGCCAACTTTTCGCTCGCTCGGAGCAGCTATCTCTACAAAACCGATCTTGCCGGCTGGGACGATTACTTGACGGCCACGGAAATCCGAGAGCACAAGTGGCGTTGTTGATGACATTGCTTCATTGACTGCATCAATCACAGCCTCACGCGTCGAATCGCTCTCGAGAACTATCTCTCGAGCGGTATCGGTGACACTTATTCGAATCTCGATTCGTGAACTTTCCGCACTCTTCTTTGTGGCCATAGCGTCAAGTCTAGTGAACTAACTCTGTCGGGGAAAACCAGAGATACCCCGCCAGATGAGATTTGAGACGAAGGCAACAGCCTCTTCCTTGCTCGAGATTCCATCACGATCTAGCCAGTGGCGAGCAGTTATCTGAGCGTTTCCGATGATTCCGATGGCGAGCAACATTGATGCTTCCTTGCTCAGTCCAGTATCGATTGAAATGACCGCAGAGACTGCGGCAGCGCAGTCGTAGGTCATTCGATTGAGTCGTTCGCGAACTTGTGGCTCGATACTCATATCGCTTTCGAAGAGCAGTCGAAATGCCCCACCTTTGTCATCGATGAAATCAAAGTAAGCCTGGATCGTGCGGCGCACTCGATTCGAGTTATCACTCGTCGATGCAATCGCCTTCTGGATGGCGAAGACAAGTGAATCTATATGGGTATCGAGGACGGCCAAGTAGAGATCCAGCTTTGAGGGAAAGTGCTGATAGAGCACTGGCTTACTGACTCCCGCGCGAACTGCAATCTCATCCATAGATGCGGCGTGATATCCGGATAGCGTAAATGCTTCTAACGCTGCAGTGAGTAGCTGAGCTCTACGTTCATCGCGGGGAAGCCTTCCCTTATCTTTCGAATCATTAGATTTCGAGTCGACCACTTTGAGATTGTCAGGTCTCTTCTCGTGAGGAGCGCTTGCCGAGGGTGTCATAAGTGCCATAGTAATACTATGAGTGATGCGAGCGGGAATCACGCATCAACTGAACGAGGCGATTAGACTCCACGCTTATGTCTAGAAAACCATCTTTGATGCTTGTTCATGCGCATCCAGATGATGAAACCATCAACAATGGCGTCACGATGGCGCATTACGCCAAGCTTGGCCATCGCATCACCCTGGTCACCTGCACGCGTGGTGAGGAGGGTGAAGTCTTAGTGCCAGAGCTTGCTCATCTCGCGAGTTCTGATCAGGACAAGCTCGGTGAACATCGCGAAGGAGAACTAGCAGATGCGATGCGTGTCCTTGGCATTAGCGACTTTCGTTTCTTAGGTTCAGGAAAAGTCAGATTTCGAGATAGTGGAATGATGGGATCAGAGCCGAACGAAAGAAAAGACTCATTCTGGCAAGCCGATCTTGATGATGCAGCATCTCACTTGGCTGCTGTGATGTTAGAGGTCAAACCCGATGTCTTGATTACCTATGACGAGTTTGGTGGCTATGGCCATCCCGATCACATCAAGGCGCACCAGATTGCGATGCGCGCTGCTGAGATGATTCGAGATCGATGGGAAATCCGTAAGATCTATTGGAACACCATCCCGATTTCAGTCATCGAGGCAGGTATTAGCGCCATGAAAGAGGTAGGAAGTGACTTCTGGGGTGTTGAGAAGGCTGAAGACTTTCCTTTCGCCAAACCTGACGAGGCCGTGACAACAGTGGTCAGCAACGAGTCCTTGGTCGAGCTCAAGATGGCAGCGATGAAAGCGCATGCCACGCAGATAACAGTGGATGGGCCATTCTTTGCGCTCTCAAACAATCTTGGGGTCAAAGTCTGGGGTCAAGAGTTCTATTCACTGGTCTATGGAAAGAAGTCAGGCCCGTTTGACTCAGAGGGAAGAGAGACAGATATCTTCGCGGGGCTTGCATGACCAGATCGCTGATCCGTGCGATTGTGGTTTCTGCAGTATTGGTTGTCGTAGCGGTATTTCTCCATAACACCATCTCGCCTTATGGCTTATTTCTCGCAATCGCAGTCGGACCAATTGGAATTCGATTCATCGCTAAAGGAGCGATCTCCAAGCTAGAACCTATATCGGCAGCGATCACCTGGTTCGTCCTTCTCTATCTCGCAAGCACCAACCAGAATGGCAATGAGATCCTGGTTCAGGGAGATACCAATGGCAACGCCTTCATCGTTGGCAGTAGTGCACTTATACTCTTGACCTTGATCACCTCATTTGGCAACCGTCGAGCTTCTAGATAGCGCCCTCTCTCCACTCCCAAACTTGTCCATTCACTTCATCTCGGACTTCAATCCCTCGATCCGCCAAGAGATCACGTAACTGATCACTCTTGGCATAATCTTTTGCAGCACGCGCCTGGATTCGAGCTTCAAGGAGTAACGATTCGGCTTCACCGAGTTCTCTCGCAGGTTCGACCTCAATGCGCATCAGATCAAGACCGAGAACTTGCTCAATAGTTGCAAAGACTTCTGATTTGATCGAATCTGCCAACTGCTCATCCTTCTCGAGTGTGCGCAATCGCTGCAAGGCCCGGGGTGTATCGAGATCGTTGGCAATATCTGAGGCAATCTCCTCGATGATTACTTGCCCTTGCCTACTCGATTCGACTGAAGGCGAAGCTGCCTGATGAGCAAAACGCTTTCGCCACCGGCGAAGCAATCGATCGGCCGCTGTAATCGAAGCCCAGGAGAGATCCATCTGGCTTCGGTAGCGATTTTCGAGGAAGCAGAATCTAACTGCTAGGGGATCAAGTCCACGTGCAATTACATCTGAGAGAAGTACAACGTTTCCTGCGCTCTTTGACATCTTTCGCCCTTCAAAGAGTAGATGTTCGCCATGAAGCCAGAGATCCACTGCCTCATCACTTGGATAGAGATCTTTCGCGACCGGATTGGACTGTGCTCGCTCATTCTCGTGATGAGGGAATCGAAGGTCGATCCCACCGATATGAAGGTCGATATGGCCGTTCAGATAGCGAAGTGACATAGCTGAACATTCGATATGCCACCCCGGAAAACCCTTACCCCAGGGGGAATCCCAGATCATCTCTCGCCTAGTTCCAGCAGATTTCCAGAGCGCCCAATCTGCGTGGAATCGCTTGGCTCCCGCCTCAGTAAATTCATAACGATGGCCAGGTTTGAGATCTGTAAGTCGATTACCACTCAATACGCCATAACTCTCAAATCCCTCGCTCGAGAAGTAGACCGTCCCATCTTCACCTTGATAGGCAAGATCTTTATCGATCAATTGTGAGATGTGTTGCTGCATCATCTCGATACATTCACTCGCTCGCGGATAATGATCTGCTGGCTTTATCCCAAGGAGTGCGAGATCTCGGTGAAATCTGGATTCATAGTCACGGGCTATTTCGAAGGGATCTCTCTTGCGCTCCTGTGATTCCTTCAAGACCTTGTCTTCATCAAAGTCCTCACTCATATGTCCGACATCAGTGATGTTTTGAATCATTAAGACATCAAACCCGGAAAACTCAATTGCTCGACGAATCAGGTCAGAGAGAAGGAATGTCCTTAAGTTACCTAGATGTGCATCGCGATAAACAGTCGGACCGCAACAGTAGATTCGAACCTCTTGCGCATCACTGCTCTTGATCTCACGTACCTGCCTGGAGAGAGTGTCGTAGATCTTGATTCCGGTTGCGCCTACTTCGCTTCCTTTCGCTTCACTGCGATTTCGGGGCAAGACTTCGCGAAGTGCAAAGACTGATCGGGGATCGAAGGTTGCGATCGAGCCATCTTTGCGTTCTACCTGGTTGGCGTTAACGAGGATTCCGAGCAAGTCTCGATATCCCCCCAATTCTTCACGGAGGCGAATGCTGACCCGCTTGCCGACAAGTGAGGCGAGATCGCGATGCTCTCTGCCAGAAGTAAGGCGACCTGACTCCCCACTAGTTGGGCTCATGAGGGGAAGGTTATGCGAGAATGACGCACCGAACCTTGAGAGAATCTCAACCCCTAGCCGAAAGGAATCTCTTTCGATGACTTATGTGATCGCCGAGCCATGTATCGATGTGAAGGACAAGTCGTGCATCGAGGAATGCCCAGTGGATTGCATCTATGAGGGTGGCCGGATGCTCTATATCCAGCCTGATGAATGCGTTGATTGTGGGGCTTGCGAGCCGGTCTGCCCGGTTGAGGCCATCTATTACGAGGACGATGTCCCTTCGCAATGGAGCGAGTTCAAGGGATATAACTCGGATTTCTTCGATGAGCTGGGTTCACCAGGCGGTGCGGCAAAGGTTGGGCCAACAGGCAAGGATCATCCAGTAGTTCTTCAAATCCAGAAGAAGCCGGAGAGCAACTGAGCACCTCTGATTTTGCATTGCCAGATTTCCCTTGGGATCTACTGGCTCCCTATGGCGTAAGAGCAAAGAACCATCCCAAAGGAGCGATAGACCTTTCACAAGGGACTCCAGTTGATCCGACTCCTGATTTCATTCAAAAGGCGCTACATGAAGCATCGAATGCCCCGGGTTATCCGGTAACGACAGGGTCACCGGAACTTCGTCGCGCAATCATCACGTACTGTCGCGATCAACTCGGTGCAGCAGGGGAATTTGATGTACTGCCGGTGATCGGTTCTAAGGAATTTGTTGCCTGGTTGCCCTTCATGCTCCGTAGCAAGAAGGTACTGATACCTGAAATTGCATATCCCACATATCGCGTCGGAGCGATCATTGCGGGTGCCGAGATCAAGGAAGTGGGAATTGATGCAACGAAATGGAATACAGATTCTGGAGATCTGATCTGGGTAAATACTCCCTCTAATCCAACAGGTCGAGTTCATAGCGCCGATGAGATCACAGCCGCACTTGCGCATCGATCGAGGGGTGCAATCGTTGCTGTTGATGAGTGTTACTTCTCCTTTGGTGATTCGAAGAAACCCATATCGACCTTTCAATTGGCGCGAGGGGATAACAAGAATTTCCTCACTGTCCATTCGCTCTCCAAACGCTCTAATCTTGCGGGGTATCGGGGGGCCTTCGTCGCTGGGGACCCAGCGCTGATCTCGCGCCTGCTTGAACTACGTAAACACGCCGGGATGATGGCACCGGCCCCGGTGCAGCACGCGGTAGCGGTGGCACTGGGCGATGAGGTTCACGTGCAAGAACAGGCGATGGTCTACGCCGCACGGCGAAAACGTCTTGCACCGGCACTGACCTCGAAGGGATTTGCAGTCGACTTCTCTGATGCGGGGCTCTATATCTGGTGCTCGAATGGTGAGGAAGATTGGGCCCAGGTCGCTTGGTTTGCTGAGCGCGGAATCTTGGTAACTCCCGGGAATTTCTATGGCAAAGGGGGCGCTCGCCACATAAGAATCGCCCTCACAGCGACCGATGCGAAAATCGATGAGGCGATAGAGCGAATTCTTCATTCCTAGTTTTTTTGCAGGTGTTTGAGCAAGTGTTTGAGCAGGAGTTTTTGTAAGAGTGAGGAGGTCGATTAGATGTCTGATCGGGTAGCGGCGATTCTTCTTGTTGGAGGACGCGGCACACGTCTTGCACCTTTAACTAACCAGACACCCAAACCAATGCTTCCAGTTGGTGGGGTTCCATTCACACTGCACCAAGTCCTTCAAGCGAAGGAAGCGGGAGTCGACGAGTTAGTCTTTGCAACAAGTTATCTTGCGCAAGTTTTTGAACCCTACTTCGGTGATGGTTCTCGATTTGGTATGAAGATCAGGTATGCAACCGAGCGGGAAGCGCTCGGTACTGGTGGTGGAATTCGAAATGCAGTTTCGCTTCTTGATCTTGATGACGAAGACGCGGTCGTCATATTCAACGGAGATGTGCTCTCAGATCATGACTTGAGCGGTCAGATAGCGAAGCACCGCGAAGTAGATGCAGATGTGACGCTCTATCTCACAAAGGTTTCCGATGCACGCCCCTTTGGTGTTGTCCCGACAGATGCTTCGGGTTGGGTTACCGATTTCTTGGAGAAGATGGATCGCCCGATAACTAATCAAATCAACGCGGGATGCTATGTATTCAAAAAAAGAGTGATTGATGAGATTCCTAGCGGGCAAGTAGTCAGTATCGAGCGCGAGACTTTCCCCACATTATTGAAGTCAGGTCGTCGGATCAGAGGATTTGTCGACCATGGATACTGGCGCGATATTGGCACTCCTGGCGCACTGATCGCTGCGTCAGCGGATCTCGTTACTGGTCGATTCCATTCACCTGCAACACCGATGAGTAACTCGCCAACTGGGCAGGGAGTAATCGAATCTTCAGCGAAAATCGCAGGAAATTCAGTGATTGATGCTGGTTCTGTTGTCCTTGCTGGCGCAGAGATTGGACAGAACTGCACCATTCTTTCCAGCATTGTCAGTGCGGGTGCAAGGATCTCTGATGGCTTGAGAATCGAATCTGCTTTCGTCGCACCGAACTCACACATCACCCTTGATAATTGCCAGGGCGAAGTCCTGGGTTTCTGACCCCAATTCCTACTTGACTTAGGGGTCTTACATGCGTGTAATTCAGCCTAGTTAGGGGGCCATCTTGGCCCCTTGTTTGCGAATGGGAGTGTCGCTGGCATGCTCAAACCCTCGACCGGAGATGTCAATCCGCGGCGTGATGGAAGTTATCGAGAGACTGGTCCCAGTGTTCAGTTAGGAAGTGGGGAGATCCTTGAACTGTCTTGGCAGGAGCGAGCTCTCTGTGCTCAGACCGATCCAGAAGCTTTCTTCCCTGAAAAGGGTGGCTCAACCCGCGAAGCAAAGCGCGTCTGTATGTCATGCGAAGTTCGAGCGGAGTGTCTCGAATATGCCTTGGCACATGATGAACGTTTTGGAATTTGGGGCGGGCTCTCCGAGCGCGAACGTCGTCGCCTCAAGCGCAGACCCGCGTAACGCTCGAACTCCTCGCCACTCACTCGATCTTCTTCTGACTTCAATCGGTGTAGGTCACCGATGATTCGTGTTACCGCGATCCTTGTCTCTCATGACGGTGCAACATGGTTGCCACAGACCGTCGCTGCCCTCGCATCGCAGAGTCATCCGATTGATCGAATCGTTGCAGTTGATACTGGTTCTACGGATGATTCAGTTCGCTTACTGCGAAGCGCAGGGATACATGTCATCCAGACGACACGTGGCATGGGTTTTGGCGAAGCAGTTCAGCTCGCTGTTGATGCGACTCCCGCTTTCGTTGCGACAGAGCCAAAAGGCAAGAGCGCTTCTTCCGCTTCTCAATCTACTTTGCCAGCAGTGCAAGAGTGGCTTTGGATCGTGCATGATGATTGCGCACCTGCAAAAGATGCCCTCGAGCGTCTTCTCGCTGGGGTAAAAGAGAAGCCACAAGTCGCTCTTGCTGGACCGAAGTTGCGTGGTTGGCACAATCGCAAGCACTTGCTGGAGTTGGGCGTCAGTATCGCCACAAATGGCGCCAGGTGGACCGGGTTGGAATATCGCGAACAGGATCAGGGTCAGCACGATGACGAGCGTGATGTCCTAGCTGTAAGCACCGCCGCCATGTTGATTCGCCGTGAAGTATTCACCGAGCTTGGCGGTTTCGATCCCAAGCTCTCGCTCTTTCGTGATGATGTAGATCTTGGCTGGCGTGTGCGGGCAGCGGGACATTCAGTTGTCGCAGTCCCTGAGGCGATCGCCTATCACGGTGAAGCGGCATCAAATGAGCGACGTTCCATTGATGTGGACGATGCCCTTCTACACCGTCCACTTCTATTAGATCGAAGGCATGCTGCTTATGTACTTCTAGCCAATGCGTCGTTGATCTATCTGCCCATCCTCGCTCTCCAGCTATTGCTTAGTGCCCTCGTACGCTCGATCGGATATCTCATCGCCAAACTTCCTGGTTATGCCCTCGATGAATTGGCAGCAGTTGCACTAGTCCTTATCAAGCCGCAAGAGATCTTTGCCGCACGAAAGGTGCGGCGAGGTCAACGCCTTCTTGCAGGGTCAGCGATTAGATCTTTCCTTCCACCACGGGGTATTCAATTTCGCCTCGCTTTCGAAAGGGCGAGAAATGCACTGGAGCGCTATCTCGCTCGGCGAATCCCGTTTCAAATACTGCCGAACGAGCCCGAGAGATCAGTCCTGGATATTGATGACGAAAAGCTTGAAGAGGAAGAGATATTCACCGAGCGGAAATCAACGCTTCGCACTCTCTTCACTCGACCGCTCTTTCTCTTCTCGCTCGCAGTTCTCTTTTTAACCCTAATCGCTTCAAGAAATCGTCTTGGTGCTATCGAGGGAGGGGCGCTGCTCCAATCGCCATCGAGTGGGATGGATTTGATCAGTAAGTATTTTGAGTCCTGGCACCCGATCGCTCTTGGTTCAAGCGCTAATACGCCGACCTGGATTGCTGTAGTGGGATTGGCTTCAGGGCTACTGCTTGGGAACTTGAAGCTAATGATTACCCTCTTTTTCTATGCTGCGATTCCACTGACGCTCTGGATCGGATATCGATTCGCAAAGGGATTTACTACCTCCACATTGATTGCACTTGCGGCGGCGAGTGCCTATGCATTCTCGCCACCGATACTTCATGCCGTCACCCATGGCTTGATAGGAACGCTGGTCATCGCCTTGATAACTCCTCTCTTGTTCAAGTCGATGATGGGCGCAAGTGCGATTGAGACTCTGAGCTGGCGCGCAGTAGCAGCCCATGCACTCCTCTACTCAATTGCCCTTGCCTTCTCGCCGCCAGCATTCATAGTCCTTACATCCTGGCACTTTCTTCTTTCGATGATGCAAACCCTTGGTGAGTTCGGTAAAAGATTGAGGGGCGATCGAGAAGATCTCCAGCTTGTGCTTGCCAGAGTTGTGAAGCGATCTCTGATCTTGGTTGGTGCGATCGCAATCAATGTCCCGTGGTCACTTGAACTTTTGGCTCATCCTTCGCGCGCTCTCCTTGAGCCTGGAGTAAGCCTCGATGGTGCAAATGGTCTTCTCCTGCTCTTTGGCAATCCCGGTCTCAGCCTTGCGACACTCTCGGCCGCACCGATAATCATGATCATTGCTCTCTTTCGACGGGACTGCCGACAGTTCGCGCTGATTGCGCTCTTCATCTCTTCCATCACAGCCTTGTTCTCACTCTTTTCGATTGCAGGTCATGGAAGTAGCCAATTGATCTCACCTTCACTCGGTGGCGCGACAACTCTCTTCATTGCAGCTTCGATCATTGCCGGAATTAGGCTTCTTGAACTTGTCTTGCCTCAGATTCGTGACTCTGCACTCAACTTCAGACACTTTGCGGCGGCCGCAATTGCGATCTCTGTCTTGCTCACCTCACTCTCTTCCATCATCTGGTGGTTGGGTCCAGGTGCAGGAGGACCTGTGAAGAGTGAGGAGACTTTCGCAGTCCCAGCATTCATCATCGCTAATGCGACGACACAGGAGCGATACAAGTCTCTGCTGATACGCGAACGTGAGGGACGTTTGCTCTACTGGGTGGTTCGCGACAAACCATTGGAGATCGGTGATTCCGATATCGTCTATGGAAGCAGTGAGCCAATCGAAGAAGCTGTCGCGGGATTAGTCACGGGGGCTGGAATTGAAAGTAGTTCGATTCTTGGTGACTATGGAATTCGATACCTATTCTTGACTCAACCAGTGAACAAGTCCCTTGCTCGGACCATTGATGGAATCGGAGGGTTCACTCGCGCTAGCTCTACCGATGCAGGCGTGGTCTGGAAGGTAGTTGGAGCATCCTCGCGAATCTCGCTCTTGCCTGATGTTGATGGCGATGCAGCTACCGAGCTTTCCATTTCGCTGGGAAGTGATGAGGTGGCAGCAGAAGGAACAATTACTCGACCCGGCATCGTGACCATCGCCGAACGCTTTGACGATCGCTGGCGGATGTTGGTCAATAACAATCGAGTCGAGTTAACCCGAGGTGTCTCTGGTCTGCCGCAATTTGAAGTCACCGAAGCGTTCCTTGTCGAAGGGGGAGATTTCATCATCTATCACGACGGCACTTCTCGACGTGGCTGGCTCTCACTGCAATTCATTGCTTTTGCCACCTTTGCCATCCTTGCTCTTCCGTCAAGGCGCCGACGAAGTGATGTGCCGATAGAGGAATTGTCATGAGCGCTGATCGCATGAGCCAGAGTGCGCCGCTTCGATATTGGCGGGTGCAAAGCGCACTGCTTTTGATTGGATCACTTCTCATCTCAACGGTTGCCTGGAGGCAGAGCGATCCAAGCGCTCGCGTCGAGCGCACCGCATCTATCCCTGCGACTGTCTGTCCAAATCTCGGTGGCGATGCAAGGACGGTGGCGCTCTTGCCGAGTGCGGCGACGAAGATCAAAGATGCAAAGAGTCGAAAGATCAACTTCGCCAAGGCAAAGAGCAATCCTTATCTACTCTCGAGCGGCTCAATAGTCGTCGCAGGTAGTGAGGTCTCCTCGACCGTGATTAGATCTCGTGCGGGCAAGTACACCTCCGCAACTACTTGTCTCATCGGCTCTGGAGATCAATGGTTTGTCGGAGGAAGCGGTGGCCTTGGATCGACTGCGCGAATCTTGGTCATCAACTCAGGGCTCAGCACTTCCACGATTGAGATTCGCTCCTTTGGCGAGTCAGGAAAAACGGGCGAGAAAGTCATTGCTCTCCCTGCTGTCTCGCAGCGGGAGGTGCGAGTCGATTCTCTTGCACCAGGGGAAGGGGTCGTTGCGCTCGAAGTGATTACCCGTTCAGGAAGAGTGAGCGCATTTCTCTTCGATCAGCGAGGTCGGGGTTTGAATTCCCTTGGCGCTGATTTCGTCTCATCAGGTGAAGCGAGTCAACGATTGGTGATCACTGCGATACCGGTTCGCCATCGTGGTTCAGCTATCCAGACGCATCAATTACATCTCATTGCAACAGGCGCACGATCGGCTGTCGTTGATGTCGAATTGGTTAGCGATGGCAGTCGTTTCACACCGGTAGGACTCTCTGATCGCACCATCGAGAGCGAACGTGTGACCTCGCTTCGATTGCCGAAGGAGCTCGGCAAACGTCCGGCAACTTTGATTGTCACATCGACCGAACCGATTGCGGGATCGGTCTACAGCAGCACGGGAAGAGAATTCGCTTGGTCCACTCCATCGATCTCGCTCAAAGGAGTGGGGTGGAATGTTGGTGGATTGGAGCCGACCATCACGATGGTGGGCAAAACCGTGAGAGTGAAAGCTCTGGTCAAACTGCGCAATGGAAAGACCCTCACGAAGAATCTCAATGGTGCCGAGGTCTTGCAGTGGAAGGTGCCGCCCAATTCGCGATTGATCGAGTTAAGTGGTCTCGATTCGATTCACTTTGGCGCAACGTGGTCGAGCAGTGATGGGTTCACGAGTATTCCACTCAATCCAGGGACTGAACTCGAACGAGCGACGACACCAACATTTGATCTCGGCGCGCTCTTCGGTTGATTCCCTTCGCTCTACTAGGCTCCCAATCCGTAGTTGATTTCTTTTGGTGGTGACGTCCCAGTCCGGGAAGAGGAAGTGATGAGTAGAGTCGCAGGTGTGAGAAGGTGTTCGCGGACCTCATGCAACGAACGTGCTGTTGCGATTCTCTCCTACAACTACGGCGATCAAATCGCACAGCTCTCTCCGATTCAAGGATTTGTCGAACCGCATACTTACGACTTATGTCTTCGTCATAGCCAATCACTCAAAGTCCCGCTCGGCTGGAAGATCATCATCAATGAGATTTCTGACCAACCAGTAGCTTCCAATGAGGACTTCAATGAGATCGCCAATGCAGTACGTGGCGTTCTCGAGGATGATTCAGATGCGCAAGGATCAGATGCGAATCTTCAACCAGAGTTGAGAAGACGCGGACACCTTCGAGCCCTCTAGAATTCGTAGAACTGCTAGGGAAGAAGTTAGGGACTCATGATCAAGCCTGCGACCCTTGATCGCATCATCAAGGCATATGACATTCGTGGTCTCGTCGGTTCTGAGATCAATGAGGAATTCGCCTTCGCAGCAGGAAGTGCCTTCGCGCGATTCATCGAGATGGAACGTGAACCCGGAAAAGTCGTCATTGGTGAGGATATGCGCCCATCTTCTTCACCGCTTGCCGATGCATTCTCAGATGGAATCAATAGCCAAGGACTTGATGTCATCCGTATTGGTTTGGCTTCGACCGATCAACTTTATTTTGCCTCGGGCCATCTTGCCCTTCCTGGTGCCATGTTTACCGCTAGCCATAATCCCGCCGAATATAACGGGATAAAACTCTGTCGCTCTGGCGCGAGGCCGATCAGTCAAGAATCTGGACTTGGCTGGATCAAGAGCGCTATTCGCGAGGGCACACCAATCGTCAATCGACCACCTGGACGCAGTGATAGTCAAGACTTTCTGCACGATTATGTCGACTTCCTCTTCTCGCTCTTTGAGATCGACTTTTCGAAGGGGAGACGATTGCGCCTTGTGATTGACGCTGGAAATGGGATGGCAGGGCATACCGCACCGAAGGTATTCGATCGAATATCGGGCGAGCTCTTTCCCCTCTATTTCGAACTGGATGGGACTTTCCCCAATCATGAAGCCAATCCAATCGAGCCCTCCAATCTGGTTGACCTTCAAGATGCAGTAAGAAGGAACGAGGCAGACCTTGGTCTGGCCTTTGATGGCGATGCTGATCGCTGCTTCTTGGTTGATGAAAAAGGTGATCTGATCTCACCATCTGCTCTTACCGCACTTATAGCGGCACAAGAATTAGCGAAGAGTCCTGGGGCGAAGATCATCTACAACTTGATCTGCTCCCGTTCGGTACCAGAAGTGATCAACGAGAGTGGTGGTTCTGGTATTCGAAGTCGCGTCGGACATTCCTATATCAAGAAGTTGATGGCAGAGAACAAAGCGATTTTTGGTGGTGAGCACTCTGGACATTTCTATTTCGAGAAGTTCTGGAATGCAGACTCTGGAATGCTTGCTGCGCTCTATGCAATTGCTGCCTTGAAGGCAACACGAAAGAGCATGAGCCAGATACTCACCGAATATGATCGTTATTGCCAGAGTGGAGAGATAAATAGCAAGGTGGATGATGTCGAAGGTGCGATCAACCGAATCCTGACTACATTTCCAGAGTCATCACATCATCATGATCGATTGGATGGGCTCACTGTCGAGCCGGTCGATTCGACGCAATGGTGGTTCAATGTAAGGGCTTCTAATACTGAACCCCTGCTCCGCCTCAATGTGGAGGCTAAGGATGAGGCGAAGATGGTCGAGATTCGAGATCAAGTCCTCGCTTTGATTCGCTAACGGGTAAGATTCACCCCTCGCTCCGATAGTCGGGGCTGCTTCTCCAACGAGGTATTTGAGGGGTTTTCTGTGAATCCAACGACCATGGCGCTTCCTAAGCACGACATCGCTGATGCCTCGCTTGCGGCTGAAGGAAAGAAGAGGATCGAGTGGGCAGGGCGAAACATGCCGGTGCTGAAAGAGATCCGTGCGCGATTTGAGAAAGAGAAGCCATTCGCTGGGGTCCGCATCGCTGCCTGTATGCACGTCACCACAGAGACGGCTAACTTGATGATCACCTTGAAGGCTGGAGGCGCGGAGTTAGCACTCTGTGCATCGAATCCGCTCTCTACTCAAGATGACACCGCCGCTGCATTGGTCCATGAGTACGGAATCTCCGTCTTTGCACGTAATGCAATCGACCGTGATGGTTACTACGGTCATATCAATGCCGCTCTCGACATCGCACCACATCAAGTCTTCGATGATGGCTGCGACTTGGTCAACACCTTGCATACCACTCGTCGTGAACTTCTCCCTGAGATTGCTGGCGGGTGCGAAGAGACCACCACCGGTGTTATCCGCTTGAAGCAGATGGCAAAGGATGGTGCTCTGACATTCCCGATGGTTGCAGTCAATGACACTGATACCAAGCATATGTTCGATAATCGTTATGGAACCGGACAGTCGACACTTGATGCGATCTTCCGTGCTACCAATATTCTCCTCGCCGGCAAGACCATGGTCGTTGCTGGATTCGGTTACTGCGGTAAAGGTGTTGCAGAACGCGCCCGTGGCCTTGGAGCAGATGTCGTAGTCACCGAGATCGACCCAACCAAAGCCCTCGATGCGATGATGCAGGGATATCGTGTGATGCCAATGCATGAAGCAGCAAAGGTTGGCGATATCTTCATCACCGTCACTGGAAATCGTGATGTTCTTCGTGCTGAGCATTTCTCTCTGATGAAAGATGGAGCGATCCTTGCCAACTCGGGACACTTTGATATCGAGATTGATGTCGCTTGGCTAGAGCAGTACGCAAAGAAGAAGAATTCGAAGATCAGACATCAGACCGATGAGTATGTGTTGGCTGATGACCGTCGGATCCTGATTGTCGCCGAGGGTCGCTTAGTCAACCTCGGTGCTGCTGAGGGACACCCTGCGGTTGTGATGGATATGTCTTTCTCTGACCAAGCACTCACTGCAGAATGGTTAGTCAAGACTGCAAAGACTCTTACTCCAGGAGTGCACAACGTTCCAACAGAGATCGATAAGGAAGTGGCACGACTCAAACTCAAGAGTCTTGGCGCTGAAATTGACACTCTCACTGCCGAGCAAGTCGAGTATTTGAACTCTTGGGAGCACGGCAGCTAATGCCATCGGTTCTGGTCGTTGAGGATGATCAAGATCTCGCTGAGATGCTTGGGATCGTCCTCAACGGAGCTGGAATCGAAGTCGATCTCGTAAGCCGTGGCGATGAGGTCATGGATGTATTTCGCAATAACCAACCAGATGTCGTTCTCTTAGATGTGATGCTTCCTGGCCTTGATGGAGTCGAGGTCTGTAAGGCGATTCGTGAGGAGTCGCCTCGAGTACCGATCATCTTCCTCTCTGCAAAAGGTGAGACCACTGACAAAATAAGTGGTCTCGATGCAGGAGCGGATGATTACCTCGTCAAACCGATGGAGCATTACTCAGAACTTGTCGCGAGGATCCGCGCACAACTCCGTCGAAATTCACGGCAGTTAAGTGGTGCATTGACCATGGGTGACCTCAACATTGATCTAGTCGAGCACACGGTGACCCGTGGTGGGAAAGCGATTGCATTGACTCGACTCGAGTTTGATCTATTAGTTGCGCTCGCCAAAGAGCCTGGTCGAGTGTTCACGAGAGAAGAACTTCTCCATGAAGTCTGGGATTATCGTCACTCGTCAGATACGAGGCTAGTCAATGTCCATGTCCAACGACTTCGAGCGAAGATCGAACATGATCCAGAGAATCCGCAGTTGATCACCACCATCCGTGGCGTTGGCTACAAATCCGGCGTGCCCACAGTTCGATAGTTTCGGATCTCGATCGCGATGCCAAAGCGCCTCTTCACGGCGCTGAGCCAATCCCTCGCCCTGCGAGTCGTCGTCATCGCTATCACCTTCTTCACTGTCTCTGCTGGTGTCGTGGGAACAGTGATCTTCAATCAGATTCGAGACCGAATCATCGATGATCGAATCGAAAACTCCATCAATGAAGCAACGACGACGATCGCTGCCGCTGAATTCCGCTTCTCCATCGTCCAGGGAACTGATACCGCTATCTTGGAGCGGACTTTCAATGATGTTCTGGAACTTGGTAATACTCCAGGGGCGCTTCTCTTTGGCAGAGAGATTGCCCTTGTTAAAAGCCCTGGCAATGAGATAGCGACTCTAGATTTCACTCGTACATCTAACTTTCTCAAGCTCACCTCGATTCCTTCGGATCTCCGGGCTGATCTGGTCGACTCGACAGAGGTGAAGTGGCGACTTACCGAGATCACCTATCTCAGTGGCCGTTCATTCCCTGGCGTTGCGATAGGAAGGAAAATTTTGGTTCAAGGTGCCGGGCCATATGAGATGTACGTCTTCTTCTCCTTCAAAGGCCAACAAGATTCCATTGACATTGTGGCGCGGGGTCTACTGATTGCAGGAATCTTGGTCTTCCTCCTCATCCTTGGTATCGCTGCGCTCATCGTGAGGCGAGTGGTAGAGCCAATACGCAAAATCGCCTCGACTGCTGAATCGTTCACGAGTGGGGATTTCTCCAAACGTGTTGAGGTTGAAGGTGCCGATGAGATTGCAGCGCTGGGTCGGTCATTCAATGAGATGGCATTCTCTATCCAGCAACAGATTTCACGGCTTGAGAATCTCTCAAGAATGCAGCAGAGATTCGTATCTGATGTCTCTCATGAGTTGCGCAATCCACTGACCACGGTACGCATGGCCTCTGAAGTCATCCTTGCGGCAAAGCATGGTTTTGACCCAACAGTCGCACGAAGTGCCGAGATCTTGATGACGCAGATAACTCGATTCGATCAACTTCTCACTGATTTGCTTGAAGTAAGTAGATTCGATGCCGCAGTCGCGACCCTTGCTTCGGAGCCGATTGACCTTGCCGGGCTCCTTCGCGAGACCATTGATGAGTTTGATATTCGTAGCACCCGTGTAGAGATTCGATTGGTGCCAGCAAGCGCTTCCACAGTAGCTGCGGGGGATGCTCGGCGAGTCAAACGGATCATGAGAAATCTCTTGAGCAATGCACTCGACCATGGTGAGGGCAAGGAGATTTTGGTGACAATCGAGCGAAAAGAGAGCAGCGTCGATATCGGATTTCGCGATTTTGGCATTGGCCTTGAACCAGAACAATTCGATCGAGTCTTCGAGCGATTCTGGCGAGCCGATGCATCCAGGTCGCGAGAGCGAGGTGGCACAGGGCTTGGACTGGCAATCGCACGTGAGGATACGAAACTTCATGGGGGATCTATCCGTGTATTTGGGGAACCAGGAAGAGGAGCGCTTTTCATCGTCACGCTCCCGATTGCCTCAGGTCAACCAATCTCTGATTCCCCAACCGATCTTCGTGCACAGTTCGACTCGTTGGGTTGATTGACTCAACCAGCTAGCCGTTTCACTGGTTGAGTGGGTATCAATTCAGTTGCGGAATTTCTGGGATCGGCGATGCGTGGGCTTCGCTCTCTAGTTTTTCCTCCCTCGTGCCCGCTCTGTTGTCTTGAGGAGAGTGAAGGGTGCAAGGAGTGCCTTGGCTCGTGGCGGATAGCGCCGAGTATCAGAGTTATTGATTCGATTCCGATCTACTCACCAGTCATCTACGACCTTCGCGCTAGATCGGTAGTTCTTGCAGCGAAAGAACGTGGTGAGCGCCTCGCTCGAACCTTCATTGTCGAAGCAATCTCTTCTGTCGTTGAGAGGATTGAACCAGTTCAAGCTCTTGCACTGGTATCCATCCCATCTTCAAAGAGAGCTCTGCGAAAACGTGGTGATGATTTCTTGGCGCGAGTCGTTGATGAAGTAGTGGCAAAAGATCCCAAAAGACTACAACGACTTTCACTTCTCGACTTCAAATTTCAAGTCAGTGATCAGAGTGGTCTATCAATGCGAAATCGAGCAGCGAACCTCGATGGGTCTCTTGAGATAAAGAGCCGATCAACTCAAAATTTGATGCGCGCACCTTCTCTTGTGATCATTGATGATGTGCTCACCACTGGTTCAACGATGCGAGCTGCGATACAAGCGCTACGGATCGACCCATCGACAAGAATCATCGCCGGCGTGACCGCTTGTAGAAGTGAACGCTTCTAGCCTCTAAGTCGCAGAGTGCATTTCTCAGAGACTCTTCAAGGGTTGTTTCTGAGGATGATAAGCGTCACCTTCCTCAGGATCTAAGTTATTTATGGGGCTGCTTACGCTCTAAGATATCCACGTGGTGGCCGTCCTCGACAAGATTTTGCGCGCAGGTGAAGGTCGAATCCTCAAGCGATTGAGCAAGATCGCTGATTCCGTTAATGAATTCGAATCAGAGATTTCTCAACTGAGTGATGGCGAACTTCGAAACAAGACCGATGAGTTTAAGAAGCGCTATCAGGATGGCGAAGAACTCGATGACTTGCTCCCCGAGACCTTTGCTGTGGTTCGCGAAGCTGCCAAGCGAACGTTAGGACAGCGACATTACGACGTTCAGCTTATGGGTGGAGCTGCTCTTCATCTAGGAAATATCGCCGAGATGAAGACCGGTGAGGGAAAGACCTTAGTCTCGACTCTTCCCGCTTATCTCAATGCTCTCTCCGGTGAAGGTGTACATGTCGTTACCACCAATGACTATCTTGCCGAGCGCGATAGCGAATGGATGGGACGTATCCATCGCTTCTTAGGACTTCGGGTTGGTGTGATTCTGGCTTCGATGACCCCAGATGAACGGCGCGACGCCTACCGTTGCGACATCACATACGGAACCAATAATGAGTTTGGATTCGATTATCTCCGTGACAACATGGCGTGGAACCTTGAAGGTTGCGTGCAACGTCAACATAACTTCGCGATCGTCGATGAAGTTGACTCCATCCTCATTGATGAGGCAAGGACGCCACTGATCATCAGCGGACCTGCAGACAAGGCCACCAAGTGGTACGTCGAGTTCGCCAATATTGCCGCTCGACTCGAGCGAGATCACCATTACGAAGTTGATGAGAAGAAGCGAACAGTAGGAATCGTCGATGCCGGTGTCGCTCGAGTCGAAGAGTTGTTGAAGATCGACAACCTCTACGAATCGGTCAATACCCCGCTCATTGGCTATCTCAATAATGCGATCAAGGCGAAAGAGCTCTTCAAGCGAGACCGGGATTATGTGGTTCAAGCAGGTGAGCTGTTGATTGTTGATGAACATACCGGTCGAATTCTTGATGGTCGGCGATACAACGAAGGACTTCATCAAGCCCTTGAGGCGAAGGAGCGAGTGCCGATCAAGGATGAGAACCAGACCTTGGCCACAATCACGCTACAGAACTATTTCCGACTCTATGAGAAGTTGAGTGGCATGACTGGAACGGCCATGACGGAAGCCGCTGAATTCCTGCAGATTTACAAGTTAGGTGTGGTTCCGATTCCCACTAACAAATCGATGCAACGTATCGACCAGAGCGATTTGATCTATAAGAACGAGAAGGCGAAGTTCCAGGCAGTTGCTGAGGACATCGCAGAGCGTCATCGAAAAGGTCAACCAGTTCTTGTTGGCACAGTGAGCGTCGAGAAGTCTGAGCTCTTGTCCGAGACGCTCAAGCGTCGTGGCATCAAGCATGAAGTGCTCAATGCAAAACAACATGCACGTGAAGCAGCAATCATCGCTCGAGCCGGAAAGCTCGGGGCAGTCACTGTCGCAACCAATATGGCTGGTCGCGGTACCGACATCATGCTCGGTGGCAATCCTGAGTTCATGGCTGATTTCGAACTTCAAGAGCGAGGGATATCGCCCGTTGATACCGCCGAGGAATATGAGAAGACTTGGCCGATTGAATTGGCAAAGCAGAAGGAGTTAGTCGCAAGAGAACACGATCAAGTTGTCGAACTTGGCGGTCTCTACGTCCTCGGTACGGAGCGCCACGAATCCCGCCGCATCGACAATCAGCTCCGTGGTCGATCCGGTCGTCAGGGCGATCCCGGTGAATCGCGGTTCTACCTCTCGCTCGAAGATGACTTGATGCGAAGGTTCAATTCGGTCTTGGTGGAAAGGTTCCTTGGCGCAGCAGGAATTCCTGATGATATGCCAATTGAATCGAAGATGGTCTCTAACGCAATCAAGTCAGCGCAGACTCAAGTCGAAGCTCAGAACTTCGAGATGCGCAAGAACGTCTTGAAGTATGACGATGTGATGAATCGTCAACGAGAAGTGATCTATGGTGAACGACGCGAGATCTTGGAAGGTCTCGAACTCGCAGATCAGATTCAAGGTTTCATTGATGACACTGTCTCTGCCTACATCCAGGCAGCTACTTCAGAGGGATTCCCAGAGCAATGGGATCTTGATCAACTATGGACAGCATTTAAAGCGCTCTATCCAGTCAGTTTCACCAAAGAACAAGTGATCGCTGAAGTTGGCGAGCTTGGTGGACTCGATCCAGAGTTCCTGTTACAGAGGTTCCTTGAGGATATCCATAATGCTTATGGCAATCGTGAGGCAGAGCTGACCACTGATGTGATGCGTGAGTTGGAGCGAAAGGTATTGCTCTCAGTTCTTGATCGAAAGTGGCGTGAACACCTTTACGAGATGGATTATCTCCAAGAGGGAATCGGCCTTCGAGCAATGGCTCAACGTGATCCACTCGTTGAATATCAGAAAGAGGGCTACGACCTCTTCGTTGCGATGATGGATGCGGTCAAGGAAGAGACTGTCGGATTCCTTTTCAATGTCGAGGTGAAGAGCGAATCGGGTGCAACGCCTCAAGTTCAAGCTAAGGGAATTGAAGCCAAGGGTCTCGAAGCAAAGAGTGCGCAGTACTCCTACTCAAGTAGTGAGGGCGCAGCCTCTGGTCAAGGTGTCACAGTTAACGGTGTCAAGGTTGATGGTGTTACTCGTAACGCACCTTGTCCCTGCGGTTCGGGGAAGAAGTTCAAACGTTGCCATGGAGATCCACGAAACCAGTAGCCCTTCACTGAGTCGAGCGCAGTGGTTCGATAACAGTGCAGAGCCAGCGTCGATCCACCCCTTCAAATCGAAGCACTAACGCGATGATGCGTGATCCGGTATCAACAGTCACAATGACTTCAGCTAGAGACTCTAAGGGCTGGCGGATGTGAACTCTTCGTATTCTGCAGCCGCCTTCCAAAAGTTTAGTCATGGAGAGAAGTCGATTAAAAGTTGTGCGATGACACCATCTCGCTAGCTGTTGCGGTGAGCGTCGCATAGACATGATCTCGACCATTCGAAGCACAAAGTGTTTCACCCACTGCCTTATTTCGGGCAGTTCTGATTGCGGTGTTGGAACCGGGGCAAAATCATTCTCATAGAGCTCGCCAAAGTTCGAGGGGATTAGAAATAGTCGACGCTTTATCCCGGGTTCGCTGCAACGCTGGCGAGGTGGATAGAGCGGAAGCATCGGTTCTTGCCAATTTGTTGAAATCATTGGCTGAGATTGGGCTTATTGCAAGGCGTTTGAATCGACGAGAAGGTTGACTCCTGCTCACCCAAAAAGGTGATTGTGTAAAACCTTTTATTGGCTCTCTGAGTCAAAATAAATAATGCGCCATGAATCTCACCAAACGAGGCATAACCGGAATAGTTTTAATCGTGGTATCAATCATGGCGGCAGGGTTGATCGCAAGAAGTACCGATAAGACTTCGCTCTATTGGGTAGCAACCGGTGAGATAGCTACCGGTGATCGAATCAGTGATGAACAGGTCGCATTGGCCAGACTCTTTCTACCGGGCCATAGCGAGTATTACCTGAGCGCAACCGAGGATGTGATCGGCATGATTGCCAGAGAAGCTATCTCTCAGGGTGAGGCGTTGAATCGCGGTGACCTCTCTGAAAATTCAGACTTTCGACTCTGGCGTCTGATTTCTTTGGATATCTCAAGTGCAGACCTTCCCTATAGCGCCGTCAAAGGGTCGCTGATCGATATCTATCGCTTGCTCGAGGATGGTTCACTTGGCGCCGAGTTAGTCCTTGAATCAGTTGTCGTTGACTCAGTGAGTATCGGTAACGTAATCAGCGATCGGGTTCAGGTGGTGGTCCGTCTTCCACTTGCACAGGTGCGCCCGCTTCTTGATGCTTATGCAACATCTCGCATTACGATCTCATCTCACCTTAACTGAGATTTACCAGCTAGCGATGACTGTATCTGTCTCGACATTCTTCAATGACTTCGCACTTGAAGAAGTGGTTGTCGCTCATCTCACCCAGATGGGGTATCG
>VGAI01000008.1 GCA_016870815.1 Actinomycetota bacterium
TTGTGATGATCCTGACGCAGCCGAATCGAATCTATCGAATCAAGGCGCTACTCGATCCTTTTTCTGAAGCAAACTATCAGCACGCTGGATGGCAACCTGCTCACTCAATCATGGCATTCGCATCAGGAGGAATTTTTGGGTCAGGACTTGGTGCCGGAAAACAGAAGTGGGGAAATCTCGCGGAAGCTCATACTGACTTTATCTTCGCAGTGATTGGCGAGGAGATGGGTCTACTCGGATCATTGACCGTCCTCTTTCTCTTTTTCTTCATGATCATGACCATTTTCAAGGTAGCTCTGAAATCCAACACACTTTTCGAGAAGTACCTTGTCGCAGGAATTGGAATGTGGCTGGTGATTCAAATCGCCATCAATATCGGCTCGGTGACGGGGTTGATCCCAGTTATCGGTGTGACCTTGCCTTTGATCTCCTATGGAGGTTCTTCGCTTATCAGTACGTTGATGGCTCTCGGCGTAGTACTTAACATCGCTCTCCGAGATCCTGCCGTTAAAGAAGATCTAGCCCAGCGACTTTCGCGCACTCTCAAGTAGTGTTATCGCGATGCCAGGAACAATCCTTTTCGCGGCGGGCGGGACTATGGGTCATATCGGACCTGCAATTTCCGTCGCTGAGTTGCTCTGGGAGCGAAACCCTCATCTGAGGATTGAGTTCGTTGGTACCAAGAGCGGGCTAGAGCTCACCCTTGCATCGAAGTTTCATTGGAACTTCATCACAAAGGCCCCGCTACCTCGCGCCATATCACCTGCATCCTTGAACTTCCCCTTTAAGTTCTTCATGGCACTTCTTCAGTCCATTCCCTTTGTTCGAAAGAGCTCGGTCGTGGTGGGTTTTGGCGGATATGTCGCAACGCCGATCTATCTCGCAGCGAGGATATTGCGACGTCCCATCGTCATACATGAAGCGAACGCTCTCGCAGGATTTGCCAACAAGCTCGGGAGAAAATGGGCGAGAGCAACTTTCGTCAACTTCGATTCCCTCGGTGCCTTATGGAAGGCCGAGACGATCGGAATTCCGCTGAAGCAAGAGATAGCGGAATTAGCTCTCAAGGCTCATCACTCTTCAGATCGGAAGGGCACGAGAGAGATGAGGGACGATAGTCCTCGAATTCTTGTTCTTGGCGGATCTACTGGCAGTGCAAAGATCAATCGAGTGATCTGGGATTCGCTCGATGCCTTGCGAGATCGTTACAAGATTCGCCATAGCGTTGGTGGCGGGAATTTAATCGGCGCTCCAGCCCAAGATGAGCGCTATCGTGCACAAGAATTTATCGAGGAGATGGTATCTGCCTATGACCAAGCTGATTTGGTCATCGCTCGAGCGGGTGCAGTGACCTGCGCCGAGATTAGAGAGTTAGGCAAACGAGCCATCTTGGTGCCACTAGGACATGGCAATGGCGAGCAGATGCTCAATGCCCAAGAGTTAGTTGAGAGTGAGAACGCAGTAGCGGTGACAGATAGCGAATTCACCGCGAAGTGGTTAGCGGAGAATGTCGAGAGAGCGTTAGCTCTTTCGCCGAAGCTGCCAGTGCGACCCTTGCTCCAAGCTAGGGAAATCATGGCCACTCGTATCGAGACGATCATCAATGAAGAGGTTCGATCGTGAGCCAATCTTGCTTCTCCTCTGGAAGGAGAGTTCATTTCGTCGGCATAGCTGGATCGGGTATGAGCGGTATTGCCGGGATTCTCTTGGGCCGCGGTCTTGCCGTATCTGGCTCGGATAGCAAAGAACAGAGCTCACTCGATTCCCTTCGTCGAGCTGGTGCAAGGATATTCATCGGACATGATTTAAAGAATGTCGAAGGCGCAGAAATCCTTGTGGTTTCCGCTGCCATCGCTTCGGATAATCCTGAAGTCGAGGAAGCAAGAAGATTGGGTCTTCCAATCTTGGCCAGGGCAGAGGCGCTAGCAGAATTATTGATTGGCCGTCGATCAATCGCTGTAGCAGGTACCCACGGAAAGACGACCACCTCAGGAATGCTTGCCTGGGCGCTATCAGCGATGGGCGAGGATCCAAGTTTTGTCGTTGGCTCAGTGATTCAAGGATTGAACTCTGGCTCAGCAGATGGTTCTGGCGATGCATTTATCGTCGAGGCTGATGAGTCTGATGGGTCATTTATGCGCTATCACCCTTGGGGTGCGGTGATAACTAATCTTGAACTCGATCACGTTGATAACTTCAAGAACTTAGCCGAAGTTCGTGCACTCTTCACCGAGTTTGTTAAGACAGTGAAGGGGTTCCTAGTTCGTTGCGGAAATGATAAAGAACTCGCATCGATTGAGATTCCAGCAGGCCTTCTAACCATTTCCTATGGAATCAAAGAAGCTAAAGGGGGAGTTTTTGATCTCGAGTTAAGCGAGCTGGTTCTGGCGCCGAGAAGTGCTAGCGCTAGGGTTACCTGGCGTGGGAAAGTTCTAGGAGACTTAAATCTCTCATTTTCTGGCCGACATAATCTCCTTAACGCAGGAGCCGTGATTGCGACACTCCTTGAAATGGGATTTGAGGCCGAGCGCATATTCCCAGCTCTCGCCACTTTCCAAGGTACATCGAGGCGATTCGAGTTGAAAGGTGAAGCGCGGGGAGTAACCGTCGTTGATGATTATGGTCATCACCCGACAGAGATACACGCGACTCTTGCTATGGCCCGAAGTTATCTAGCCGATACGGGTCGCCTCATCGCCATCTTCCAACCTCATCGCTACTCTCGCACCGAAGTCTTCTCGAAGGAATTTGCGGTTTCGCTTGATGACGCTGACCTCATTTACTTGATGGATATCTATAGCGCTAGTGAGAAACCCATTGAAGGCGTGACAACGGACCTCATTGCTCGAGAAATGAATCAGGGGAAAGTTAGTTTCCCGTTGACTAGAGAAGAGTTGATTGAAAAACTCATTGCCGAAGTGAGGCCCGGCGACTTACTACTCACGCTTGGAGCCGGGGATATCACTGAACTTGGAGGCGAGATCCTCGAGCGATTGGACAGTGGAGAGTGATCAAGCCGCGAAAGGGGCGACTGCTACTTCTGACCTCGCTCGCTACCTTCTTTCTTGCTGTTGTCTATCTCCTTGGTTGGTCGAGTATCTTCGATATAGAAGAAGTCCAAATCAGGTCAGGTGATGAGGTAAACCAAAGCGAGATCCAAGCGCGCCTTACTGGCGTTGAGCTAGGACTCGATGTCGGGGGTTCGATGGCTCGAATCAATACGCGGGCTATAGAGAAATTCTTACAAGAAGATCGGTGGATTGGACGAGTCGCAGTTGAACGTAATTGGCTCAATGGCGTTGTTTCAATAACGGTGAGCGAACGAACTCCTCTCATGTCGATCGAGCGTTCGGCGAAATCGCTAGGCCACGTGCAGGTTGCACGGGAATTTATCGACGATCAAGGAACCCTCTTTACCTTGCCCGGGGACCTTGCCTCGAAATATCGAGAAGTTCCTGCACTTCGCTTGGAGAGCGATGATCTTGATACTCGACTCTCGGCGCTTCGATTGCTTGCGGCGATTGATCAACTCCTGCCCACAAGAGAGATTACTGTGACCCCGATTTCAACTCTTGTTTCAGAGAGCCAAGCGGGAGGGTCGGCAGGGGGCGAGAGCGGTAGCCGCTGGATCGAGATCAAGTGGGGCTCAGGAGAGGAGATCGAGTTGAAACGCGACGTGGTGATTCAGCTCCTCGAAATAAAGGGTAATCGCAGCGCAAAAACAATCGATGTTAGCAATCCTGCTCTGCCAATAGTTCGTTAACTAAGGAAACAAAACTGGATTAGTGAAGAACGCAATCGGCCGAAAGCGAGGCCGGTGAACCGTTATCTTCTCCTTGAGACTTTGCATCGTGTCGGTGTTTGCACCCAGTAGTCGCCCTCCCTACGGTTACGCGCACTATCGAACTTAACTCTCAAGGAACACTTGAGAGTCCCTTGGGAGAGGCAGAACGTGGCCACACCGCAAAATTATTTAGCAGTCATCAAAGTTGTCGGCATTGGCGGAGGCGGTGGCAAAGCCGTCAATCGAATGATCGATGCAGGTCTTAAAGGCGTCGAGTTCATTGCCATCAACACTGATTCACAAGACCTCTTCATGAGTGATGCTGATGTGAAATTAGATATCGGAAGAAAACTGACGAAAGGTCTTGGCGCCGGTGCATCACCTGAAATCGGCAAACAAGCCGCGATGGATAGCGTCAGCGAGATCGAAGAAGTTCTTCGTGGCGCAGATATGGCTTTCATTACCGCAGGCGAAGGCGGCGGAACGGGCACTGGTGCAGCGCCGATTGTCGCTAAGGTTGCAAAGGATCTTGGCGCGTTGACTGTTGGCGTTGTGACTCGACCCTTCGCATTCGAAGGAAAGCGCCGTAGCGCACAGGCCGAAGAAGGCATTGAAAATCTTCGAAGTGAAGTAGACACCCTCATTGTTATTCCCAATGATCGATTGCTTTCAATCTCTGATCGATCGATAAGTCTCGTTGAAGCATTTCGCACCGCCGATCAAGTCCTTCTCTCGGGTGTGCAAGGTATTACCGATCTCATCACGACTCCTGGCCTGATCAACCTAGATTTCGCTGATGTTCGAAGCGTGATGAGTGGTGCGGGATCTGCTCTGATGGGAATTGGTTCGGCCCGTGGTGAGTCGAGAGCGTCAAAGGCAGCAGAACTCGCCGTTTCGTCACCACTTCTTGAGGCATCGATTGATGGAGCACATGGCGTGCTTCTCTCTATTGCTGGCGGATCTGATCTTGGACTCTTCGAGGTTCATGAAGCAGCCGAGATGGTTGCAAAATATGCGCATCCTGATGCGAACATCATCTTCGGAACTCAGATCGACGACACATTGGGTGATGAAGTTCGAGTAACTGTGATTGCGGCTGGATTTGAAGGTGGCGAACCAAAGCGAGTAGCGGTGCCAGTAATTGATAGCGCTGCGCTCTCTGGCAAAGTCAATCCAATTCCAGATAACGACCCGATTGCAGTTGCCATGGAGGCGACAAATGGAGATTCATCCAATGGTCAACGCCGTCGAGTTCGGTTCGAGGAGTTGTTGGCCGATGACGATATCGATGTTCCTGATTTCATGAAGTGAGTGTTCTTCACCTACTAGGAGCCGATTGATGGCGAGAGTTTGGATGACGCAGCGTTCGGGGCTTCATTCCCTCTCAGGTGGCGAGGATCTCGGAGTCAGTGATGGCCCGTTTCGTTCGCTCAATCTTGGCAGAAAAGTGGGCGATGAGAGAACGCTCGTTGAAACGAATCGTTCTGAGTTGGCGGGAGCTCTTGGTCTTGAACGAATCAGATTTATGGATCAAGTCCATAGCGCACTCTGTGAAGTGGTAACTGATCTCGATGGAGTCGAGAGCGCAGTTGATGCCATCATCCTCAAACGAGGCGAGCTCAGCCAATCCACGGGCGTTGCAGTTCAGGTAGCCGATTGCGTGCCAGTTGTCGTAGAGAGTAATGAGGCAATCATGGCGATACATATTGGGCGAGAAGGATTACTGAAGGGGATCACGGAGAAGGCGTTCGATCAATTCTTTGAGATGGTAGGGGATTCATCGCCTCGTGCCCATATCGGGCCCTCGATCTGTGGCGGATGCTATGCGCTATCAAGTGAACTCTACGAGAAAGTAGTCGAAGGATATCCGGCGACTAACTTCAGTCACTCTGAAAAGAAGGTTGATGTCGCCGCAGGAGTCCTCTCTATTCTGGATAAGCGAGAGATTTCCTGGCAATGGTTTGGCGGAGAGCGCGAGTGTGTGAGTTGTGATCCGCGATTCTTCTCGTATCGTCGGGATGTGACCACAGGCAGACAAGCTATGGTCATTGCCTTCTAAGGGAGATTGAGAGGAATGTTGAACACGATGAAGGCTCGTCGAGAAGAGTTAAGTGAAAATCTCAAACGAGTGCGCGATGAGATACCCGAGCATCTGACGCTGATCGTCGTGACAAAGACATTCCCAGCATCGGATGTCGAAATTCTCTATCAATTAGGGCAACGAGACTTTGCTGAGAATCGAGTCCAGGAGTTGATTGCCAAGCGTGATGAGTTGCAGGAACGGATTGGTGCAGATGTGAGGTGGCACTACCAAGGTCAAATTCAAAGCAACAAGATTTCAGCGCTCAATCGCTACGCCGATGTGATCCATTCGCTTGACTCTGATCAACATATCGAGAAGATCGATAGATCTCGTGAGATATTGATACAAATCAATCTTGATAGAGATGGCGGCAAATCGGAAGAAGGGAGGGCTGGAATCGCCCCCGAGCGGAGTGTGGATTTTGCGGCAAAGGCATTTTCAAAGTTCGGTGAGAGTTTCAAAGGAGTGATGGGTGTCTCTCCGCATCATGCAGGAGTCACAACTGAGGGGAAGCGACAAGGGTTCACCAGGCTGAGAAAGGCAAGCGAAAAGATACTTCTTTTTGCCCCTTCGGCCTCTTGGATATCTGCTGGAATGAGTGATGATTACAAGATTGCCATCGCTGAAGGCGCGACACATATCCGCTTAGGCAGTTCAATCCTCGGCCTGCGTACCCCCAAGAACTAAAATCTGGCCATGGCAAAATCACTGCGTCGTATGACCGATTATCTTGGATTGACCGAACCCGAGGAGAGCGTCGAGAGTGCGCCTTCGGTTCGCGAAGTGGCGCGACCAGTATTGAAGAGCGTCTCTTCACCTGTAGCAGCGACGCCACCGACAGTTCGTCTCCAACCACAGAGCAATCCGCTTCCAGGTATGACGGTCTCTGCTGGCCTCGATCGCATCGTCACATTACGGCCACGTTTCTACAACGAAGCGCGAACTGTGGGTGAACACTTTAGGCAGGGCTATCCCGTGATCATCAACTTGAGCGAGATGGATGATGCAGAACGTAAACGCATCATTGACTTTGCATCTGGCCTGGTCTTTGGATTGAGTGGATCAATCGAGCGGGTTGATTCCAAGGTCTTCTTGCTCTCGCCGCCGAATGTCACTGTTAATGCGGAGGATAAGTCTGCTGCGGCCGCTGCCTCAGCAGAATTCTTCAATCAAAGTTAGGCTTCTCGAATGAGCATCAGCTCTTTACTCATTCAGGTGCTCAACATCTTCACCTGGATACTCTTGATTCGTCTCATTCTCGATTATGTGCGAATGTTCAAACCTGGTTGGCGACCACGAGGCCTACTTCTTCCTTTGGCTGAGATCATCTATACCCTCACCGATAAGCCTCTGAGTTTCGTGCGGCGATTCGTACCGCCACTACAGCTCGGCCCCGTAGCGCTCGATCTCTCGTTCATAGTTCTTTTCCTCGGCATCAGATGGCTCTTGATTCCCATCGTTGCGCTATTGCCGTTTTAAAATACAACGTCGATTTATAGAATTAAAATTTCGACTCTCTAAGCTTTTTCGATGGCGAGAGCAAAGCCCAGATCGTTTTCACCAGGGGATAATTGAGAATCGCGATTCATGGTGAGTGCTAGGACTTCTTCAGAAATATGGGCAGCATAAGTGTCGATTGCGCCAATAACATCGTCATGAGCGTTCCAACGAAGTTTGATCCGATCAGAGACATCAAGTCCGACGGCTTTGCGTTCGTCTTGAATCATCCTGATAGCTTCACGGACGCTGCCCTGGGCAATTAAAGCCGGCGTCAAAGTGACATCAAGCGCGAGACTCTCACCGGAGTGGGAGGCATAGCTCCAACCCTCTCGAGGCGTCTCAGTGATTACAAGATCAGCTATGGTCAACTCGGCGCTACCGCCTTCAAAACTGAGTTTTACAGATCCCGCGGTTCGAACCTTGTCGACCAAGGTTTTTGCATCCGTGGTAGCGATCGCTTTCGCTATCGACTGAACCTCACCACCATAACGTGATCCGAGAGACCTGAAATTCGCTTTGATCGATACATCAACAAGATCTCCTTGTGAAGAAAGATCTGCCAACGTCTCGACATTCAATTCGTCAGCGATTTGTTCCTGGAGTTCCTGAGGCAGAGACTGCCACCCGTTGGAAGAGATCAGCGCCCTTGCAAGTGGTTGCCTGATGCGAACTGAGGATTCGGCGCGCGCTGCTCGACCAAGTTCTACCAGGCGCCTGGTCTGCGCTACTTGAGCCGAGAGAGTCTGGTCAACGAGTGAAGCATCTGCGACTGGAAAATCGGCAAGGTGAACGGATTCAGGTGCCTCACTTCGTGTCGGCAGGACAAAGTTCTGCCAAACATGTTCGGTGATGAAGGGGACCATCGGAGCCATTAGCAGAGTGATCGTTTCGAGTGCGTAATGCAGTGTTGCTAGCGCTTCGATATCGCCATCCCAGAAACGTCGTCGCGACCGTCGTACATACCAGTTGGAGAGTTGGTCGATGAAATCGGCGATGGCTCTTCCCGCTTCTTGTGAGTCGAAATCTGAAAGCGCTTTATCGACAGCGGCAATGACAACTTGGAGCTCTCCAATGATCCAGCGATCGAGTAGATGCCCACTTTGCGGCGCAGCGCTCGTTGATGATGGCAGGTATCCGCTCGCTCGGGCGTAGAGAGATTGAAAGGAGATTGTGTTCCAGTAAGTGAGCAGGGTCTTTCGGACTACTTCCGAGATTGACTCGTGGCCCACTCGCCTCGCGCTCCACGGTGAGCCTGCGGCGAGCATGAACCAGCGAACAGCATCTGCGCCATGTTGATCCATCAAGGACATCGGCTCGATGACATTACCCAGGTGCTTGCTCATCTTTCGGCCATCCTTATCAAGAATGTGGCCCAAGCAGAGAACGCTCTTATAGGAGGACTTATCGAAGAGAAGAGTGCCGATCGTCATGAGCGTGTAAAACCAGCCTCGGGTCTGGTCAATTGCTTCACAGATGAAATCCGCAGGGTAGGAAGCATCGAAGATCTCTTTCGAACCCTCTTGCTGTGGGTAACCCCATTGAGCGAAAGGCATCGCACCTGAGTCATACCAACAATCAATCACCTCAGTCACGCGGCGCATCGTTGCGTTGCACTTCTCGCAACTGAAAGTCACATCGTCGACAAATGGACGATGCGGGTCGAGCGATCGAAGATCTGAACCAGCTACCTCGCTCAATTCGGCGAGTGAGCCGAGACATATGTCGTGGGATTTATCCCCGCTTTCACAGCGCCAAATAGGAATTGGAGTTCCCCAGTAACGATTGCGTGAGAGCGCCCAATCAATGTTGTTCTCGAGCCAATCACCATAACGACCACTCTGAATGGACTCGGGGTGCCAATCAGTGGTCGAGTTCTCGCGGATGAGCGCATCCTTGATTGCAGTGGTCCTGATGTACCAGGAAGGTTGTGCGTAGTAGATCAGCGGTGTGTGGCATCTCCAGCAATGAGGGTAAGAGTGTTCATAAGGAAGATGCTTGAAGAGTAGTGAGCGAGATTTCAAGTCCTTCACTAACGCTTTATCGGCCTCTTTGAAGAATGCACCACCAACTAGTTCTAGCTCTGGAAGAAATGTGCCATCAGGACGGACTGGATTGACCACGGGTAGTCCATATCTGCGACAGACCTGTAGGTCATCTGCACCAAATGCAGGGGATTGATGAACTAACCCGGTTCCATCCTCAACCGTCACATAATGGGCAAGGACGATGTAATGAGAATCAGGGATCTCGACGAGATCAAAGGGCCTTCGATAGGTGATTCGTTCTAGCTCTCGCCCGCGGTAACTCTCAAGGACCTTCACATGCTCGACGCCTTTTGAGACGGTCGCGAGAAGCGGCTCTGCAAGAACAAGTTTCTCATCCCCGATCTCTGCAAGTACATATTCGACATCTGGATGAACTGCAATCGCAGTGTTAGAGACCAGTGTCCATGGCGTGGTCGTCCAGACCAGGAATGCGGCCCCTGATTCTTGAAGCGGACCAGAGGTTGCGGGGAAGCGGACGTAGACAGATGGGTCAGTTACCGTTTCATACCCCTGCGCTAATTCATGATCAGAGAGGCCCGTTCCACATCGAGGACAGTACGGCGCAACGCGATGATCTTCTACGAGAAGTCCTCTCTTCCATATCTGTTTGAGCGACCACCAGATACTTTCGATATAGGAAGGTGACATCGTCCAATAGGCATTATCGAAATCAACCCAGAAGCCCATTCGCTGAGTCATTTCCGTGAAAGCATCGACGTGGCGTTGCACAGATTCCCTGCACTTGGCGTTGAATTCTGCAATACCAAATTTCTCGATATCGCCTTTGCCGGTGAAACCAAGTTCTTTCTCGACTGCTATCTCTACGGGAAGTCCGTGACAATCCCAACCAGCATTGCGACGTACGTAACGACCCTTCATTGTGTGAAAACGCGGGAAAACATCTTTGAATACTCGCGCCTCGATGTGATGCGTTCCGGGCATTCCATTTGCTGTTGGTGGACCTTCATAGAAAGTCCACGGAAGTCCAGAGGAGCGCGCTTGCAGGCTCTTGTGGAAAATCTCGGAGCGCTCCCAAAAGGCGAGCACATCCCTCTCAATGGCAGGGAGGTCGATTTGCGGGGAGAGCTGCGGATATTGACGCTCGCTCATTTGGCAGAGCCTACCAATTCTCGATATTGAGGGTTCTCTACTACCCTTCGCCCGTGCCGAAAAAGAAGCCAGTGAAGAAGGTTCCTGCAAAGAAGAGTGCGTCATCGAAGAGTTCCAGTGCTTCCAAGAAGAAGAAGACTCACAAGGGCAAGAAGGCTCCGGCAAAGAAGTTCCCGAGAAAGAAAGTTGCAGCGAAGAAGTCGCTAGTAAAGGCGCCGGCTAAAAAGAGCGCAGCTAAACCTGTTCTTGCCAAGAAGCCGCCACATAAACCATCCCCTTCCTCTAAACCAGTGATCGTTCGCGGTAAAGCAAAGACTGCTTTGACATCCACGACGGCTAAGGGCGCAACCACGATCTCGGTCTACAAGCCAGAGATCGAATCGGGAAATGAAGTGGTGGTCGAAGAGAAGAAACTCCTGCTCCTTCCGCCAAGTCGAAATGCAAAGCCGGTGGTCAAGGGGGCGACCGCGAAGAAGGTTCCACAACTCAAGCCGATCAAGAGCGCGCCAACACCGATTTCTACTAGTGAAATCGATGAGCAGTGGAGTGCAACAGAGCTCAAAGCGATGAGGGCGGAGCTAGCCAAGGACTTGGAGCGACTTCGAGCCGAACTCGCTGAAATCGAATCCGAAATGGATGACTTGATCGAACGAGATGGTGTTGGTGCCGGCGATGATCAAGCGGATGCCGGCTCAAAGACTTTCGAGCGTGAGCACGAAATGTCTCTCGTCTACAACGCGCGTGACATGGTGCTTCAGACCGAGCGAGCGTTGGATCGAATAGACAATAAGAGCTACGGTCGATGTGAAGATTGTCAGAACGCCATTGGAAAGGCTCGACTCCACGTATTTCCTCGCGCCACACTCTGTATGCGGTGCAAAGCCAAGGAAGAGCGGCGCTGACACCGGCCCCCGCCAAGGAAACCGGCCTTCGAAAAGTGGCGACAACATCGCAACGTCAGAGTCGTTGCATCAAAGTCATTACCTATCTCTCGCTCGTCATCCTCGCGCTTGATCAAGCAAGCAAGTTCTGGGCCGTCACATATCTGGAATCCCGAGGCACGATCAATCTGATTGGCTCCTTGCTCAGACTCAATCACACGACCAATTCAGGAGCAGCCTTCAACATCGGCTCGAACTTCACAATCTTTCTCACCGTATTTGCCATCATCGTCTCGGCTGGCTTGATCATCTTTTCGAGGAAGATCGCAGATGGGCGCTGGGCGATCGGTTTTGGCGGACTCCTTGGTGGAGTACTGGGCAACTTGAGTGATCGAATCTTTCGTGAACCGCAGTTCTTGCACGGACATGTAGTTGACTTCATTCAGATACCGAATTGGCCCATCTTCAACGTGGCAGATATTGCAATAACAAGTTCTGGCGCTTTTATTGCCTACCTGCTCTTCAAAGATATCAAGCCATTCGCCACTTTTGCGGATTCAAATCTGAGAAATGAAGATAATGACGGTGAAACGGCATGAGCACCGCCGACTCACTCCATGAGATCTCAATGCCGGAGGAAGCTGTTGGTATGCGATTCGATAGCGCTCTGGCTCAGGAGCTTGGCATCTCACGTAGCGCAGTTGAAGATATCTTCGAAAATAGTGACTGTACTTGGGCGGTAGATGGCGCTGTCGTGAAGAAATCTGATCGTGTCAAAGCTGGTGACAAGATCACGGTGGTGCTTCGAGCGAAAGACTCTCAACCGTTCCAATCTGCGCCACTTCCACTTCTCTTTGAAGATTCTGAAATCGTGGTGGTAGAGAAAGCGGTTGGCTATGCCGCGCATCCAAGTCCAGGATGGAGCGGACCTACTGTCATTGATGCGCTCAAACAAAGTGGCGTGCAGATAGCGCAGGTGGGTTCCGAGGAGCGCGAAGGAATTGTTCATCGCCTTGATGTGGGAACGTCTGGATTGATGGTGGTTGCAAAATCTGAGCGCGCCTACTCATTACTCAAAGATCAATTTCGTTCTCGTGAGGTGAAGAAGATCTATCACGCCCTGGCGCAGGGGCATCTTGACCCTGCGGTCGGCACAATTGATGCACCGATTGATCGCCACCCAAAAGAAGATCATCGATTTGCAGTCGTGGCATCCGGTAAGCCGAGCGTTACCCACTACGAGGCGATTGAGTTCTTTCCTGCCGTCACATTGGCGCGGATTGAATTGGAAACGGGTAGGACGCATCAGATCAGAGTTCACTTCAATGCCATCAAGCACCCATTGGTGGGGGACTTGGTCTACGGGGCAGACCCACGATTGGCCGAGCGCCTGGCTATGAAGCGCCCATGGCTTCACGCCATGGAACTCGAATTTCGCCATCCAGCATCGGGTGAGCGGGTTCACTTCAGCGCGCCATATCCGCCTGATCTCCAGGAAAGCCTCGCGTCACTTCGTCGCTCTATCGGCGATTGAGGATAGTCTCCCGAATCCGCGGGCTAGCAAAACCTTCCCTAGGCTCCGCCGCAGTACATTCCTATTTTCTTGAGGGGCAGTAGAGCAGAGATGAAAAAGGGCGAGAGCTTCGTACATCTACATGTACATACGGAGTACTCGATGCTTGATGGTGCTGCGCGCGTTGAAGATTTAGCCGACGAGAGTGCACGCCTGGGAATGCCAGCTCTGGCGATGACTGATCACGGTAATGTCTTTGGCGCTTTTCATTTCTACAAGACCATGAAAGCAAAAGGAATCAAACCAATCATTGGGATTGAGGCCTATGTAGCACCAGGCTCTAGATTCGAGAAGAAACGAGTGAAGTGGGCTGAAGGTGGCGAAGATGATGTATCTGGTGGTGGCGCCTATACCCACATGACGCTTCTTGCCTACAACCAGGTGGGTCTTTCGAATCTATTTCGCCTTTCATCGCTTGCATCGTTGGAGGGCTTTTATTACAAGCCGAGAATGGATCGAGAGCTACTGGCTCGTCATAGCGAAGGATTGATCGCCACCACCGGATGCCCTGGAGGGGAGATTCAAACTCGTATCCGCATGGGGGCGTATAACGAGGCCAGAAATGCTGCTGCTCAGTACCTCGACATATTTGGTCCTGAGAATTTCTTCGTCGAACTCATGGATCACGGGATCGAAATCGAACGACGAACCAGAGCTGATCTGCTGCGCCTCGGCAAAGAGCTCGGTATCGGTCTGCTCGCAACCAATGACTCTCACTATGTCTACAAGAAGGATTTTGATGCTCATGCAGCGTTGCTCTGCGTTCAATCGAACTCGACTATCGCAGATCCCAAGAGATTCAAGTTCGAAAATGATGAGTTCTATCTCAAATCGCCACAGGAGATGCGAGCTCTCTTCTCCGAGACACCAGAGGCTTGCGACAACACCCTTCTCATCGCCGAACGTTGCGAGACGGTGCTTCGCGAAGGGGAGAACCTCTTACCTAAATTCCCAGTGCCTCAAGGCGAGAGCGAAGAGAGTTGGCTTCGATCCCTTGCTAATCGAGGACTCAAAGAACGGATGGCGGATGGGATTCCAGATCAATACCAAGGAAGACTTGATTATGAACTCGATGTCATGTGCAAAATGGGGTTTCCTGGTTACTTCCTCGTTGTCGCTGACTTGATAGCTCATGCAAAGAGTCGAGGAATATGGGTCGGGCCTGGTCGTGGCTCTGCCGCAGGTTCGCTCGTCTCTTACGCGCTCGGAATAACTGCGCTCGATCCCATCAAGTTTGGACTTCTCTTCGAGCGATTCCTCAATCCAGAACGTATCTCGATGCCGGATATAGACCTTGATTTCGATGAGCGTCACCGGAGCGAAATGATTCGCTATGCAACAGAGAAGTATGGCGAGGATCGAGTCGCGCAGATCATCACCTACGCAAACATCAAATCAAAGCAAGCAATAAAAGATGCAACGAGAGTTCTAGGACTTCCTTATGCAATAGGGGAGAAGTTGACGAAAGCTCTACCGCCATCGGTGATGGGTCGAGATATCTCCCTAGCTGGAGTTTTCGACCCCCAGGAGGATCGCTACACCGAAGCCTCAGAGTTCCGTCAACTCTATGAGACTGAGCCTGATGCCAAACGAGTGATTGATACCGCCCGTGGCCTTGAAGGTCTCAAACGTCAATGGGGAGTGCATGCCGCAGGTGTAATCCTCAGCAGGGATCCGCTTATCGATGTCATTCCGATTCATCGACGAGACGCTGACGGCGCCATCATCACGCAGTTCGATATGGGTGCCTGTGAATCAATAGGTCTTTTAAAGATGGATTTCCTCGGACTTCGAAATCTCTCAGTCATCGATGACTGCTTGAACAATGTCAAGCGAAATCGCCAACAGGATGTTCTCTTGAACACGGTAGATCTCGAGGATAAAAAGACTTTCGAACTTCTGGCCCGAGGGGAAACGCTTGGGGTCTTTCAGCTTGATGGCGCACCGATGCGAGCTTTGCTCAAGTCGATGGCACCCGACTCATTCGACGACATCTCTGCTGTCATTGCGCTCTATCGACCTGGTCCGATGGGTGTTAATGCTCATAACGATTATGCAGATCGAAAGAATGGACGAAAGAAAGTCGAGCCGATACACCCTGAGTTGGCAGAACCCCTAGCGGAAATCCTCAACGACACTTATGGCTTGATCGTCTATCAAGAGCAAGTGATGGCAATTGCACAGAAAGTCGCTGGATTCTCACTCGGTCGAGCAGATCTCTTGCGTAAAGCTATGGGCAAGAAGAACAAGGACATTCTTGATCAAGAGTACGTGCACTTCGAGTCGGGGATGCGAGCTAACGGTTTCACAACAGCAGCGATTGAAGAACTTTGGCGAACGTTGATTCCATTCTCCGATTACGCCTTCAATCGAGCGCATAGCGCCGGGTATGGCGTCCTCTCCTACTGGACCGCTTATCTCAAGGCGAATTTCCCGACCGAGTACATGGCTGCACTTCTCACCAGTGTTCGTGACGATAAGGATAAGAGCGCTCTCTATCTCAATGAGTGTCGAAGGATGGGTATCAAGGTCCTACCACCCGATGTCAATGAATCTGCTGCTGATTACTCGCCAAGGGGCGATGACATCCGCTTTGGTTTAACTGCGATTAGAAACATCGGTGAGAATGTCGTTGCCTCGATTCGACGTAATCGTGATGATAAGGGCAAGTACACCTCCTTCGAAGACTTCTTGAAGAAGGTTGATGTTCATGTTTGCAACAAGAAGACGATCGAGTCATTGATAAAAAGCGGCGCACTCGACTCATTGGGCGCTACGAGAAAAGGTCTGATGGCGATCCATCTGGAAGCGCTCGATTCCATTATGGAGTCGAAGCGTGCTGAGGCACTTGGCCAATACGATCTTTTTGGCGAAGGTTCAACTCTCGCAAGCTCGGGCAACTCGATAGCAGTCCCGGAAGGAGAGTGGGAGAAGGCAATCCTTCTTTCCTATGAGCGAGAGATGCTCGGCCTTTATGTCTCTGATCATCCACTTCTTGGCATTGAAGGTCGACTTCGTTCACTTACCGATACCACGATCAGTGGCCTGAGCGATGATGCCATCGCTCATGATCAAGTAGTGACGATTGGCGGCCTCATCTCATCGGTTCAGCGCAAAGTATCGCGTCAGGGCAATGCATGGGCGATTGTCACCATAGAAGATCTTGCCGGTGCTGCCGAGGTTCTCTTCTTCGCAAACACTTACACACAACATGCAGAGAACCTCGCTGAAGACCGAATAGTGGTGGCGCGGGTAAGAGTCGATAAGCGAGAAGAGAACATCCGATTGATGGCTCTCGATCTCTCTTTCCCCGACATCAACCAGAAGGCCACCGGCCCCGTTGTGATTCGACTTGAGGCAAATAGGTGCACCCCTCCTCTTGTCGACCGAATGAAAGAGATTCTCAAAGCGCATCCTGGTTCACGCGAAGTTCATCTACAACTTCTTGGAACGACGAACACGATGCTCAAAATCGATGATGGGCTCAAAGTTAGCGCGACTCCAAGCCTGAGCGCCGACCTCAAGGCGCTATTAGGCCCCGACTCAATCCAATTCTAAATTACAATCAGGCGGTGATTCGTCGCCTGGACCTTCGCCCCAAATTTGATGGCGGAACGATCTCGCGTATCGAACTTCGTAGATTGATACCGCGCGCGCCACTCTCAATTGATTCTGTGACAGAGGGCGTCTTGGCCATCATTGAAAGTGTGAGGCAGGGTGATGAGAACTCAATTCTCGGACTTGTCGAAAGATTCGATGTTGTTCGCCCGCAATCGGTGCGAGTCCCGAGTGAAGTAATCGATACTGCCGATAGAAATCTTGATATGAAGGTTAGGGCAGCTCTAGCGGAATCTATTCGGAGAATTCGCAAAGTTCATCAAAGCCAGCAAAGGGAGGAGAGTCGAGTCGAAGTTGTCGCAGGTGGAGTAGTTACCCAACGCTGGGTGCCAGTTGATCGAGTTGCGCTCTATGTACCTGGTGGTAAGGCGGTCTATCCAAGTTCTGTGATGATGAATGTGATTCCTGCTCAGATTGCTGGCGTCAGGAGCATCGCGATACTCACGCCGGCACAGCGTGAGAATGACGGTTGGCCACATCCCACCATCCTCGCCACAGCAAAGATGCTTGGCGTGGATGAGATCTATGCACTTGGTGGAGCGGTTGCCATTGCAGCAGCGGCTTTTGGCATCAAGGACTCTTCAGGTTTAACGGTGATGGAGCCAGCTGACATGGTGACGGGTCCTGGAAATATCTACGTGGCAGCAGCGAAACGCGCGCTACGCGGTGTTATCGGGATTGATTCTGAAGCCGGACCAACAGAGATCGCAATCATCGCCGATCAAAGTGCTGATCCAGTTGCAGTGGCAACCGATCTGATCAGCCAGGCAGAACATGACGTGATAGCTGCTGCAGTGCTGATAACCGATTCGCTTTCCCTCGCCGAGAAAGTTGAGCGGGAGCTGAATGAGCGTGTCATGAAAACTAAACACTCCGAGCGAATCAAAGAAGCGCTCGGCGGTGTTCAATCCTGTATCGCACTAGTGAATACCATCGCTGAAGCTGTCGAAGTGGCCAATCACTATGCGGCAGAGCATCTTGAAATCCAGACCAGTGACGATCAACTCTGGGCGAAAGAGATCAGAAATGCCGGAGCTATATTTCTAGGTCGCTTCTCACCCGTCTCACTGGGGGATTATTCGGCAGGTTCTAACCATGTGCTTCCAACCGGGGGATGTGCTTGTCATAGCAGTGGACTATCTGTGCAGACCTTTCTCAGAGGCTTAAGTTTTGTGGAATACAACGAAGCTGCGCTCCACGAGATTGCCGATGCAGTTATCACTCTTGCTCACGCTGAGGATCTTCCTGCCCATGGTGAAGCGATCGCTTCTAGATTTGAAGGAAGATCAGGGGCGAAGCCATGAGCGAGAAGAGTCAAAGTTGGCCAGAGTGGCTTCCGCTGAGAGAAGAGCTCCGTCATCGCACCCCTTACGGCGCGCCTCAAGTGGAGGCAGATGCCCGTCTCAATACCAATGAGAATCCTTACCCTCTTCCAGAGCAGGTCTCGAAATCAATCGCTCAATCGATTTCCACACATCTGGCCCAGCTCAATCGATACCCAGACCGCGATGCACTCGAGTTGCGCGATGCACTCGCGAAGTACGTCAATACCTACCTCAGACCGGACGGGCATGTAACGAGGGCCAACATTTGGCCTGCTAATGGAAGTAATGAAGTCTTGCAGACGATTCTTCTGGCTTTCGACGGACCTGTCGCAGGGTTTTTTCCTTCCTATTCCATGCATCCACTTCTCACTATGGGCGCTGGAAAGAAATTCGAAACGATTCCACTCAAGAGTGACTTCTCCATCGAGATGGATAACTCTCTCTCCGTAGTCGATTCGCTCAAACCTTCGATATTTTTTCTCACAACGCCAAACAATCCAACTGGTAAGTCGATCACGTTGGATGAGATTGAGAGAATTGTCGTAGCAGTCTCAAAGCACGGCGGCATCACGATAGTCGATGAGGCCTACGGTGAATTTTCGAGCCTGCCGAGTGCCCTACAACTTCTTGATTCATTGCCATCACTTATCATCGTGCGGACGATGAGCAAAGCATTCGCATTCGCGGGTGCGCGTATCGGGTATGCGATAGCGAGAGAGGAAGTTATCTCTGCGCTGCAACTTGTTCGTCTTCCATATCACCTCAGCTCTATCTCCCAACTATCAGGGGTTGCCGCACTCTCACATGCGAGCACACTTCTTCAAGAGGTAGAGCAAATCAAGAGCGAGCGGGATCGGTTATCACAAGAATTGAAAGCACTTGGTTTCCAGGTGGTTATGAGTGATGCCAACTTCATCCTCTTTGGGGGCATTCACCAGATAGCTGCCATCTCAGGTTGGAGCAGCGAAGAGCTTTGGCGAGAGCTCCTCGATCGTGGCGTGCTCATACGAGATGTTGGAATTAAGGGATTCCTCCGTGTCACGGTTGGTCTACCGAATGAGAACCTGCGCTTCATCACTGCCCTCCGAGAAATCACGGCAAAGTAGTAATCTTCACTTCTTCGATTGGGGCAGATGCGATGCGAAAATCACGAGTTGAGCGCAAGACTAAAGAGTCGTCGGTGCTCGTCGAACTCTCCCTAGATGGAACCGGCGAGATTGATGTCGAGACTGGAGTGCCATTCTTCGATCACATGCTCTCGCAACTTGGAAAGCATGCGGGCTTTGATCTCAAAGTGAAGACCCACGGCGATGTCGAGGTCGACTCTCACCATACCGTTGAGGACACCTCACTTGCATTGGGGCAGGCACTTCGCGAAGCTCTTGGTGAAAAAATAGGTATCCGACGCTTCGGTGATGCGATGGTTCCACTTGATGAAGTTCTCGTTCAAGTTGCCGTAGATCTCTCGGGGAGACCATACCTAGTTCACCGGCAACCTGAGATCGTCGAATTGATCGGCACATTTGATACCACTCTTGGACGTCATATCTGGGAATCTATTGTTGCTGAAGCGCGAATAGCGCTTCACATTCGAGTTCTTGAAGGACGCAATGCTCATCACGTCTTTGAAGCACAATTCAAAGCAGTCGCGAGGGCGCTTCGAGATGCAGTTGCTATCGATGGGCGAGTAGTAGGAATCCCGTCGACAAAAGGCTCTCTTTGATTGCGATTCTTGATTATGGATCAGGGAACCTCAGATCTGCCGAACAGGCGCTCGTCCAGACGGGTTACCAGGTAGAAGTAACCTCCGATTATCAGCGATGTCTTGAAGCATCAGCTCTTGTGGTTCCTGGGGTGGGTGCTTTCGAGCATTGCATGGCGGGATTGCGTCGAGTTCGTGGGGATGAGCTGATTCGACAGCGTTTGGAACTTGAGCGGCCGACTCTAGGCATCTGCGTCGGATTACAAGTTCTCTTCGCCCGAAGTAGCGAAAGTCCCGAGACAAGTGGAGTCGGAATTTTCGATGGGGGCGTTGAGCGGCTACCTGCCAAAGTTGTGCCCCACATGGGTTGGAACATTGTTGATAACAACCCAAAGTCAGAGCTCTTTACTGGAATCGAAGGGGAGCGCTTCTATTTCGTTCACTCTTATGCCGCACTTCATTCAGGCGCGGAAGGGAATTTTCTGCCGTCATGGAGTGAGTATGGTGCAAAATTCATTGCCGCTCTTGAGTTTGGCTCACTATCGGCGACACAATTCCACCCAGAGAAGAGCGGCGCCGTCGGATTGAAATTTCTTACCAACTGGACCAAGAAGATCGCTGCCTAGAGAGAACCAGAGATGGAACCGAGTCTTACCGTTATTCCCGCGATAGATATCAAGAATGGTCGCGCCGTAAGACTCAAACAGGGCAAACGCGATCAGGTGACGGATTATGGCGACCCAGTCGAACGTGCCTATGAATTCGAGCGGGCGGGTGCCAAGTGGCTTCATGTAGTTGATCTCGACGCGGCATTCGGTGATGGCAGCAATTGGAAGATCGTCGAATCAATAGTGAGGCAGATTGATGTCAGCGTTGAAGTCTCTGGTGGGATCCGAGATGACGCCTCGCTGGATCGCGCACTTTCGAGCGGAAGTCACCGGGTCACGATTGGAACAGCGGCTATCGAGAATCCAGAGTGGATAGCAAAACAATTGCAGGGTGCTGCGGAGAAGATCATCATCGCCCTAGATATCCGCGATGGTCGCGTCGCAACCCGCGGATGGACTGAAGCGACGATTCCTTTCGAGCAAGCAATAGAGCGCTTAGATGCCGAAGGATCTCTTCGCTATATGGTTACCGATATCAGCAAAGATGGCACGCTGACTGGACCAAATATTGATTTACTTGAACGGGTAGCGTCAATCACTAGTTCATCGATCATCGCATCGGGCGGCGTTGCTCTCCTAGAAGATATTGCAGCTCTTCGACATCTTGTGACCAAAGGGATTGAGGGCGTAGTGATCGGTAAAGCGCTTTACGAAGGGGCCTTCACCATCTCCGAAGCGGTCGAAGTAGCCGAACGCGGTTGATCCCATGAATTCGTTTTTATCGACCTCATCCAAAACGTCCGGACTTGCAGTGCGCGTCATCGCTTGTCTTGATGTCAAAGCGGGGCGAGTCGTCAAAGGAAAAAATTTTGTTGACTTGAAGGATGCTGGCGATCCGGTTGAGCTCGCCTCGAAATATTACCAAGAAGGGGCAGATGAGATCACCTTTCTGGACATTGCAGCGAGTAGTGAAGAGCGCACGACGACTCTTGATTTGGTGCGGCGAACTGCCGAGAGCATCTTCATTCCACTAACAGTTGGTGGCGGAGTCTCTTCACTGAGTGATGTTGATGCGCTACTTCGGGCGGGAGCGGACAAGATTTCAATCAATACTGCAGCAATCAAGCGGCCCGATTTGATAGATGAGATTGCCCGTGATTTCGGATCACAGGTTCTGGTGATCTCTATCGATGCAAGGCGAGAACAGAAAATGGCAAGTGGTTATGAAGTGACAACTCACGGTGGAACACGCTCGGCCCAGATGGACGCTTTGAGTTGGTTGAAGGAGGCGATCGATCGAGGAGTCGGCGAGGTGCTGCTTAACTCGATGGATCGAGACGGCACCAAAGGTGGATTCGATCTTGAGATGATCGAATCTTTACGCGGCGTTACTACAGTTCCTTTGATAGCAAGCGGCGGAGCAGGGTCGTTGAGCGACTTTAGTGATGCAATCTCCTCGGGCGCAGATGCAGTACTGGCAGCTAGCGTCTTTCACTACGGCAATATCTCGATTCCTGAAGTCAAAGATCATCTGGTTGATGCGGGTTTCACGGTACGGAGGAATCATGGGCAGTAGCGCTGAGGTATCACTCGAGCAGATTCTGCAGAGTTTCGATTCAGATAGTTCGTTACTACCAGTGGTGGTTCAAGATCATCTGACTAATGAAGTGTTGATGCTTGCCTATCTCAATCGTGAAGCACTCAAACGGAGCGTGGCGACTGGAAGAGCCACATATTGGAGTCGAAGCCGTAACGAACTCTGGGTTAAGGGTGAGAGTTCGGGCAACGTTCAGCAGATAGTGGAGATCGCCTATGACTGCGATGGGGATAGCCTGCTCTATCGAGTGGAGCAGAGTGGTGTCGCCTGCCACACCGGGGAGCGAAGTTGCTTCTTCAACATCATTCATTCGAAAGGGCAGTAGCCGATCGCTCACTTCGCTGACTGGCTTGGGCTAACTCGCCAGGCACAGCGCCACTATCTATACTCGGGCTATGCCAAAGACACCTCGCGAAAATCTCCGTGCTGAACGTCGTAGCAATGCAAAGAAGAGCGAAGGCGACAAGGTAACTAGGTGGATTGTGATCGCGATGGTTGGTCTCGTTGTGATTACGGCAGGCGCGCTCTCGCTCTTTTCAAGAGATAGCGAACCTGATGATGCCCTCACCGTTCTCAATGATTTTGTAGCGACAGCCCCGATCAAGACAGTCGTCTCGGATGCTGATGACAAGGCAGTCGTCTTCAATCAAGGCGCGCCAGTCAAACTTTCGATCTGGGAAGATTTCCAATGCCCGGTCTGTGGGCAGTTTGAAGTTTCTATCGGTAGCTATGTCGAAGATCTGATCACCAGTGGGGAAGCAGAGGTGGCTTATCACTTCGCTTCATTCCTTGGTGCGCCATCACGCCGTGCTGCGAATGCGGCTTACTGTGCGGCCGATGTAGATCGACTCCTTGATTTCCATAAAGCCCTCTTCATCACCCAACCCGAGGAAGGCTCTGCATTTTGGAACCCGGACAACCTGGTGAAGATCGGCGAGAAGATCGGTATTAACTCCGGAGAATTCGCTTCATGCGTACAGGGCGATAAGAAGATTGACTTCGTCAATGCTGTCGATGCCTCGATGCCAAAGTATGGCGTCGAAGGCACGCCAACCGTCTTCATCAACGGCAAAGAGTGGAAGCGAACTTCTGCAGGGTTTGACGTCAATGAGTTCCGAGCTGCTGTTGAAGCAGCGAAGAACGGCTGATCAAACGACTTGCCTTTGTTTCACCACGCAATACCTTCGCCAGGATCGCCGATTCTTGAGCTTGGTCCAGTAACGCTCCGGTTCTACGCGCTCTCGATCATCATCGGTGTTATCGCTTCCATCGTGATTGGCGGACGGCGTGTCCGTGCCATGGGCGGCCCGAAGACTTTGGTCAGTGATGTCGCAATCGTTGCAGTACCAATGGGTGTCGTTGGTGGACGGATCTATCACGTCATCACATCGCCCGAGAAGTACTTCGGCGCTAATGGTGATCCGCTCTCTGCCCTCTACATCTGGGAAGGTGGACTTGGAATTTGGGGTGCCATCTCCCTTGGTTTCTTTGGAGCATGGATCGCTTTTCGATATGTGAAGCGCCGCCAAGCATTTGAGCTCAGCTTTGCAGAGTTTGCGGATGCTTTGGCGCCAGGAATCCTCATCGCTCAAGGGATTGGCAGATTTGGCAACTATTTCAATCAAGAGTTATTCGGCCGCCCAACTGATCTGCCCTGGGCGCTTGAGATCGATCCGCGCTATCGGCCGATTGGATATAGCCAGTACGAAACCTTTCATCCAACATTTCTCTACGAAAGCGTATGGGTCTTTATTGTGGCATTTCTCTTGATTCGCTTAACGTCGCGGCTTCGAAATCGGCCCGGGACTCTCTTCGCTCTCTATGTGGCGCTCTATTGCTTGGGCCGATTCTTCATTGAATTGGTGCGTATCGATGCAGCAACCTTAATCGGAGGTCTTCGAATCAACACGCTCACCTCGATTCTTGTCGGCATCTGCGCGATGGTCTATTTCTTCAGACGAAGTAGAGAGTAATCTTCAGATTATGCCAATCGAGAATGTTTACGAGCGAAATAACGAACATAAGACCCGTAGGGCGGGCTGGCTTCGCGCAGCAGTGCTCGGCGCAAACGATGGATTGGTTTCTAATTCGTCGTTGATGGTTGGTATTGCTGCCGTCGGTGCCAATGATGTGGTCTTGACTGCAGGACTTGCTGGAATTGCTGCTGGTGCCACATCGATGGCGGTAGGAGAGTACGTCTCGGTTCGCTCTCAGAACGATATCGAGAAGGCCGATCGCATACTTGAAGCGAAACATCTCTCAGAAGATCCAGAAGGCGAGTTAGAGGAGCTGACTCGGATCTATCAAGATCGAGGGCTTTCACGAGATCTTGCCAAACAAGTTGCCAAGGAGCTACATGCGAAGGATGCGCTAGGGGCCCATCTTCGCGATGAACTTGGACAGACACACCTCACGATGGCGCGACCGTTACAAGCCGCTTTCGCTTCAGGATTGAGTTTTACCGCTGGAGGAATCATTCCAATTCTTGGCGCACTTGCTCCGACGCTTGGAACTAAGGCATGGTCGATCGTGGGGATTACTCTCATCGGGCTAGTTGTCACCGGAGTGCTCAGTGGGATTACGGCAGGAGCCTCAGTTCCCCGCGCAGTGGCTCGGGTCCTCGCTGGAGGCTCCTTCGGAATGGGCATCACTGCACTCGTTGGCCAGATTGCGCACATCTCTGGCATCTGAACAAACTCGGGCTGAGCGAAATCGATTGGCCGTAATCGGTCAGGTGCGTAGACTTATCTCACTACAGGGCCACTGAAGTCCCTCTCTTCACCGCGCAAGACATCAATCTGAAGGAATAGTTCCGTGGCTTATCCATCATCACTGCCCTCTGCTCAGGGTCTCTACGACCCTCGAAATGAGCATGATGCATGCGGTGTAGCAATGGTTGCAACGCTTAACAAGAAGCCAAGCCATGAGATTGTGTCCAGCGCACTTACTGCTCTTCGTCATCTGGAGCACCGTGGTGCATCAGGTGCTGAGGTCAATAGTGGTGATGGTGCTGGGATCTTGATTCAGATTCCTGATCACTTCTTTCGCGAAGTCGCCGGCTTCCAACTTCCTGAGCCGGGAAGCTATGCGACAGGTATTGCTTTCATGGGGAGTCAGAGTACGAATCTCACTCGGCTAGAGGAGATTGCGCACGAAGAGGGAGTGAAGGTTCTTGGTTGGCGTGATTTACCCGTTAATCCATCAAGTCTTGGAAAGACAGCGCTCTCGACTATGCCGAACTTTCGTCAGATATTTATCGCCTCAACGAAAGGTTCGAAGGATCTTGACTTGGAACGGGAGGCGTTCTGCTTTAGAAAGCGCATCGAACACGAACTCGATATCTATCTTCCATCACTCTCCTCTCGAACCATCGTCTACAAGGGAATGTTGACTACGGGCCAACTCGAAGAATTCTTCCCCGACTTATCTGATTCTCGCGTCACCTCATCTCTTGCCTTGGTCCACTCACGATTCTCAACAAATACCTTTCCTTCGTGGCCGCTGGCGCATCCTTATCGGTATATCGCCCACAACGGCGAAATCAATACGATTCGAGGAAATCGAAACTGGATGTCTGCTCGAGAATCATTACTGGCAAGCGATTTGATTCCTGGAGATATCAAGCGATTGTTCCCAATCGTCAATCCAGAGGGCTCTGATTCCGCCTCCTTTGATGAAGTTCTGGAGTTGCTCTATCTCGGCGGTAGATCACTGCCTCATGCAGTCTTGATGATGATCCCCGAGGCATGGGAGAACCATCAGACAATGCCCGATCACCATAAGGATTTCTATCGATTTCATGCATCGTTGATGGAGCCTTGGGATGGCCCGGCATGCGTCACCTTTACTGACGGTCGACAGGTAGGGGCAGTTCTTGATCGAAACGGTCTTCGTCCTTCAAGATTCTGGATTACCAATGAAGGTCTCGTCGTCCTTGCAAGTGAAGTCGGTGTCCTTGAAATAGATCCATCGAAGATAGTTCGAAAGGGAAGATTGCAGCCCGGCAAAATGTTCCTTGTCGATGTCGAGGCTGGACGAATCATCGAAGATAACGAAATCAAAGATTCACTTGCCTCAGGCGCCTCTTATCGAGAATGGCTACATGCCGGAATCGTTCGCCTCAGTGATCTTCCGGCAAGAGAGCACATCCTCTATCCCCATTCTTCGGTAGTGCGCCGACAACGAGCTTTTGGATACACCGAAGAGGAACTTCGAATTCTCCTTACTCCTATGGCTCGAAATGGAGCAGAGCCGATTGGATCGATGGGAACAGATACACCTATTGCCGCGCTCTCAGAACGACCGCGAGTGCTCTTTGACTATTTCTCACAACTTTTTGCGCAGGTGACTAATCCGCCACTTGATGCGATTCGAGAAGAGCTGGTCACATCTCTCGGTGGATCGATTGGTCCAGAACATAATCTTCTTGACCCAGGTCCTGCCTCGTGTCGACAGATCTCACTTGCCTTCCCAGTCATCGACAATGACGAGCTAGCCAAGATCATTCATGTCAATGCCGATGGTGACAATCCAGGCTTTGCTGCCCATGTGGTTCGAGGTCTCTTTCCCATTGCTGGTGGAGGCAAGGCACTTGAAGATCGAATCACTGAGATCTGCTTCGAGATCTCAACTGCTATTGCAGAAGGTGTAAGACTCATTGTTCTCTCGGATCGCGATGGCGATGGTGAGAATGCGCCCATCCCATCACTTCTGCTCACTGCAGCAGTACATCACCATCTGATCCGCGAGAAGACGCGAACTCAAGTGGGGCTGGTTGTTGAGACAGGCGAAGTCCGAGAGGTTCACCACGTCGCCCTCTTGATTGGTTTTGGCGCAGCGGCGGTCAATCCATATCTCGCCATGGAGAGTGTGGAAGACCTCGTATTGCAGGGAGTAATCACTGATCTGACTCCAGAAAAAGCGGTTCGAAACCTGATCAAGGCGCTCGGTAAAGGCGTCCTTAAAGTGATGTCGAAGATGGGAATTTCAACCATCGCCTCCTACACCGGGGCGCAAGTTTTCGAAGCGATAGGGCTTTCCCGCGAATTGATCGATAAATACTTCGTCGGCTGTACCTCGAAATTGGGTGGGGTGGGCATCGATGTGATTGCTAAAGAAACGATTGCGCGCCACCATATTGCCTATCCACCAGGAGGGGAGATCCCAGGGACAAAACGTCTACCAATTGGTGGGGAGTATCAATGGCGACGCGACGGCGAACCGCATCTCTTTGATCCTGAAACGGTTTTCGCACTGCAGCACTCCACTCGCGCACGAAGATATGACATCTTCAAGAAGTACACCGCAAAGGTAGATGATCAGAGTAAGCGTCTAATGACCTTGCGAGGACTCTTCACCTTGAAGCAAGGTATCAAGCCTGCAATCCCAATAGATCAAGTAGAGCCTGTCTCAGAGATCGTGAAGCGATTCTCTACCGGCGCGATGAGCTATGGCTCGATCTCACAGGAAGCTCATGAGACATTGGCTATCGCGATGAATCGCCTCGGGGGCAAATCAAATACAGGTGAAGGTGGCGAAGATCCAGATCGCTATCGCAGGTTCGACAATGGAGATTCAAAACGTTCGGCGATCAAGCAAGTTGCAAGTGGTCGATTCGGTGTCACCAGCGAATATCTAGTGAATAGCGATGACATCCAGATCAAGATGGCACAAGGTGCAAAACCTGGCGAAGGTGGTCAACTTCCTGGAAACAAGGTCTATCCCTGGATTGCGAAGGTAAGGCATTCAACTCCCGGTGTTGGGCTGATCTCGCCTCCGCCGCACCACGACATCTATTCCATCGAGGATCTGGCACAACTTATTCATGATTTGAAGAACGCCAATCACCAGGCGCGAATTCACGTGAAGCTAGTGGCTGAGGTCGGTGTCGGCACGGTAGCGGCAGGTGTAAGCAAGGCGCATGCTGATGTAGTCCTCATATCAGGGCATGATGGCGGCACGGGGGCATCGCCGCTCACTTCACTCAAACATGCTGGCGCACCCTGGGAACTTGGTCTTGCCGAGACACAACAAACTTTGATGCTCAATGGCCTTCGCGATCGAATTGTGGTGCAGACCGATGGTCAAATGAAGACAGGACGAGATGTCGTTATCGCTGCGCTACTTGGCGCCGAAGAGTTTGGCTTTGCTACCGCTCCATTGGTGGTCTCTGGTTGCATCATGATGCGGGTCTGTCATCTTGATACCTGCCCGGTAGGAGTTGCCACACAGAACCCAGAATTGAGGAAGAAATTCACTGGTCAACCAGAGTTCGTAGAAACATTCTTCGAATATATCGCCGAAGAGGTTCGCGAGATCTTGGCATCACTTGGCTTGAAGTCTCTTGATGAGGCAGTCGGCATGGTGGAATATCTCGATACCAAGGCAGCGCTCGATCATTGGAAAGCATCGGGACTTGACCTCTCACCAATACTTCACTTTCCTCAATCAAATCTCGACGCTCCGAGAAAACAGAGGGTCAAGCAAGAGCATGGTTTGGCGAAAGCCCTCGATCACGAATTGATCCGACTTGCTTCATCGAGCATCGATTCTGGAGAGCCGATACATCTTGATATGGCGATTAGAAATGGCAATCGAACCGTGGGAACAATGTTGGGTTCTGAAATCACCAGGCGAAATAGTTCGCCACTGAGTGAAGACAGTATCGATATCTCTTTCCATGGTTCTGCAGGTCAATCATTTGGCGCATTTATCCCGCAAGGACTGACGCTTCGCCTTTATGGCGATGCAAATGATTACGTCGCAAAGGGGATTTCAGGGGGCAGGGTGATTCTGCGTCCCGATGAGCGCGCAACATTTGATTCCCGAGAGAATGTCATCGCTGGAAACGTCATCGGATATGGAGCGACCTCGGGTGAGATTCTCATCAGGGGAGTTGTCGGCGAGCGTTTCTGTGTTCGAAATTCCGGCGCGACAGCGGTTGCCGAAGCTGTGGGCGATCATGGATGCGAATACATGACGGGCGGTGTTGTTGTCGTCTTGGGTAGGACTGGGCGCAACTTTGCAGCAGGAATGTCGGGCGGAAGAGCATTCCTCCTTGATGCTGATCATTCACTGATCAATGGTGAGATGGTTGACCTGCTCTCCGTTCCGAAAGATCAATCTGCATCACTTCAATCAATCATCTCTCGCTTCCATGCCGAGACGGGTTCATTGGTTGCCGCTGAACTATTACGTGATTGGGACGATGCTCTCCATCGCTTCACCATGGTCATGCCACGTGATTACGCGAGGGTGCTCTCGGCGATCGCTCGTGCCGAGCGTGAGGGTAAAGATGTCGAACGATTAGTCATGGAGGTTGGCAATGGCTGATCCAAAAGGTTTCCTTGTGACGCCACGCAAGAACCCTGATCGGCGACCAGTCGATGTTCGAATCATGGATTGGCGCGAGGTCTATCGCGATCAGGAATTCACAGACCTTCAAAAACAGGCCGGTCGCTGTATGGACTGTGGCATTCCGTTCTGTCACCAAGGATGTCCGCTGGGAAATCTCATTCCAGAGTGGAATGACCTGATCTGGCGAAATGAGAAAGAGGAGGCGATCGCACGCCTTCATGCAACGAATAATTTCCCCGAGTTCACTGGACGACTCTGTCCGGCGCCATGTGAGAGCGCTTGTGTCGTGGGAATAGATGGCGATCCAGTGACAATCAAACAAGTGGAACTTCGCACCATCGAAGAAGCCTTTGAGCGCGGACATGTAAGACCACTGCCTGCAGACCGAATCACGGGCAAGATCGTTGCTGTCATTGGAAGTGGTCCTGCTGGACTTGCCGCAGCGCAACAACTAACACGCGCTGGCCACACCGTCGTTGTCTATGAGCGGGCAGAGAAGATCGGAGGCTTACTTCGTTACGGAATTCCTGAGTTCAAGATGGAGAAGAACGTCCTTGATCGACGGCTCAAGCAAATGGAGCGCGAGGGTACGAGATTTCGCACGGGTGTAGATGTCGGCGTCGATCTCGCGGTATCAGAACTTAAATCTCGTTATGACGCGATCGTGATTGCAACTGGAGCTACAAAGTGGCGCGAGCTTGAAATTCCTGGAAGAGATCTACGCGGGATTCACCAAGCGATGGAGTATCTGCCTTGGGGCAATAAGCAAGCGCTCGGTGAAGTTGAATCGGAGTATCTGGCAGAGAAATCTATTAGCGCTGAAGGCAAGAAAGTCGTGATCCTCGGCGGCGGCGATACCGGAGCGGATTGCCTCGGGACTGCGATACGCCAAGGAGCAGCATCTATCGCACAGATAGAGATCATGCCCCGACCATCTGATGAACGACCATCAAATCAACCTTGGCCCACCTATCCCATGGTTTATCGAACTAGTAGCGCACATGAAGAAGGTGGCGATCGACTCTATGCGCTCGCAACCCAAGAGTTCTTGGGCGATAGCGACGGAAATCTTCGAGCATTGAAAGTCGTGAAGACGAAATTCGAAGATGGCAGATTCCAACCGATACCTGGTAGCGAACACGAGATTGAATGCGAGATGGCGCTACTTGCACTTGGCTTCACTGGTCCAGAGCGAAATGCACTCATCGATGACTTTGCCATCTCATTGGATGATCGCGGATTGATCGCGCGCGATAGTTCCTATCAAAGTAACGTTGAGAATGTCTTCGTCTGTGGCGATGCCGGGCGAGGCCAATCTCTTATCGTTTGGGCGATAGCAGAGGGAAGAAGCGCTGCTGCACACGTTGACGAGTACTTGACTGGTCGAACGCAATTGCCTGCCGTAATCGAGCCAACTGATCGACCGCTGACGGTCTGAAGATAGGATTTGATCATGTTTGCTGCTCATACATGGAAGCGCAGAGCAAAGATCGTCTGCACCATGGGCCCTGCGGTAGCGAGTGAAGCGAAGATTTCGCAGCTTATTGAAGCTGGAATGAATGTGGCTCGTCTTAATCTTTCCCACGGAGACTATCCAGAACACGAACGTCTCTTTGGAATCATCCGTGAGAGTGCGGCAGAGGCAGGTCGCCCCGTTGCGATCCTGGTGGATCTACAGGGACCGAAAATTCGTTTGGGCAGATTCAGCGCTGGTCCCCATCGTTTGTCCGTGGGTGACACCTTCACAATCACGATTGATGAGATTGATGGAGATGCCTCTCGCGCGAGCACGACCTATCAGGGTCTTCCTGGAGATTGCAAGAAGGGTGATTTGATCCTGATTGACGATGGAAGCGTGATGGCTCGAGTCGTCGAATCCAAAGAACGCGAAGTTGTCACGGAGATTCTTCAAGGTGGGACCGTTAGCAACAACAAGGGGATAAACCTCCCAGGCGTTGCGGTCTCGGTACCAGCTATGTCTGAGAAAGATGTCGAAGATCTCAAGTGGGCGCTCAAAGTAGGAGCCGATTTCATAGCGCTCTCCTTCGTGCGAAGCGCCAAAGACATCGAAGATGTCCATCGAATCATGGATGAGGCAGGAGTGAGGATTCCGGTTATCGCGAAGATCGAGAAGCCACAAGCAGTCGAGAATCTGCAAGAGATCATTGACACCTTTGATGGATTGATGGTTGCGCGAGGCGACCTTGGTGTTGAGCTTCCCTTCGAAGATGTACCTATGGTGCAGAAGAGATGCATCACTGCCGCTCGAGAGAACGCCAAGCCGGTGATCGTGGCGACGCAGATGCTTGATTCCATGATTCACAATCCGCGCCCAACTAGAGCTGAGGCAACAGATTGTGCCAATGCTGTAATTGATGGCGCCGATGCGTTGATGCTCTCTGGTGAGACCAGCATCGGTGAATATCCGATTGAATCGGTTCAGACCATGGCGCGAATTATTGAGAAGACTGAAGCTGAAGCACTTGATTTGATTCCCCCACTCAAGCACGCACCAAGAACCAAAGGTGGCGCGATAACGAAGGCAGCAACCGAGGTTGGTTCGATTATCGGAGCGAAATATCTGATCGCATTCACGCAGAGCGGTGACTCTGCTCGTCGTATGTGTCGATTGAGGAGTTCTATTCCGATGCTCGCCCTCACTCCAGAGCAAGCGACATTCAACAGATTGGCGCTCAGTTGGGGACTGGAACCCTTAATCGTTCCGACTGTGACGACAACGGATGAGATGGTCAAACAAGCTGATCAAATTCTTATCAAAAGTGGGACGGTGGCAAAGGGTGAGAATGTATTGATCGTCGCAGGTTCGCCTCCGGGGATTCCTGGCTCTACCAATGCTATGCGCGTGCATGTCATAGGTGCAGCAGTAGATGGAATCGCGCCGGCTTACCGATAATCTCTTGGCTATAATCGCACTCTCGTCAAGGTTGTTAAAAGCCTCGGTACTCCAACGGTAGAGAGGGCGGTCTCAAACACCGCATAGTGTCGGTTCAAATCCGACTCGAGGCACATGTCCCATCGAATTGTGGTCGCCGAAGATGAAGCACTGATTCGCCTTGACCTCATCGAAATGCTCACCGAGTCTGGTTATGACGTGGTTGGCGAAGCCACCAATGGAAATGATGCAATTTCTCTCGTCGATCAACATGCGCCAGATCTTGCGATTCTTGATGTCAAGATGCCGATCCTTGATGGGATCTCTGCTGCCCAACAAATACAAGGAAAGTGTGCGATCTTGATCCTGACCGCCTTCAGTCAGAAAGAATTGATTGACCGCGCGAGTGAAGCGGGAGCAATGGCTTACGTTGTTAAACCTTTCACGATCGGAGATCTCAGACCATCGATTGAGATTGCGATTGCGCGTTTTAAAGAAATGAAAGCGCTCGAGTCAGAGGTGGCAGATATTCATCAGCGACTAGAGAGCAGAAAGCTCGTCGATCGGGCAAAAGGTGTCTTAATGAAGGCGCTCAATATCTCTGAGCCCGAGGCATTTAGCTGGATACAAAAGACGGCGATGGATAAGCGAGTCTCGATGAAAGCAGTGGCAGAGGCAGTTCTAGACCCGGCAAAAGGTGGATTATAGATCAAGCCTGAAAAGGCTTCGGAGCTCGGTCGAGAATCAAACACGTCAGGCGAGCGGTACAAGTCTTCACGCCCTTCTCGTCAGTTAGAACGATCTCGTAACAGGTGAGAGTTCTTCCGAGTGAGATCGCCGTAGCGACTCCTGTGACAAAGCCCGATGTCGCTGATTTGTGGTGAGTCGCGCTTACCTCAATCCCAACTGATGTGCGATTGAAACCGGCATGGAGCTGTGATGCGATTGAACCTAGGCTCTCTGCAAGTACGACATTGGCACCGCCGTGAAGCAAACCAATGGGTTGTCTATTTCCTTCAACTGGCATCCTTCCGACGACTCGTTCCGGAGAAGCCTCAAGGATCTCGATCCCCATTCTCGCGCCAAGCTCACCACTGCCACGCTTGACGAGGAAATCCATATAGTCATTGATCTTGCCGGAATCATCGATAGACATGAGTGCATGATAGGGCAGAGCATGCGGCAAAAGCAGTGAGCGACCTCAATAAATCCAATGTGGCACACTCTCGGTATGAGAAAGAGTGGGCAGATATGAAGAAGTTCCTCTTACTCGATGGTCATTCGCTCGCATACCGCGCCTTCTATGCACTTCCGGTAGATCGGTTCGCGACTTCGACTGGCCAGCCAACTAACGCCATTTACGGCTTCTGCTCGATGTTGGCCAATCTCCTAGCAGAACAGAAGCCAGACCAGGTCATCGTCGCCTTCGACCATTCTCGTAAGACATTTCGTACCGAAAGATTCCCCGAATACAAAGCCAATCGGGTGAAATCTCCTGATGAGTTCAGATCGCAGATCGATTACATCATCGAGATGATTGAAGGGTTCAATATTCCCATCGTTATTCGCGAGGGATATGAGGCCGACGATCTCATCGCTACCTTGACCAGAGCCGTGACAGCTGAATCTGACGATAATCGAGTTTTCATCACGACAGGCGATCGAGATTCGTTCCAGTTGATCAATGATCATGTAACGGTGCTTTATCCAATGAAGGGGGTCACCGAGCTTGCTTCAATGACACCAACAAGCGTTGAAGCGAAGTACGGGCTCACCCCCTCGCAATATCCAGATTTTGCTGCACTTCGTGGCGATCCCAGCGACAACCTTCCCTCAATTCCAGGGGTAGGCGAGAAGACAGCCATCAAGTGGATTCAAGAGTACGGCTCACTCTCAGGGCTCATCGCGAAGGCGGATCAGGTTCCCGGCAAAGTTGGCGATGCACTTCGTGCCCACACCTCACAAGTCCTGCTCAACCGTGAACTCACACACCTCGTCGATGATGTTCCGATAGATGTATCCATGCTCTCTTCATTGGTGATGGGAAAGTGGGAAGGGATTGACCTCGGCCGGACTCGCTCACTCTTCGCCAAGTTAGAGATCAAAGCGCTCAAAGAGCGAATTGAGAAGCTACCCATTTCTGCGGATTCACTAGATGACGCGAAGAGTGATCCTTCGACTCCCGCGAAGGCAGCCTCGAGTGAAGTGAAGGTAATCAAGTCGAGTCTAGAGAAGGCTCTTGCTGACATTAGCGGTGAATTTTCCTTAGTGGTGGAGCGAAAGGTTGAGTCAGGCGAACTCGAAGTTGCACTCTCGCCACGACGGGGGGTTGTTCACTCATTTTTTGTCGGAGCACTTACTCGTGAGAGCCTCAAAGACTGCGCCTTCTTTGGCCATGGCGTGAAATCATGGCTGCGGGAAATCGAATTCAGTGACTCAACCACGGTCCTTTTTGATTCTGAACTTGCCGGGTACCTACTTAACCCAGGTGTTCGCGATCTCTCCCTGGAAACCTTGGTTCAGGAACATCTCGGTATCGAGCGGAGTATCCCGAGCGATGACCAAGATCTTTTTACCTCCTCTACTTTTGCACCCGAGTTAGCGAGTGACCTCTGGTCGCTTCGTGAACTGCTGACAAAACAATTGCAAGACCAAGGCGTGAGCGATCTTCTTGCAGAGCTTGAGATCCCTTTGGCTCTCTCGCTCGCCAAGATGGAGCATCTCGGGATTGGTTTTGATACTGCAAAAGCGAAGGAAATCCAGAGGGGTTTCTCCAACGAGTTGGCAAGTGAGATCGGTAAAGCCCACGACTGCGCCGGGCATGAATTCAATGTCAATTCCCCGAAACAGTTGCAGGTTGTGCTCTTTGAAGAACTCAAACTCCCGAAGACGAAGCGGATCAAGAGTGGTTACAGCACCGATGCCGACTCACTCATGTGGCTCCACCAAGAGACGAATCATCCACTTCTCACCTCATTGCTTCGAATTCGGGAAGTTGGAAAACTTGAGACGGTCTTAGAAGGTTTGATCACCAGTGCGAAAGCAGGGCGGATCCACACCATTTTTCAGCAGACAGTTGCTGCCACAGGACGTCTCTCATCGACTGATCCAAATCTGCAGAACATCCCAGTGAGAAGCGAAGAGGGCAGGCGAATCCGAGATTGCTTCATCGCCCAAAAACCATATTCTCAACTTCTGACTGCTGATTACAGTCAGATAGAGATGCGAATCATGGCTCATCTCTCAGCCGATAAACATCTCATTGAGGCTTTTAATTCAGGCGAGGATCTTCATAACTCGGTCGCGGGATTGGTATTCGGTGTAAAGCCGGATCAAGTGAGTAGCGAGATGCGACGTACTATCAAAGCCATGTCATACGGGCTTGCGTATGGACTATCAGCATTCGGGCTCGCTCAGCAGTTAGACCTCTCGCCATCTGAGGCGCAGAAGTTGATGGATGACTACTTCACCCGATTTGGCGGAATCCGTGACTATCTTCAAAGTGTTGTTCGCACTGCAAGGGAGCGCGGTTTCACAGAGACGCTGCTAGGTAGGCGTCGATATCTCCCTGACCTAACGAGTGAGAATCGACAACGCCGAGAGATGGCAGAGCGGATGGCGCTCAATGCCCCTATTCAGGGTTCAGCCGCCGACATCATTAAGAGCGCCATGTTGATCGTTGAAGATGGGATCGAAAAAGCTGGTCTCAACTCAAGAATGATCTTGCAGGTACATGATGAATTGATCTTCGAGGTGATGGCAGGCGAGGAGATGGAATTGGAAAAGTTGGTTCGGGATGGGATGAGTAAGGCCTATCCGCTTGATTTACCGTTGGAGGTAAGCGTTGGGATAGGGGTAAGTTGGGACGAGGCGGCCCACTGACCCTCAGTTTGACCTCAAGGACGCGACGAAAGTAGCCTTCGACTGCTCATTGATTGAGTCCTTTGATGGTCGTGCGGGTCTCCCGTTCTTCAAATCCTTAGGAGTTCAAAAGTTTCGCCTTGAGCGCGTCCCTGTCCCTACTAGTCCCTGTCAACCGGAGTCCCTTGTCCACCTCACAAGTAACCATCAACGATGTCGGCACAGCCGAAGATTTTCTCGCAGCAATCGAAGGAACAATAAAGAATTTCAATGACGGCGACCTCGTTTCAGGCGTCGTAGTCCAGGTAGATCGTGAAGAAGTCCTACTGGATATCGGTTACAAGACAGAGGGTGTGATTCCTGCCCGTGAGCTCTCGATCCGTAATGACCTCGATCCATCTGAGATCGTCAAAGTAGGTGAGCGCGTTGAAGCGCTAGTTCTCACGAAAGAAGATAAAGAGGGACGGCTAATTCTCTCGAAGAAGAGAGCGCAGTACGAGAAGGCTTGGGTCGATATTGAAGAGAAGAAGAATCGTGATGAAGTGGTCGTCGGAACGGTCATTGAAGTCGTCAAAGGCGGCTTGATTGTTGATATCGGTTTGCGTGGCTTCTTGCCAGCATCACTGGTTGAACTTCGTCGCGTCCGAGATCTCACCCCATATATCGGCAAACAGGTCGAAGCACGAATCATCGAACTCGATAAGAATCGAAATAACGTCGTGCTCTCGCGTCGTGCCTATCTTGAACAGACTCAATCTGAGTCACGCACCTCATTCCTCAACCAACTTCAACGCGGACAGGTCCGAACTGGAGTTGTCTCTTCGATCGTCAACTTTGGCGCCTTCGTGGATCTTGGTGGCGTAGATGGCTTGGTTCACGTCTCTGAGCTTTCATGGAAGCACATCGATCATCCAGGTGAAGTAGTTGCCGTCGGTGATGAAGTAACCGTAGAAGTACTTGAAGTGGACTTTGAGCGCGAGCGTGTCTCACTCTCACTCAAAGCAACACAAGAAGATCCTTGGCAGGCATTTGCTAGAACGCACACCATCAATCAAGTGGTCCCAGGCGAAGTTACGAAGTTGGTTCCATTTGGTGCATTCATTCGAGTATTCGATGGAATCGAAGGTCTCGTACATATCTCTGAGTTGGCCGAACGCCATGTCGAGATTCCAGAGCAGGTGGTTCAGGTCGGCGACCAACTCTTCGTCAAGATCATTGATATCGATCTCGAACGACGTCGAATTTCTCTTTCGCTGAAGCAGGCCAATGAAGGTCATGATGTCGAGGTTGAAGCCTTTGATCCCTCGCAATACGGAATGCAGGCTCGTTACGATGAGAATGGCAACTTCATCTACCCAGAAGGATTCGATCCAGAGACGCAGGAATGGCGTCCGGGTTACGAATCCCAGCGTGAAGAGTGGGAGCGTCAATACGCAGAGGCGCAGGCTCGTTTTGTAGCCCATAAGAAGCAGAAGGCGGAAGCGAAAGCCGCTGATGCTGTTGCCGCTGAAGCTGGCGTAACTGCTGCGACAGCCGAGGGAGCCACCGAGTAGTTTCATCCCGTGCTCACCGTTGCGGTCACTGGGGGAATCGGTTCAGGTAAGTCACTCGTCGGTGACTACCTTGAGGCACTTGGCGCTATCGTCATCGATTCTGATCAACTTG
>VGAI01000009.1 GCA_016870815.1 Actinomycetota bacterium
GCGCATCCGGGGCATGGTGCGTTTCTCAAGAGTTGCCACTCGTTACCCAGACTCCTCCTTCTGCTCCCCAGGAATGTTGAACCCAGATCTGACATCGTGGGATCCAAATGCCAAAAATGTCTACCCGATGGTCTAATGTCTGAACCAAGTAGGAATTTCATCTATATGGACATGTGGAAACATATGTCACTGGTTCAATCCCAGTATCGTCCACAGCAAAGTTTGAAAATCACTTCACGACGAGTTTTATTTTAAAGACTTTTGCACCAATCTTGATTGGAACAGTTGTAGTTCCCTTTGCCGTAGCTTTCAGAGCGAAACCTGAAGTGACACCTAAACCCTTCGGCAGTGGCAAAGTTTGAATCAGACCGCTACCACCTGATTCAACAAGCCACCGACCTTTCACCTTTGATTTAAAGACCAAGAGATCTCCGGGACTTGCGATGATTGTGGCGCCATTTTTGAGGGTATAAATCCGGGTCGAGTTCTTTTTTAGATTATCTACCGAATTAGAGCCCGATGTACTGCTACCTGAGTTATTGGAGGGGGGCGGTGTTTCTCCCTCGACCGGCTTCTTTAGAGTTATGGCAATCTTTGTTGAGGAGAAAGTAAAACCCAATCCCTTTATCTCAACTTTGTCTGTCACGCTCTTATATTGCGTGGTGAATATTGCGGCTTTCGGACTTCCCGCATTATCTGTGACTTCAATAATCGCCTCTTGCATATTCTTTGGTTCCAAGCCAAACACCTTTCGGATGAGATCACCCCGAATACTTGCCTCGAACCAGCCGTCAATGACATTCTTAAAAACATCGAAATGCGGCCCCGTAGAAACGACGATTATCTTGTTGTTCTGCCTGTCGAATTTCACTTCGTATGCGCAGCCACCGTTTGAATTTAGAAACATTCCACCCGGCGGGGTGCCTTGCAGGATGGCATACTCTCCTACATAGGGCTCGATGTTGATTGAATACTCAACCCGATAGTCGTTAGCAACAAGCTCGTTCTTGACATCTTGCATGCAAGGATTTTTGTCCCATGGGCCATCGTGTCGGTAGGAATGAACTTCTTGAACTGAGCCAGATGTAATCAACCTCTTCTTACCATCTTTACCAGTTTCAATATCGATACTGGGATTCTTCATCCACGCCCAAGCAAGACCTGCCCCTCGAGCAACTTTGTCGGCGATTAGAGTCATCCGCCACGTCGTCCCTGGTTTCAGTACTTGCCAAGCATTCGTTCGCGAATCAAGTGGTTTTCGCGGGTCGACCCCATTCAAAGGTACAAATGAATTCTTGATTCTTGGAAAACCAGGCACTTCCTCCTTCGAATAGACAATAGTCGCAACATACTGACTACTACCGTCGATTGCTGCTCCGGGGAACTCATAACAAACATCGTATTCGCTGGTGTTACCGGTTCCACAGACAAACTTCCCGGACGGGTCTTCTTCGCGAAGGGGCATTGATGAACCTTGTTTAAACCATGGATTTTTTAACTCAACGCCCTTGATCCAAGTTTTAGTTTTTTCATCAAAAAGCTCAATTGATTCGACGCAATTATCAGTTTGATTGAGCGTTGAACATGCAAGCCAGTAGGGCGGATTATGCGGTTCAAATGTTCGACCAGGTATGACATCGCCAACGGCCGCAATGGAAGGTGACGTTCCTGCGAGAAAAAAAAGTGTGGTGAGAGTTAAGGCAAGCCATTGCCTAGCAGTCACCTTCACAAGAAAGGAGTCTAAACCGAAGAATCTTCCGTGGCTAGACTCGAAAAGTGAAGATCGTTCTGCCTCTGACCAACCATTTAGAGGTTTTCCTCGTGACCTAAAAGCGCCACAAGTTCTTCCGGGTTCTCGCTGTTGAACATAACTGTTGCTACTCGCAACGTGGCCACTGCGCCCCTCCTCCTGCTTCTAAGGTGATTTAATGACCTCTCGCCAATCATAGGGTGGGTGAAGAGTTGTGAGTCGAAAATCGGCGATGAATATTGCTCAACGATTTCAATCAAGGATGTCATGAGAGGTTGCGCTCAGTGACATTCAAACTATTGGCTCCGCTTTTAAAGTTGAAGTCGTCTGCCCCAATGGTCAAGTTTCGTCTCTGGATTCCGTTGGTGAAGATCAAGTCGTGGTTTCCACTTGTAGCGCCGCTTCCTTTAACCTCTCTCCCCGCGAGATTGAGGATGAAGTGGATTCATATCATCAGACTGCTGTTTAAGGTTGAAGGTGCGCAAGTCATCGGTCAATCACCGCATGGCAGCACGCTATTGAAATTGAGACGGGACTGCGCACTTGGCCGCAAAGGGTCAATCCTTGAAATACCGAAAGATCACGTCATCTATGAGAGCGTAAGGCAGTTCGGAAGTTGGGAACTTGATGAAGCTAAGTTCCTCGCTTCAGCGCTGAAACGATCGGCCGAGAATCTTGTGGGAAGCGAGTCGCGGACAGTTTTGCTGGACATAGGAGCGAACTCAGGTCTCGTTGCACTTCAAGCAATGAATCTTGCGAAAACTTCCAACTCTCTTTTTCTCTTTGAACCAGTCCCCCAGTACGCCCAGGCCATCAAGACAAACCTAATCTCCTTTAAAGACGTCCATATATGTAATTTTGCACTGAGTAATCAAAATGATGAAGCTCCCATGTATACCGAAGCATCAAATGATGGAAATACTTCACTCTTCGAGAAGACTGTTCCATCAATCAATAGAGTCAAGCAGACTATTCGCCTCATTGACACGGCCGAGTATTTCCTGGCAAATCTCAATTCGTACGAGAGTTATGTAATCAAGTGTGACACTCAAGGTATGGATGCCCTTATCTTGTCGAATGTCCCGTCGCACGTCTGGGATAAGACAGAGGCGGCAATCATTGAGGTGACGGCACTGCCCGAAATTGATGTCACCCACGTGGATGCCCTCCTCGATCAGATCAAGGCATTTCCGTATAAAAGTTGGCAGGCAAGCAAAGGGGTAAATATAGATATCGCCGAGATTCGCGACTTCTGGTTGAGCAAATCCGAGCGACATAAGAATTTGTTCTTACGTAGCTTCTCCTAGAGTGACCCGCAGCTGACATCTGCGCCAATGCAACCCTTGGTTAGGCTACGTAAATGGTGACCGCACTCGCCCTCGGCTTCATCTCTGGAATGTCGCTTATCTTGGCGATTGGCGCACAGAATGCTTTCGTCATCCGGCAGGGACTTCTCAAACAACATGCTCTTCCCATTGTCATCATTTGCGCGACTTCTGATGCCTTGCTCATCTTCTTAGGGACCGGTGGACTTGGAAAACTGATTCAAAGCCAACCTGATCTGATTGAGGTGATCAGGTGGTTCGGAATTCTCTATCTTTCTTGGTTTGCACTCAAGAGCATTCGTTCGGCATTTCGAAGCCACTCCCTTGATGCCGAAGGCGAAGCGACTCAGAGCCTAGGCAAAGCGATTGCCATCTGCCTTGGATTCACATTTCTCAACCCCCACGTGTATCTCGACACAGTCATCCTCTTGGGAAGTATCGCGAATCAGTTTGGTCAAGATAAATGGGTGTTTGCAGTTGGTGCGGCAGTAGCAAGCTTTCTCTGGTTTTCAACGATTGGATTTGGTGCAAGAGCCGCATCTCGATTCATGTCCAAGCCGGTTTTCTGGAAGATTCTAGATTTTGCGATTGCTCTCGTCATGATTTCGATAGCTATCACATTAGCCTTCTATAACTTCTAATCCCTTCCCTGCTCCTGCAACGTCTTAATCACCCATGCTGCATCATGATTGCTCGGGAAGACTGGGTAGTGGACCTCGGTGATGACCCCACCAGAGATGATCATCGTGAGCCGCTTGAGATAGGTAATCCCATGGAGCTGAAAAGTTGGAAGGTTAAGGCCTTGCTTGAATAATCCATTCAAATCACTCAACAAGTGATATGGCAGGTGAACTCGACCGCGAAACTCGGTTTGATAGTTCGTGCTTTGGTTACTCATTCCGAAGACGACATCGGCATAGCTCAAAATTTCATTGTAGGAGTCTCGATAAGCACAAGCTTGTGGCGTGCAACCACGAGCGCCAGGCACATCATCCCAACCATCAGGCAGTGCGACGCCAGGTACTCCCGTCATTGGGTAGATGAAGATGACTGTTCGATTAGGTAAGTTAGCGAGGCTTACTGATTGACCTGATGTGGCGGGTAAAGCAATAGCAGGCATAGTCAACCCGACCAAGTGCGATGCTTGACCATCATCTATCGGTACCGGCAAGTTAGCCGGTAGCTCCAAATAACTGGAGTTCTGTACCGATACCACCTTACTAGAGTAACAGTATCTCTTTCACGACTTCCGATTCTATTCTCTAGCTGTAGGCATCAAACTATGTCACGCAAATAACTAGCCGATTAATCCGGTAGAGAGCGCAGTGAGCACTGCCGTTCCTAATAAGACTCTGTAAAGAACAAAGGGAGCAAATGACCTCGTCGAAAGGAACTTCATCAACCAGGCGATGACTGCATAACCAACAAGGAAAGCAACAAGAGTCGCTACAAAAGTTTCACTCAGTGAGAAAGCACCGGGCGAACCTGAGAGCGCCTCGCCTAACTCATTGAGCCCACTCGCTAGAACTGCGGGGATTGCAAGCAAGAATGAATATCTCAAAGCAGAGACTCGGTCGTAACCTAAGAGGCGGCCCATGGCCACAGTTGCACCTGAACGAGAGACACCTGGAACTAGCGCGAGCGCTTGTGCGAAGCCGTAGAGAAGACCGTGGACCAAGGTGAGATCGGCAAGATTGCGCTTACTCGGTCGCCTCCAATCGAGAAACCCGAGAATGAGACCGAAGAGAATCAGCATTGTTGCTATCAACCAGAGTGAACGAAATGTTGTTCGAATGCTGTCTTGACCAATAAATCCAAGAATGAGGATAGGCAACGATCCAATGATGATCAGCCAACCGAGTTTGCCATCTCGTCGGACTTCATCGTTCGCATTCTTGCGAAGGAGTGAGGCAAAGAAACCCTGAATGATTCGCGAAATGTCTTTACGAAAATAGATGAGTACGGCGAGCTCTGTACCAATTTGCGTTATCGCAGTGAATGTAGCGCCCGGGTCTCCAGCGCGTGGCAGGAACTCCCCCGCGATCCGAAGATGCGCGCTTGAGGAGATTGGCAGGAACTCGGTAAGTCCCTGTAGGAGTCCGAGAAAGATCGCTTCAAGCATGAGCTACGACTCTCGCTTGGGCCACATCATGACGATATTTTCGCATCAGCGAGCCCCAAGCGAAGAAGTTGACGAGCCATCAGCGCGCCGAGAGCAAGCATTGCGACGGGATAGATCATCGCAAGAGGAAGCGTGGTTGCCTCTGAGATCAATCCAGTGATGGTGGGGCCGATGAAATAGCCTGCAATCGCAAGAAAGGCCACTCTGCCAATGCCCACCGATGCAGGAATTCCCGGCGTCGTACCCGCCGCCAACATGAAGGCAGGAAACATCGGACCAATGCCAAACCCTGCGACAAAGAATCCAAGATTCACAAGGATGAGTGCGAAGGTGCGATTGCTCTCAGCTATCTGCCACGAAATCAGAATCGATGAAATCCAAATAATCGAACTTGCCAATGCCAAGGTGGTTACGACTTGGTACATACCGAATTTACGAAAGAGATGGTCCCCGACGAATCGACTAATGATCATGGCAAGTGCAAACGAGGCAAATGCTGAAGCGCTCACACCCTTCGATACTCCCAAGTGATCTTCAAGGAGAATCCCGCCCCAATCACTTGCCGATCCTTCGCCAATGAGAGCGCCAAGAGCGCCAAGGGCCATGAACCAGATTGGTACCACCGCTTTTCCAAAGACTGGAATAGAATGAGGTTCATCCCCGGCGACACCTAAATGTTCATCACGATTCGGACCGAGAAGTCGCTCAGTCGACGGGATGTAAATGGCAAGTGCGACTATCGCAACAAGTAAGAGATTCTCGCGCGGCGTCAATAGATTGGAGATAGCACCGCCAAAAACAGTGATCGAGAAGGCGCCAATACTCCACGCGCCATGAAACGAGACCATAAGGCGCCTACCGAGAAGTTTCTCCACGACGACAGCTTGCGAGTTAACCGAAACATCAATCGAGGCATAAGCAAATCCTAAGAGGAAGAGCCCTGCCATTAATAGTGCGGGCAAATGAGCGAGAGCCACAACTACCAGCCCCAAGGGCATGAATACTTGCGCGATTCGAGTCACATTCTTCGATCCGTAGCGATGGACAAGTCCGCCGCTTACCTGTGCGCCAAGCGCTGCCCCAACGCCGCTACAGATCAACACGATTCCAAAAAAGCCGTCTGATAGATCAAATGACCTTTTGATTTCGGGAATGCGCGGCACCCAGGCCATCGAAACAATTCCCATGAGAAAAAAGAGTGACGAGAGACTGTTGCGCGCCCGCCTTGCTAAGAGATAAAGGTCGACTTGGTGAGTTGTCACGATCTGGCGACTTCTCGCGAAATTGGACCGAAACTAGCCACGTAATCCGCGCGAATCTAACTTTGTTATTCCCTGACTACTTGGGCCCGAGCCTGTGCCGACGAGTGAGATGGCGAGCGCTGCGACGATGATAATCACGATGGCGATCGCGATCCGCTTCTGATGACGAAACATTATCTATCACCCACAATCTTTTCGACGAAGAGTTGAGAGTTAGAGAAGATGATCGGGGCGTCATAATCAAGGGTTGCTACATGGTAACTATTGGTCAATTCGATCCGAGTCTTCTCACTACTTCCGATTTCGTTGAGGATGATTTCAGTATTGGAAACTGGAAGGACGTGGTCCTCGACGGAGTGAAATAGTTGCAGGGGCGCTTTAACCTGACCGAGCATTGACCTGGTTGCTTTCAAAAATTTGTTGAGTTCTAGAACGCCCTTCGTGGGCAGGACGTCATATCCATACTCGTTGACGCCAGGTTTCTTGATGTCATCGCCCACTGAAGGAAGCCCCTTTGTGATCTTTGCAATGAGAGGTCCAAATTTGATTCGGATTCCTGGGATGTGAATCATCGGATTAACCAGCACGATTCCTGCCAACTTCTCACCCGTCGCTTTTCCGGCGAGCTTTGCCGCCACATGCAATGTGTTAGCTCCCCCCATCGAGAGACCGAATATGAAAACCCGGTCACAGAGTGCGATCAATGGCGCAAGTTCTCGCTCGACCTTTGCCGGCCACTCATGCCATGGGGTTCGATTGAGATCCTGCCAATTCGTCCCATGACCTGGAATCTGCGGCACTCGAACGGTGTAGCCAAGTTCGTGGAAGTGATGAGCCCACGGGCGCATAGAGGCCGGTGAACCAGTAAAGCCATGGACAAAGACGATTCCAGTCTTTTTATTTCGCCCCGAACCTTCAGCCTGATAATCCTCAAGCCATCCTGCTGGCGCTCCCTCGGTACCCATGGCGAGAATCTATCGCTTGATTCATTTTCATCAGTTATCAGAGTTTGACGCTACTTTGTCGGTGTCGCGAGGTACCTTCACTTCATGAAATCCCAGGATTCCATTCAAGGTTCATTCGATGATCTTGGCACCGCGCTCTCATCGGCCACTTTTGTCGTTGTAGATCTTGAAACAACAGGGGGTTCACCTGAGGATTGCGCCATCACAGAGATCGGCGCTGTGAAAATCCGAGGCGGTGAAGTGATCGGGGAATTCCAAACGCTCATCAATCCCGGAACAGGTATCCCGCCATTTATCGCTGTACTCACTGGAATCACCGATGCGATGGTCTCCGAGGCACCAAAGATTGAGAACGTCCTTCCCACTTTCATCGAGTTCTGTGGATCGCCAGAGAGCACCATATTGGTCGCTCATAACGCACCATTCGATATCTCATTTCTTCGCGCCGCCATGATGCGAAGCGGTCGACCTTGGCCCAAATATCGAGTTTTGGACACGGCAAAAATTGCAAGGCGGGTTCTGACGCGCGACGAGGTGCCGAACAACAAGCTCTCTACCCTCGCGCCATTCTTTGGCGCCGATAGTCAGCCCAACCATCGAGCGCTCGATGATGCTAAAGCGACTGTCGATGTCTTTCACGGCCTGATTGGGCGGGTCGGGTCGCTCGGAGTCTCGACGGTGGAAGATCTATTTGATTTCTCGCATCGCCTTACACAAGCGCAACAATCAAAACGTCATCTACTAGAGGGTCTGCCAAAAGGTCCGGGGCTCTATATCTTCAAAGGGCCAGATGGCGAAGCGCTCTATATAGGAGTATCAAAGAACATCGCCTCGCGCGTGCGCTCTTACTTCTCAAGTAATGAAGCAAGAAGTCGCGTTCTTGAAATGATTGCCATTGCCGAAAGCATCGAAACCATCCCGTGCCCCACAGTCACTGAAGCTGAGATTCGAGAAATTCGGATGATCAATTCGATTAAACCCAGGTACAACCGTCGTTCGAAATTTCCCGAGAAGAAAATCTGGTTGCGGCTGACCGATGAGACTTTTCCTCGAATCTCTACAGTAAGAGGTTTCGCTGGGCTCTCCGATGAAGAGGGATGGGCTGGTCCATTCTCAGGAGTGGATGAAGCTGATGCTGCACGGTCGGCGATTTACGAGATTACCAAGATTCGCCAATGCACTATCAAAATCACTTCACGGAGTATGAAGCTCGCATCACCCTGCGCGCTTTATGAGATGAAACGGTGCGATGCACCCTGCGTCGGAGCCCAAAGTGAAGATTCCTACGAGACGTTGACGCAGAGCGTGCATCAACTACTACATGGTGCAAGCACTCCACTAGAAGAAGAGTTAATGCGAAAGATGAAGGAACTCGCCGGTGACGAAAGGTTCGAGGACGCGCTCGCCCTTCGAAATCGCCTCTCATCATTTGCTCGTGGTGTAAGTCGGGGTCAGCGCATCCGCTCGATCACTCGAATCCCTGAAATCGTCGTCCGCGTGGAAGATGAACTTCTTCTGATTCGTTATGGTCGCCTCGCATCGTCCGCGCCAGCGCCATCGGTTGAATTGATGGAAGAAGCAATCAGATCTCTTCTCTTAAGCGGTGAAAGGATTATTGATGACGAGAGCATCATCCCGGCAAAGAACTATGAGGAGAGTGAGAAACTAGTTCGAGTTCTCGAGAAAGTATCTGAAGTGCTTCTTATCGATGAAAGTCGCGGACCATGGTCGATGCCCACTCGTGGTGCGACTTCAATAAGACATCGACTACTCAAAAATTCGAGCGACGCTTCGAGCCAGAGTGAATGGATCGATCGGATGAGTGACAACCGCATCCGCTCCTGACCATCCGGCAAGCCAGGCATCTTGCGCTCTGCCAGTTATCACCAAGGTAGGCGGGCATTGATAGATCTCATCTTTAAGTTGTCGTGCAATTCCCATCCCACCCTCTGGTACTGCCTCCCCATCGAGAATGAACAGGTCGGCTCGTTTCCTGCCTGCCGCAAAATCCTTGACCGCACTTCCGGTGGCAAACTCCAGAATTTCATGCTCGGGTAGTTCTCTGGCAACTCGCTTACCCAGCGCCTTAACGATTGCAAGGCGGGTCGAAGAATCATCGGAATAGACGGCAATCGTGAGATTTGCTCGCTTTGGCGGTTGCTCAATCAATGCCGGTGCATGATCGCCAGAATGAGTCGACTCCATGACGGGAAGTCTATCTGCGCCACCAAATAGTCAGTTTCCGGCGAGTTTCTTGAGAGGTGTGACCCAGAACAACTCAAGGGTCAGATTCGGGCCATCGATAGTGGCGATTACCACCTTTTTTCAATCACTGATCTTGAGCCTTCACCGCATGGTTTGAGCGATAGATGGGGAATAATCGCCTTATGTCCTCGGCTGCCTTAGCCAGCGCGCCAGCGCCGCGAATCAATCGCCCCAATATCGTTGCTGTTGGAACCATCGTCTGGCTCTCTAGTGAGTTGATGTTCTTTGCCGCACTCTTTGCAATGTACTTCACGATCCGCGGCGTTCAAGGCCCTGAAATCTGGGCTCAATCAACCGAACTTCTCGACATTCCATTTGCTTCGATTAACACCACAGTCTTGGTTTTGAGTTCAGTGACCTGTCAGTTCGGCGTCTTTGCAGCCGAACGTTTTCAAGCAAAGCGCACTGGATCACTTTTGCAGTGGAGCAAGTGGGGAATGCGTGAATGGTTTGCGCTTACCTTTGCGATGGGAGCATTCTTTATAGGCGGTCAGGTCTATGAGTATGCACACCTAGTCTCAGAAGGTTTGACCCTCTCCTCCAATCCGTACGGCTCTGTCTTCTATATGACAACGGGCTTTCATGGTCTTCATGTCACTGGTGGCTTGCTCGCATTCTTGATTGTGATGGTTCGTGTCTTTCGTGCAGGGCGTTTCGGACATCGACAGGCAACTACCGCAATTGTCGTCTCCTACTACTGGCACTTCGTCGATATCGTTTGGATCGCACTCTTCTCTGCGATCTATCTGATCAAGTGAGAGGACGGCGGTAGTCATGGCACGTCTTTCGCGTTATCGGGAACATCGATTCTTCCGGCCCGTCCTTCTCGCTTTGGGACTATTCCTTGCGGGAGCGCTATTCACTGCGGGCAAAGCGGCGGCCGAATCGATGGAGAGCAAAGCGCTGGTCATTAGCGCCGATAAGGCAACACTTATCAAAGAAGGTAAAGAGATCTTCGCTAGAGGGTGCTCCTCCTGTCATGGACTCAACGCTGAAGGCGCAGGAGCTGCCCCATCACTGATCGGAGTTGGCTCTGCATCCGTTGATTTTCAGGTAGGAACGGGGCGTATGCCCATGGCTGATATGAGCCAACAGGCTGTGCGAAAGCCCCCGGTTTATGACGAGTACGAGACTGCCGCCCTTGCAGAGTATGTAGCATCTTTGGCACCAGGACCGAAGGCGCTCACCAATGAAGAGATCGCATGGGAGCGCGATGGAAATGCGGCATCGGGTGGAACGCTTTTTAGAAACAACTGCGCCATGTGTCATAACCTGGCAGGTCAAGGTGGTGCGCTAACGCAAGGTAAATATGCACCGACATTGATGGGCGTAGAACCACGTCATATTTACGAAGCGATGATCACTGGTCCGCAAGCGATGCCTGTCTTCGGTGACAAAGTAATCACCCCAGCAGAGAAGTTAGACATCATCAAATGGATCAAAGAAGTCGAGTCCGAACCATCTCTGGGTGGTGCAACCCTTGGCCGCGTTGGTCCCGTGACCGAAGGATTACTAGCGTGGACTTTGGGACTTGGCGCCCTGATTGGTGTAGCCGTCTGGCTCACCTCGAAGGCACGGTGATCTGAGAATGTCACTACAACCGATACAAGACCCAGGACTTCCGACACATGTTCACCGTAAAGCAGATACCGATCCGAAAGCAGCAAAGCGAGCAGAGCAACAAGTAGCGCTACTCTTCCTCACCTCTGCCCTCGGCACAATCCTCTTCATCTTCTCCTATGTGGGGATCCCGCAGGATCAACTCATCTTCCTTCCGATTCTTGGCACCACAAATGCTCATCAACTCTTCCTCGGCCTTGGCCTTGCGATCTCTCTCTTCTTCATCGGAATGGGAGCAGTCCACTGGGCTAAGACTCTGATGCCAGATCATGAGGTAGTTGATGTCCGTAAGGAACAGCGATCTAAGGATGAAGATCGTGCCGCCTTCGTTGCCACAATAAAAGAACAGGGCGCTACAGCGGGACTTGGTCGTCGAACTCTCATCAAACGAACTCTTGGACTCTCACTTGGCCTCGCTGGACTTTCACCGCTCTTGATGCTTCGCGATTGCAGTGCAGAGCTTCCAGGAGATGAGCTTGCTCAGACCAACTGGAGAGCAGGTACTCGCCTACTGACGGATCCTGGTGATCGCCCTATCAAGCCTGGCGATCTCGAAGTCGGTGCGGTCGCACAAGTATTGCCACTTCTGCCCGCTGGAAGAAAGCGCACGCTCAATGACATCGCCAAAGATGCTCTCCTTCTAATCCGTATTCGCCCGGAAGAGTTCAATCTCGATACCGAACGTCTATCGTGGACCTACCAGGGAATCATCGCTTTCTCGAAGATCTGTTCACATATGGGTTGCGCTGTCGCCCTCTATGAGCAATCGACAAAACATCTGCTCTGCCCATGCCATCAATCCACCTTTGATGTGACTCGAGCGGCGAAAGTTATCTTTGGACCAGCGGCAAGACCTCTGCCACAATTGCCAATCAGCGTCGATTCTGAGGGGTACCTCGTTGCATCTGCGCCATTTAATGAAGCAGTCGGACCAAGTTACTGGGAGCGTGATTCCGAATGAAGGCTCGAGAGCGTGCAGCTGGAGCAGTAGCGAACTATCTGGATGAGCGCACTGGTGCTGCGAAGTGGATGAAGAAGACGCTGACCAAAGTCTTTCCAGATCATTGGTCATTCATGCTCGGCGAGATCGTTCTCTACTCCTTCATCATCTTGCTCCTCTCCGGAACTTTCTTGACTTTCTGGTTCGACCCTTCAATGCGCGAAGTCGAGTACGAGGGTTCGTATGAACCGCTCGAAGGTGTTCATATGTCGGCAGCGTATGCATCAACGCTTCATATTTCATTCGATGTTCGCGGTGGACTCTTGATGCGCCAAATCCATCACTGGGCAGCGCTTATCTTCCTTGCGGCGATGGTCGCGCACTTGCTTCGCGTCTTCTTCACTGGCGCATTCCGCAAGCCACGTGAGATGAACTGGATTATCGGTGTTGGACTATTGACGCTTGGAATCGTCGAAGGCTTCTTGGGGTATTCGCTGCCCGACGATCTGCTCTCTGGAACCGGAATCCGTATCGCTGAAGCGATCATGCAGGCGATACCCGTAGTTGGTTCCTACCTCTCTTATTTCGTATTCGGCGGAGCGTTCCCAGGAGAGCTCTTTATTCCGCGTATCTATACCGCCCACGTCCTTTTGATCCCTGGCATCTTCTTAGCCTTGATCACCGCGCATTTGATGTTGGTCTGGTATCAGAAGCACACTCAATACCCAGGACCAGGGCGCACCGAAAAGAATGTTGTCGGCTATCCACTGCTTCCCGTGTACATGGCCAAGGCTGGTGGCTTCTTCTTCATCGTCTTTGGATTCACCGCATTCCTCGGAGCGGTCGCGCAGATCAATCCAATCTGGGTTTACGGTCCATATACTCCGGCACAAATCGGAGCTGGATCGCAACCGGATTGGTATATGGGTTGGCTCGACGGCCTGGTCCGAATGTCGCCACCCATTGAAACTCATGCACTCGGTTACACAATCTCCTGGAACATCCTGATCCCAGGACTGATAATCCCGGGAATCCTTTTCACGTTGATGGCGCTCTACCCATTCATCGAAAGTTGGATGACTGGGGATAAGCGCGAGCACCATCTACTCGATCGCCCACGCAACAATCCCAACCGAACCGCAATAGGCGCCATGGCCCTGACTTTCGTTCTCGTCACTTTGATTAACGGTGGTAACGATCTCCTCGCTGTTCATTTCGATCTCTCCATCAACCAGATCATGTGGTTCTCACGAATCGGAGTATTTGTCTTACCTCCGATTGCCTTCGTCGTCACCAAGAGAATCTGTCTGGCGCTTCAGCGCGCAGATCGCGAAATGGTCTTGCATGGTAAAGAGATGGGGCGCTTGGTGATGCTTCCTCATGGTGAATTCATTGAAGTCCACGAGCCGCTCTCACCTCAGAAGGCCTACCAACTCACTTCACATGAACAGCTCCCTGCCCTAGCAGCGCCTGAAACTGATGAGCGTGGCGTTGCGCTACCGAAGGGAATCCGCCAGCGGATGAAGGCGCGATGGTCGAGGGCTGCATCCGAACAAGTTGCAAAGCCAACTGTTGAAGAGTTGAAGGAAATCGAACACCACTAGAGTTCACGATCCAACCTCATCGTGAGTTTATGAACGTTCGGCCAACTCCTTGAGTCGCACCAACGATTTCGCCATCATCTTAGGATTTACTATGATTGCGCCAGTAATCTCAAGCCATTTCTTGCTTCTCGCAGGGTTGCCATCAAAATACTCGCGCACCAGCGTTGACTGCGCATCTATTGCTGTCAGCTCGTAACGCCAAACCCAGCGCATCAGATGGCGCCATGCGATCGTGCGATCCTCTTCGAAGGCAACAACTTCATTCGTGATTCGATAGGGCACTTTGATTCTCATCGCCATTGCGAATTTCGCCCCAAGATAGAGACGTTGAGGGCCCCGCAGCGAGCGTTGCACTGTTCCCGATCCGTCGAAATCGCGGTGGCGCTCTGGAGTTGCAAGAATGTCAAAGATCTGTCGTGCTGGAGCGTTGATCGTTATCTCGGCACCGACAAGGAGCGGGTTTCCCGTCTCTAATATTGTTGCTCTCACGCTCATAAACCCTCTCTATTCTCTCGAGAGTTGGAGTGCGTCAGTGGCCTTGATACTCCGGCTTCTCATATTCGAGTACGAATCCCATCACAGAGAGAATCAACGCGCCAGCCCCTATCAAGAAGAGCCACCAACCCACTGCGAGTCCCAGAGCGGTCAGAGTTGCACAGAATCCAATAGCAAGGGGCCACCAGGAATAGGGCGGGAAGAAGCCGATCTCCCCCGCTCCATCGGCAATCTCGGCATCAACGCGATCTTCCGGCAAGTTGCCGCCTAGACGTCGTTCCGTGAACCAGAAATAGAAGGCAATGATGAGAGCAAGCCCTGCGCTCAGCGCCATTGCGGTGACTCCGACAAGCTCTCCACCTTGAAGCCAATAAATCACATCGACGATGACATAAAAAATGAAGAGGAATCCGAAGAGTTGCCAACCGAATCTCATCGTTAGTGGCTCTCAGTCTTGATGTGCGGGTAGTGAAGATCAAATGCTGGACGCTCGGATCTGATCTTTGGCATGGTGTGGAAGTTGTGACGCGGTGGCGGACAGGATGTCGCCCACTCAAGTGAAGCGCCATACCCCCACGGATCATCGACCTCGACCTTGGGGGATTTGCGCGAGATATAGACATTGATTGCAAATGGAATCATCGAAAGCGCAAGGAGGGCTGCGCCGACGGTTGAGACCATATTCATCACGGTAAATCCATCAGTGGCCAAGTAGTCGGCATACCTTCGAGGGAAGCCTTTGATGCCGAGCCAGTGCTGGATCAAGAACGTGGTGTGGAATCCGATGAAAAGTATCCAGAAATGGATCTTTCCAAGGCGCTCATCGAGCATTCGCCCGGTCATCTTGGGCCACCAGAAGTAGAACCCCGCGAACATCGCGAAGACGACGGTTCCGAAGAGAACATAATGGAAGTGAGCAACGACAAAGTACGAAGCTGAGACTGCGAAATCAAGCGGCGGGCTAGCAAGAATGATTCCGGTGAGTCCACCCAAGAGGAAGGTGATTAAGAATCCGATGATCCAGAGCATCGGCGTCTGAAGTGAGATTGAGCCTCGCCACATCGTGCCGATCCAATTGAAGAACTTCACGCCGGTCGGAACTCCGATGAGGAATGTCATGAACGAGAAGAAACCTAAGAGAACCTGACCGGTTGCAAACATATGGTGCGCCCATACCGCAACCGAGAGGGCTGCGATGGCGATTGTTGCCGCGATCAATCCCTTATAACCAAAGATCGGCTTTCTGCTAAAGACCGGCAATATCTCTGAGGCGATACCGAAGAAGGGCAGGGCAAGGATATAAACCTCTGGATGTCCAAAGAACCAGAAGATGTGTTGCCAGAGTAAAGCACCACCATTGGCAGGATCAAAGATATGGGAGCCGAAAAGTCGATCAGATTCCAGAGCTAGCAAGGCTGCGGCAAGTGGTGGGAAAGCGAGCAAGATCAAGATCGAAGTGAGAAGCACGTTCCAGGAGAAGATCGACATACGAAACATCGTCATTCCTGGTGCGCGCATGGTGAAGATAGTCGTAATGAAGTTGACGCCACCAAGGATCGTTCCAAGTCCACTGACTGCAAGGCCGACGATCCATAGATCTGAACCTATTCCGGGCGAGTACTCAACGCGAGAGAGCGGAGCGTAGGCAGTCCACCCGAATGATGCGGCACCTCCTGGCGCAAGGAATCCAGCAGTCGCCATCAATGAGCCGAAGAAATAAAGCCAATACGAGAGCATGTTCATTCGTGGGAAGGCGACATCGGCAGCGCCGATTTGAAGTGGCATGACGACATTTGCAAAGCCCACAAAGAGCGGCGTAGCAAACATCAAAAGCATGATCGTGCCATGCATGGTGAATACCTGGTTGTACTGCTCAACGCTCATGAATTGAAGTCCAGGACGTGTCAACTCGGCACGGATGAAGAGAGCGAGAATGCCCGCAAATAGGAACCAAGCAAAAGAGGTGACTAGGTACATATGGCCGATCGTTTTGTGATCAGTCGTGGTCAAGAGCTTTCGAATTGTCTGCCCTTTTGATGTGGGCCTTAGCTTTGTTTCGCGATTTCGCATATCAAGACCAGGAGTAGCTCTCTCTAGCGGCCTTGTCGCATATGTTGTCATGCCTCTGCCCCCTCAGTCTTCAAAGATTCTAAGTAGCTCTGATACTCCGCCGGAGTCACAACCTTCACATCAAAGAGCATCTGCGAATGTTGTCGGCCACAGAGGATGTTGCAACGTCCAGGGAAGGTTCCAAGTTTCTGGGCTGTAAACTCGATCTGATTCTCGACGCCGGGGATGTTTTGAATCTGGATCATAAATGCCGGAACCCAGAATCCATGAACCACATCTGATGCGGTGATCTTGAATCGCACTCTCTCGCCAAGTGGCATGTACAGCGTTGGTGGTTGGGCCGGCGTTCCAGTGACGGTCGCATCAGGCCCCACCTCGCTATAGGTGAACTGCCATGACCATTGAAACGCGTTGACTGTGATGTCATGGACCTTGACATTTTGATTAGTTACCGGCGTGACCTCTTTGATCTCGTTCTGTGCTCGTGCGGTATAGGCGAATAGCACCGCAACAATGATGAATGGGATGACGGTGTAGGCGACTTCGACTGGGATGTTGTACTGAGTTTGCTTGGGAAACTCTTCGCTCTTCTTGCGATGGAAAACGATTGGCCAGAGAATCAATATCAAAGTAATAAGACCGACCACTGCAGCAGCAAGCCATGCACCTTGCCAGAGCGCCATTGAGGTGTCATTGACGCTTGTGACGCCTTCTTCGAAACCGAAGCCGCGGATCTCATCGACAGAACATCCAGTGAGAAGTGAAAGAAGTAAGAATGGCGAGACAAGTGCGGCCCGTCGAAGGCGATGCATCATGAGCCAAGAATATAGGTCTGGTTCGCGAGTGACTCGGCCTGCGAGTAGCCTTAATCGGGTGTCGCCCGTCACAGCGGACTTAGCCAAGAATTTCCAAGATCTTGCGCCGTATTCACTACCAATCCGAGAGAACCTTGAGACCTTTTTCACGCAGGGCGATAGCGACCCTCGTTCCATTTTTGGCCCGGGAGCAGCGAATTCAATTCGTTTAGAGGCCGCACTTCAAACTTTCTCGAAAGTCTTAGCTCTTCCTGCGAGCTCGATACATTTCGTCGCAGATCGCTCGCTTGCCTTCATGCTCTCGATCCTGGGGCACGCTAAATCCGGTGAGTTCAGGACGATTAGATATAGCGCAATCGATAAGAAAGAAGTGATAGCCGCAACTTTTGAAACAAAAGGACTTGGGGTTGCGCTCAATGAATCTCGCGTTGATCTCTCGGGTGCAATTGATTTCAAGAGCGTTCCTGCAAGTGAGGTCGCGAAGACCCTAACCCTCTTTCAACTTCGAAATGGTGAGACTGGTATATGGCAATCTTTGATTCCAGATGGACCGCTCATTCTTGATGCCACTTCACTCAACCCGCGTGGCTGGGGAATCACTCTCGCGATAGAGGTGATCTCCCAATCAAGCAACTGGCAGAGCGCTATCTTCGATGCGACGAGTTGGGGTGGTCCGCGCGGCCTCTACATACTTGCGATCAATGAAAGGGCATCGTGGCGAAATCCACTGCCGACCCTTGACCCAGTCCTTCCTAGATTTGGCGCCAGCGCCCCACTCACTCTGATGAGCGCGGTCGCATTAGAGATTGAATCCGCTAAAAGTCCATCCGGAATTGATCAGGCAAATATCTTCTTACGAGAGCAACTGGGCGTTCTCGATGAGATCGATATCGCCGGGGATGCGACGGGCGATCGATTAAGCATCTCAATCCTCAATCTGCCTGCAGATGAACTGATGCGACGCCTTGCCAGCGATGGCTTCATCGTCGACTCAGGATCGGCTTGCACTGCCTCTGAGCTCTCTCCCAGTCATGTCCTTGCGGCGATGGGGATCCTTACCCATGGAAATATTCGAATCCGACTACGTGATGAAAATATCGGATCGGTCGAGCCCTTTCTTGAATCCCTCGTTGCCCATACTCGATCGCTACGAAGCGAACTTCTCTGATGCGCGAGATCAATTGCCTCGGAATGAAGTGTCCGCTACCGATTATTGAGCTAAGCAAGTCGATGAAGCAGCATCCATCGGAGAATTCATTTCTCTTGAAGAGCGACGATGTTGCCACATCACCTGATCTCAATGCATGGTCTCGGATGACTGGAAATTCTGTTCGAGTGATTGACCGTGAGAGCTTTGAGATTACCCGAGGCAGCGCAGCTTCTCTTGACTAAGCGATTTGTAGATGTGGTTCTATCTCAGCAGCGGAATCTGATCCGTAGGCGAGTGTGAATCTCGCCAAGAAGGAAGACTTATTGAAACGGTACTCCTGTGTTCCCTTTGTTTCGATTACATAGGTGGCAATCATCGAGCCAAGTTGAGCGCAACGTTCTGCCTCAAGTCCCCAGGCAATTCCAGCGAGATAACCTGAACGGAATGCATCACCGACTCCAGTTGGATCAACTTTGGCATTCTCCTTCGGCACCTTGACGCGAACCTGGCTCTCACCACTTCGCTCGACTATTGCGCCTTCGCTACTGAGGGTCACCACTCGCGTGCCAACTCGCGACAAGATCTCATCATCACTCCAGCCAGTTTTCTGCATTGCCAGAGCAAGTTCGTACTCATTGAGGAAGAGATAGGTAGCGCCATCAATCAACGTTCTGATCTCTTGGCCATTCATTCGTGCAAGCTGTTGTGAAGGATCAGCGGCGAAAGGGATACCGGCGTTTCTACAGCTCTCGGTATGACGAACCATCGCCTCTGGATCATCTGGCGAGATCATCACGAGATCAAAGCGCCCCGATCTCTCCATTACTGGCGCGAGTTCGATTTCGCGTGCTTCGCTCATCGCACCAGGAAAAAATGATGCGATCTGGTTGAGCGAGGTATCGGTAGTCACCATATAGAGAGCGGTATGGAGCGTCTCTGAGACGCGGACATGGGTAGTGTCGACACCATGGCGATTGAGCCACGCTTGATAGTCGTCCCAATCCTTACCTACTGAGGCGATCAAGGTCGGACGAAGTCCAAGCATTCCCATTCCGAAAGAGATGTTTGCTGCGCACCCACCGCGCCTCACATCTAGGCCATCTACAAGGAATGAGAGTGAGACTTTCTCTAACGATTCAGCAACGAGGGAGTCGGTGAACTTGCCGGGAAAGGTCATGAGGTGATCTCGCCCCACCGATCCAGCAACGGCTATTCGCATTACCTATGAGCCCCCAGTTGAGTGGTGAGTGAATCCGTCCTGAGGTGGAGAGTAGCGAATGAAGTTCTCGGAATTAGTTGAATGAATCGCCGCAGGCGCAAGAACCTTGCGCATTTGGGTTATCGATAGTGAAGCCTTGCTTCTCGATAGTGTCGACGAAATCGATGCTCGCACCCATGAGGTAAGGCGTTGACATCTTGTCAGTCACCACGCGTACCGAACCGAAGGCTACGACGGTGTCAGAGTCTTCCACTTTGTCGTCAAAATAAAGTTGATAGCGAAGACCTGAGCAACCACCGGGTTGAACCGCTACACGGAGAACTAGGTCATCGCGACCTTCTTGAGCAAGAAGTGATGCGACCTTTCCTGATGCCACATCAGTCAACTGGATTGTTGTGCTCACTGCAGTCTCGTTGCTCATCATCTCTCTGCCCTGCTCCTTCTTCTTAACAACCGTTGACCGTCTCCATGAAGTTTTACTCGTGGCTAGCGATCTAGAGCGCATCCTAGCCGCCCACCCTCGCTATCTGCCCCTTGGAATGGGTGTGAGCAATTCGCCGAACTAGACTGGGAGCATGTCACTGCTTGAGTTCCTCTCACGAGGAAGCGCCCCTGACCTAGATAGCGAGCGAGGCGTCTCGTGCACCGGAGAGTTACCAGAGCCAAGTGATCCAGCGCTCGTTGACCGAGCCCTCGCCGCTAAAGCCGAACTTGGATCGCGCTTGATGATTCTTGGCCATCACTACCAACGAGATGAAGTCATTCGCTTTGCCGATATAACGGGTGATTCATTTAAATTAGCCCAAGCCGCCGCGAAGAATCGCAAGGCAGAGTTGATCGTTTTCTGTGGCGTGCACTTCATGGCAGAGAGTGCAGATATTCTCACTGACGAATCTCAGAAGGTGATTCTCCCCGACCTTGCAGCCGGTTGCTCAATGGCGGATATGGCAACCCACTCGCAGGTCAATGAAGCGGGGAAGATATTTGCCGAACTTGGTATCTCCTCAGCAACAATCCCAGTCACTTATATGAACTCATCCGCCGCCATCAAATCCTTTACTGGGGAGCACGGGGGAACTATCTGCACCTCATCGAATGCTGAGCGCGCGATGCGATGGGCGCTCGAGCAAGGTGAGCGCATCTTCTTCTTGCCAGATCAACATTTAGGACGAAACACAGCGGTTCGAAAACTAGGAATGGATTTGCAAGATTGCGTCATCTGGAATCCCTGGAAGGATCGCGGAGGTCTTAGTGATGAAGAGATTCGTAGCGCCAAGGTGATTCTCTGGCGTGGCCATTGTTCGGTCCATGGTCGTTTTAGTGCAAAGAACGTTGCGGATATGCGCGCTCAAATTCCAGGGATTCAAATTCTGGTTCACCCAGAATGTCAGTATGAAGTCGTCTCGCAAGCTGACCATGTTGGAAGCACGGAACACATCATCAAGATCATTAAAGAGGCGCCTGTGGGCTCATCCTGGGCAATTGGGACCGAACTCAATTTGGTCCGTCGCCTGGCGAGAGAGAACCCCGAAAAGAATATTCACTTCTTGGATAAGACGATCTGTTACTGCTCAACTATGAATCGAATCGACCTTCCCCATCTTGTCTGGGCTCTAGAAACTCTTGCAACTGGCCGGATTGTCAATCAAATTACGGTGGACCCAGTCACTGCACAGTTCTCTCGAGTCGCACTCGAGCGGATGTTGGCTCTACCGTAGGACAACGCTGAACGCCCTGCGAGCAAAGAGATTTCGATCCGAATTCGATATGAACCACGAAGGGTAGAGGGTGACAATGGAGAACCAAAAGAAGGGTCGGCCGACTCCGAAACGGAAAGAGGTCGAGAAGCAGAGAGCGATTCCTCGCCTAGCACCCGCCTCAGATAAGGCCACAAAAAAACTTCTAAAAGAGGAAGCAAGAAAAGGTCGAATCGCTCAACGTGCCGCCTTCATGCGCGGTGATGAGAGCGCTCTTCCACCACGCGATAGGGGCCCAGCACGTCGCTTCGTGCGCAACTACATTGATTCACGGAGAAGCATTGGTGAGTTCTTTCTTCCAATTGTGATGGTCCTTCTCTTCTTCGGGCTCAGCCCAAACCCTCAAGTGCGAGTGGTCGCGACAATCATCCTTTACGCAGTAGCGCTTTACTCTGTCGTTGAAGGTTTCGTAATCGGACGCAAGATCAAATCGAAAGTTCGCGAGCGCTTTCCTGACGAGCCAACCAAGGGGCTTGCCGTCTACGGCTGGGTTCGTTCGACTCAGATTCGCCGGTTGCGCGCACCGCTTCCGCAGGTCAAGCGAGGCGAGAAGAACTTCTAGTCAAAATCCCCTGCGCTTATGGACGCGCGGTAGGACTCTTTGTCTTGTCTGGCGAGCGCTCCGGAATCTTTCCAAGTACATCGTCGATCTCTCGCATCAGAGCTGGTTCAAGCTTCACTCCGGCGGCCTTGACGTTCTCCTTGATCTGCGAAGGTTTAGTCGCTCCGATGATTGCGGAGGCAACATTCTGATTCTGCAAAACCCAGGCGACAGCAAGTTGAGCCATCGTCAATCCAGCTTGCGCTGCGATCGGTTCGAGCTTTTCTACCGTGGTGAGAACCTCATCGCGAAGCCAACCTGAGATCATATTTGCGCCACCCTTTTTATCGGTAGCACGCGATCCTTTCGGGGGCTTGGCGCCAGCTTTGTACTTACCGGAGAGAACACCTTGAGCAATCGGAGACCAGACAATCTGGCTGATTCCTTCACGTTGGCAGAGTGGAACCACTTCAGCTTCGATCACTCGCCAGAGCATCGAGTACTGGGGCTGACTCGAGACAAAGCGATCGAAATGTCGCTCCTTTTGAATCTTCAAACCGGCAGCTATCTGCGACGCGCTCCACTCGGAGAATCCGATGTAGTGGACTTTTCCTTGACGAACGAGATCATCAAGCGCGGTAAGGGATTCCTCTAACGGTGTTTCGACATCGAAACGGTGAAGTTGATAGAGATCGATGTGATCGGTGTTGAGCCTTCGAAGGCTTGCATGGATCGACTCCATGATGTGCTTGCGCGAAAGTCCACGATCATTCTTGCCCTCGCCAGTCGGCCAGTAGACCTTAGTGAAGAGTTCATACGACTCTCGTCGAACTCCCTTGAGAGCTTTCCCAAGGACAGTCTCAGCACGCGTTCCCGCATAGACATCGGCAGTATCAAATGTTGTGATGCCTTCATCGAGGGCAGCACGAACACATTTGATAGCAGTCTCTGACTCGACTTGTGAGCCATGAGTTATCCAGTTTCCGTAGGTGATCTCTGAGACGTATAGGCCCGTCGCGCCAAGTTTTCTAAATTCCATAGCGCCACCCTAGGCGAAGGTCACCGCCTCGCCAAGCGGGGCTTAGAGTCCTAGAGGTTGACCCTCGGCTACTCTTCGCCCACAACTACATACTCCTTCTCACAGGGGAAGTCTGGTGAAAGTCCAGCGCTGACCCGCAACCGTCATAGTCGGAATGCCTGTCGAGGGAGATGCACACCACCCGTCGAGGTCTGCGGGGCGGAGCCATGAACTAGTCAGAAAAGGGAAATCCAAGCGCACGGTCAATACGCGCAAGGAACCGACTCGATTAGCCAGAGCGACGCTTCTTGACCTCTCAACATATCGATCTCGTAACGAGATCATTGAGAGGAAACATGTTCAAAAAACTTCTTATTGCGGTTTTATCTTTCGTCACACCCATTTCACTTGCGGGACCCTCATTTAGCAATGAGACTGGTTATAGATATTGGGGTTACTTTCAAGCTGCTCCATCGCAGTCAACATGGAGTATGGCAATGACAGGGCCGACTACCAACGTGGCAGATGGCTCTGTCGAGGGATGGATTCATACCTTCAGTAGCGATTCGATTGATGCCATGGCGCCACGCCTTGCACCTAACTTCTTCAAACTCTGCAGCAAGATTCGCCCCGTTGCTGGTAAGAAACGCGTTGGTTTGATCGTCGACTTCGGAACTGCCGCGATAAAACCGCTCGGCGAATCACTCCCGCGGCGTATCACTACATGCGTTCAGATCGATAGCAAAGCGACAGGTGCTGAAATCCTTGCCGCAGCAACGAAGATTCGTGCTGGCTCTTCCGGGTTTATCTGCGGAATCAACGGTTTTCCGGCGAAAGAATGTAGCGCCGAAATCAAGACGCCTCGAATATTGATGAAGAAGTCTTGAGCCTTTCTCTCAATCGAGACCGGGTCCACCCATTTGCTTGGTGGGCCTGGTCGATTCTGCTTGCGATCTCACTCTTCATCTCATCAGATCCTTGGTATGCGACTTCACTGCTCCTAGCATCGGCCCTCGTCGTCATTCGCTTTCGTGGCGATGAACCTTGGTCAAACTCGTTCTCCATGGCGCTTCGATTCATCGCGGTGATACTCATCATCCGCATGATGATCGCGATCCTCATTGGTGTTCCTATTCCTGGAGCAACGCTTTTTACCCTTCCTACTCTCCCCCTACCCGATTGGATTGCAGGTATTCGCATCGGCGGTCCAGTGACAAGTGAACGTCTGCTCTCCACTCTTGGTGAAGTGATGATCATCGTGGGAGTTGTGGCGCTCTTTGGCGCCGCGACATCGCTCGCATCACCGCACCGATCCATTCGAGCTCTCCCCTTCTCCTTCTATCAACTGGGCTTAATTCTCACTGTCGCAACATCGATCTTCCCGCAATTAGTTGCCAGCATCAAGCGCATTCGAGTAGCCAGACGCTTACGAGGACAGAGCGCAGGAGGAATACGCAACTGGCGAAAGATTGCGATGCCACTTCTTGAGGATACGCTCGAACGATCACTCGACCTCTCGGCAGCAATGGAGTCGCGAGGTTTCGGCCAACGAATCAAACGCACGAGTTATCGACCAGATTCTTGGGGCGTCCTCGAGTCATCGATTCTCGCTTCAGCCCTGCTGAGCGGCTTACTTGCGACGATATCGGCCGGAAACTCTCTTGCTATGGGAATTTCTGGCGTCCTGGCGGGGATTTCTGTATTGCTTCCACTCAGCGAGAAGAACCGTTCGAATCAGAGCAGTGGTTCTCACTTGGTTGGGGCTCAATCGTGATTTCATTTCGCAAAGTCTCTCTTATCTACCCAAACTCCATGACAACAGTTTTTGATGATGTCACCTTGGAAGTCGGCGAAGGGGAATTTGTTCTCCTTATCGGCGCCACCGGAATGGGTAAGTCAAGCGCACTCAAATTGATGAATGGATTAGTGCCACATCACACCGGTGGAATTCTCGGCGGTGATATTCAAGTTGGCGGCATTTCTACAGCCACGGTCCGACCTGGAGAGCTTGCACATCTCATTGGAATCGTCGGCCAGAATCCAATCAATGGATTCGTGACAGATATCGTGGAAGAAGAAATCGCCTTTGCGATGGAATCACTTGCGATAGATGAGAGTGTGATGCGAAAGCGTGTCGAAGAAGTGCTCGATCTGCTCGCCTTGACGCCACTTCGAAGGCGCACGATTGCCTCCCTCTCTGGCGGTGAACAACAGAGAGTTGCCATAGCAGCTGCGCTCGTCATGAATCCCCGAATACTCCTACTGGATGAGCCAACTAGCGCACTCGATCCAGTCGCTGCAGAGGAAGTCCTTGCAATATTGCAGAGAATTGTTCATGACCTTGGCGTAACCGTCGTGATCGCAGAACACCGACTAGAGCGCGTGATCCACTATGCCGAGCGCATCATCTACATCGCCTCAGATGGCACCGTACAAGTGGGAACTCCGCAAGATGTGATGAGAAATGCCGAAATCGCTCCTCCGATTGTCGAACTCGCTCGAGCTCTGGGGTGGGAGGAGATACCGCTCTCAGTTCGAGACGCAAGAAGGATTAGTGCCAAAGAAACTAAAGACGTTGGAGTCGGTGAACCGTCACCTGCAGATATAGCCGTTAAAGCGCGCGAGCAAGTTGTCGAAGTAAAACGGGCATCACTTGGCTATTCCGCGCAAGAAGTCATTAATGAGATCACCTGCTCCATTTCTTCAGGAGAGATCGTCGCACTGATGGGTCGCAATGGCTCTGGAAAGTCGACGCTGCTCAAGAGTTTGGCGGGTTTGGTCGAGGTAATCCGCGGTGAGATCAAAGTGTGCGGGAAAGACCCACGGGGATTGTCGGGTAGCGACTTGATTGAGTTGATTGGCTATATCCCGCAGGAGCCTTCCGATCTTCTCTACGGCGAATCGGTCGAGGAGGAGTGCGCGCTTGCCGATCACGATAACCAACTTAAAGCGGGGACCACTCTCACCCTCGCCCAGCGCCTGTTACCAGAGATAAATCCCAAGACTCATCCTCGAGATCTCTCTGAAGGGCAACGTTTGATTCTGGTTTTGGCAATCGTACTTACCACCTCGCCGAAATTGCTCATTCTCGATGAACCAACTCGAGGGCTCGACTATCAAAGCAAAGAGAGATTGATCTCGATATTGCGAGAGCGAGCAGGGTCGCACTCAAGCGCTGTATTGCTTGCAACCCATGATGTCGAACTTGTGGCAGAGCTTGCCGAGAGAGTTCTCTTTATTGCCGATGGCGAGTTGGTCAGTGATGGTGATGTCCGAGAGGTATTGACCGCATCGTTACCTTTCGCGCCTCAAATCTCCAAGATCTTTGCTCCATCGAAGTGGCTGACCGTCCGAGAGGTTGTCGATGCGCTCGGGAGATGAGAGAACTGAAGGCCACCTACTTCGCTTTCCTGCTCTTACCTGGATACTGATCGCCCTCGCTTCACTTGCATCTTTCTTGGCATTCACCTGGCCGCTTTACATACCCGAAAGTCTCCTGGGCTTCTCTTTGACGCAGGAGAATTATTGGATCTTCTTTCTCTTCATTCCAGTTGCGCTCTTGGCTCTCGCGATAGAGATCAATCGCGGAGCGATCGATATCAAGGCGATAGCTCTCTTAGCGGTGTTGGCTGCGCTCGCGGCATCGCTGAGACAGATCGGTGCGGGAGCTGTTGGGATAGAACCCATGTGGTTCCTTATCATTCTCGCGGCACGAGTCTTTGGTCCATCGTTTGGCTTCGCTCTCGGTGCGATTGCCATGTCACTCTCGGCGATCCTCACAGGAGGAATCGGACCTTGGCTTCCATTTCAGATCATGGCTGCATCGTGGATAGGGCTCTTAGCTGGCTCTCTTCCTCGTTCACTTCGCGGTCAAGTTGAGATTATGGCGCTAATGATTACCTCGCTGATCGCAGGGATGTCTTTTGGTCTTCTCATGGACCTTCAACTCTGGCCCTGGATTGTGGGAGGCGATACCTCTCTTTCTTTTCAGCAAGGTGCGGGTGTTTCAGAGAACCTGAATCGCTTTCTCACTTTTCATTTGCTTACCGCGATGGCGTGGGACATTCCTCGTTCGATTCTGACCGCAATCTTGGTTTGGATTACTGGTCGCCCCGTGATCAATGCACTTCGAAGAACTCAGCGTAAAACTCTTATTCTCAACGAACGCGAGATGGAACGAAAGGCAGCTTGACCACTTCAGCAGTGCTGATTCGTCCCCGAATTTCCACATCTACCTGATCGCCCACTTTGATTGTCGGCTCAAGAAGTGCCAAGGCAATTCCACTCTTAAGAGTCGGCGAGAAAGTCCCCGATGTAACAAATCCAATGGTCCTGCCATCTTTCACTACAGTCATGCCCTGCCGTGGAATCCCGCGGTCATTGACCCTCAATGCGAAACTCTTTCGTTTTGCACCTTTCTCCTTGATGGCCAGGAGGGCATCGCGTCCATTGAAGCGAGGCTTCCTCCACCCGACAGCCCAATTTGCGCTCGCCTCTACTGGATTTATCTCTAGCGAGAGATCTTGTCCATGTAGCGGATAACCCATCTCGGTCCGCAATGTGTCTCGTGCGCCAAGACCAACGACTGCGCCATCAAAGTGGGCAAGATTCTTGACAAATGTATTCCAAAGATTCCACGCACTCTTTTCACCATGGTGTTCGACTGGGATGACGGCTTCAAAACCAAACTCTCCGGTGTAGCCCGTGCGACAGAGAATTACCGGAACACCATTCCAATCCACGCGCGCAAAACTCATATATGCAAGGGTCGCAATAGATTCGTCAAAGCCACTCGCTCGAAGCAGATCTAAAGAGTTGGGTCCTTGTACGGCAATCACCGCGAAATCCAGATGGAGATTTGTCACCGTGATTGAACTCGGTGCTTGGGACTGAATTCGTTTCACTACTTCACTGGTATTTGCTGCATTGGGAATCAAGAAAAGCTCGGTCGAACTCTTTCGATAGACGATCAAATCGTCAATCACTCCCCCAGTTTCATCGAGGAGAAAGTTGTACTGGGCTTGACCATCAGCGATCGATTCAAGGTCATTTGATAAGACGGTATTGAGGAAGTCCACGGCTCCCGCGCCTGAGACTGAAGCTTTTCCAAGATGCGAGACATCAAAGATTCCCACTCGCTCGCGGACGGCACGGTGCTCAGCCAAAACTCCGCCCTTTTCGCCTGGATACTCAATAGGCATCATCCAGCCACCGAAATCAGCCATCTTGGCGCCGAGTTCGCGATGGAAGGCATCAAGTGGCGAGAGGCGAGATGGCGAATCTTGGGTCACTCCAATAACCTATCCGAATAGTCGGCGGAGGGCTCTGCGGCTTGAAGTTTGATTGTCAGGTATTTACCTTAAGTTGAATCGAATGAAGGGTTGGCGAGAATGGCTCTGGTACGCGCGACAGATAAGAAGGTTGGCGCAGAGATTCTTGTCGTGGGATTTACGAGAGAGCCTGGTGCAAAATCAAATAAGCCAAGGTTCACTATCGAGTCCGGGGATATGGCAATCGATAAAGCTGGTCTCCTTGATGCTCTAGCCGACATGGGGGCGACTGGCGCGGCTGACGAAGTAATCAAACTCCCTGCAAGTGGCTACAAGTTGTTAGTTCTCACTGGACTTGGTGAAACCAATTCGTCGGGAATCTATCCGCACGAAAGCCTTCGTCGAGCAAGTGGCGCCGCAGCAAGGTCCTTGGAAGGTCAAGTTAATGCCACCTTCTCCCTGCCCTATGACTCAATAGAGGCGCTGGCGGCGATTGCGGAGGGCGCTCTTCTCGGTGCGTATACCTTCGATGAATTTCGCGGCTCGAGCAAGGTTGAACGAAGGCCCGCCCTCAAGTCAATAGAAATTTTCACAGTAAAGGCAAAGAAGAAGGAGGTTGCCCAAGTCCTTCGGCGAGCAGAGATCATCGCCGAACAAACTCACCTCACTCGAGACCTCATCAATACTCCGCCAAGTCACCTGACTCCTGACTCATTCGCTCAGCGACTGAAAAAGATTGCGCTTGCATCTGGCCTCAAAGTTGAGATCCTCAACCATACGCAACTTAAGGCGAAAGGTTATGGCGGCATTATTGGAGTGGGTCAAGGTTCTGCTAATCCACCTCGTCTACTTCATATCTCTTATCAACCTAAGGGGCGCGCCAGCAAGAAGTTAAAGCGTTTTGCCTTCGTTGGAAAGGGAATCACCTTTGATACAGGTGGTCTTGCTCTCAAACCAGCGCAGGGCATGGAGGCGATGAAGTCAGATATGAGTGGTGCTGCCGCAGTGAGCGCCGCAGTCATTGCCATCGCAAAACTGAAGCTCAATGTCGCCGTAGATGCATGGGCACCATTGGCCGAGAATATGGTGAGCGATAAAGCAACTCGCCCCTCTGACATCATCAAGATCTACGGTGGCAAGACTGTCGAAGTTCTCAATCCCGATGCAGAAGGTCGATTGATCCTTGCTGATGCGCTGGTTCGCGCAGCTGAGGTTGGTAAAAAGTTAGGTGGACTTGATGGAATAGTCGACGTCGCAACGTTAACCGGTGCTCAAGTAGTAGCACTTGGAACTCGCACCTCGGCAGTGATGACCAATAACGAGAAATTCCGAGAGAGCTTCCTTGATGCAACGCAACGCTCTGGTGAACAATTTTGGCCGATGCCACTTCCTGAAGAGTTAAGACCCTCACTCGATTCGCCTGTTGCCGACCTTGCGAATATTGGTGATCGAATGGGAGGAATGTTGGTCGCTGGAATCTTCCTCAAGGAATTCGTCTCACCAGAACTTCCATGGCTGCACCTGGATATCGCAGGACCCGCCTTTAACGAAGGTAAGGCGCATGGATACACCCCAGTGGGCGGGACAGGAGTTGCAGTTCACTCTCTCGTAGCCCTCGCTGAGGCGGCCGTGAGCTCCTGAGGCTGGCAGAATTAGGGCGATTGCGTTTCACGATGCTGTTGCAAAAGAGAGTCGGGGTGTTTGAAGTTGGACTTTGATCTTGTCGTCCTTGGTGGCGGTTCTGGTGGATACGCGGCAGCGCTTCGTGGATCGCAGCTTGGATTGACTGTTGCCCTGATTGAGAAGGACAAACTCGGTGGCACATGTCTTCACCGCGGTTGCATCCCAACGAAGGCGCTCCTTCATGCCGGCGAAATCGCCGACAATGCCCGAGAAGCTGAGGCGTTTGGCGTTAAAGCAGAGTTCAAGTCGATGGATATGCCGGGAGTCAATGCCTATAAGGATGGAGTCATCTCGAAACTCCATAAGGGCCTTCAAGGTCTTGTTAAGTCACGAAAAATCACGTATGTAGAGGGCTCTGGTCGCTTGGTTGCACCTAATGCCGTTGAGGTCAATGGAACGCGCTACATCGCCAAAAACATTCTTCTCGCAACTGGCTCTTATCCAAAGACTTTGCCTGGACTTGAGATTGATGGCAAACGAATCGTCACCTCCGATCACGCGATGAATCTTGATTACGTCCCGAAGAGCGTGATCGTCCTTGGTGGCGGAGTTATCGGATGCGAATTCGCGTCGGTCTGGAAATCTTTTGGTGCAGAGGTAATGATCATCGAAGCGCTACCGCGACTGATTGCGGTTGAGGATGAGAGCTCGAGCAAACAACTCGAGCGCGCCTTCCGCAAACGTGGCATCGGATTTGAAGTAGGCGTTCGTTTCAAGAGCGCAGCTGTCGCGAAAGATTCAGTAACTCTGACTCTTGAGAATGGAGCCACCCACACTGCGGAACTTCTTCTTGTTGCTGTGGGACGAGGACCAGTCTCTGCGGGACTTGGCTATGAAGAACAAGGGATCTCTATGGATCGCGGTTACGTTCTCGTCGATGAGAAATGCCGTACCAACGTCCCTGGGATATGGGCGGTGGGAGATCTCATCCCAACTTTGCAACTTGCCCATGTTGGTTTTGCAGAAGGAATCATGGTCGCCGAAGAGATCGCAGGGCTCGCTCCACGAGCAATCAACTATGACGGAATCCCTCGGGTCACCTACTCAGAACCTGAAGTTGCATCTGTCGGTCTCAATACCTCGACCGCTAAAGAGCGTGGCTACGATGTTGTGGAATTGAATTACGACCTTGCTGGAAATGGAAAGGCACAGATTCTCAAAACTGCAGGTTCAGTGAAACTTGTTGCTGCTAAGAATGGACCAATTCTTGGGATCCATATGGTGGGATCAAGAGTTGGCGAACTTCTCGCTGAAGCTCAGTTGATCTTCAATTGGGAAGCTGATGCCAGCGATGTGGCTCAGTTCATTCACGCTCATCCGACGCTCTCAGAGGCTATGGGTGAAGCACATCTAGCATTGGCCGGTAAGCCACTCCATGCTCACGGGTAACCTTCGGGTGCTCCAGCATGGTCTGACTGTGATGGGTTGGTAAGGGAGAGCGATATGTCATTCTCGGTGCGAATGCCAGCACTCGGTGAAAGCGTGACCGAAGGCACGGTGACCCGTTGGTTGAAGAACGAGGGTGATGCCGTCGCACTTGATGAACCACTCCTCGAAGTTTCGACCGACAAGGTAGATACAGAGATTCCGTCACCAGCAGCAGGCACTCTCACAAAGATCGTCGTTGCGGTTGACCAGACGGTCGCAGTTGGTGCAGAACTTGCGCTGATCGATTCAGCAAATGCTGCGCCATCAACTCCTGTGGCAGCGCCAACTCCTGTGGCAGCGCCAACTCCTGTGGCAGCGCCAGCTCAAGTCCAAACGCCCGCACCGGTAGTTTCAACGCCAACACCAACTTCGGCATCATCCGCCGGAGCAACAGTTGTCTCTATGCCGGCACTTGGTGAATCAGTAACCGAAGGAACTGTGACTCGTTGGTTAAAGGCTGTGGGAGATTCAGTTGCAGTTGATGAACCGCTCTTGGAAGTTTCTACCGACAAAGTGGATACTGAAATCCCCTCACCCGTTGCCGGAACATTGCTCTCCATTGATGTTGCAGTCGATCAAACAGTCCCAGTTGGAGCACGTCTTGCTTCGATTGGATCTACTTCAGCGATCTCTGCTCCAGCTCCTACCCCAGCAACTCCAGTAGCTGTACCGGTAGCCACTCCACTAGCCACACCAATAGCCACACCAATAGCCACACAAACGCCCACAACAATTTCAACGCCAACACCAACACCCTCGCGAGTTGTGGCCCCGGCTCCAGTCGCGCTCGCTCCTGCCACCAGACTCAGTGATGCTTATGTAACTCCAATAGTTCGAAAGCTTGCAGCAGAACTTGGAGTGGACCTTGCCTCTGTTCGCGGTAGTGGCGTTGGCGGTCGAATCAGAAAAGAAGATGTGATGGCAGCAGTACCAGCGCGGACAGCTGTGGCAGCAACTCCTGCGCTTCAAAGCTCATCATCTTCAGCGCCAGCAGCGCAGCTCTCACCCGTCACTCCTTCGCCACTTCGCGGAACACGTGTGCCAATGTCTCGTCTTCGCAAGGTGATTGCAGCACGTATGGTGGAGTCGCTACACGTTTCAGCACAATTAACCACTGTTGTCGAAGTAGATGTCACTGCGATTGATCGGCTTCGAAATAGAGCGAAAGCAAGTTTTGAAGGCCGCGAAGGGGTCAAGCTCTCCTTCCTTCCCTTCTTTGCCATAGCCACTTGCGAAGCTCTCAAACAGCATCCCGTAGTGAATGCATCTGTCGATGGTGAGGAGATCATCTACCACGGTGCCGAACACCTTGGCATTGCGGTCGATACCGATCGTGGCCTCTTGGTCCCAGTGATTCGTGACGCCGGAGATCTCAATATGGGTGGGATTGCACGAAAGATTGCAGATGTCGCATCAAGAACCCGCGATAACAAGATCTCCCCTGATGAACTTGGCGGCGGAACCTTCACCATCACAAATACCGGCAGCCGCGGCGCTCTCTTCGACACACCCATCATCAACCAACCTCAAGTGGCAATCCTCGGCCTTGGTTCAGTAGTAAAGCGACCAATGGTGGTCAAAGGCGCAGATGGCGGCGAAACAATCGCAATCCGATCCATGGTTTATCTCGCCCTCTCCTACGATCATCGAATCGTTGACGGCGCTGATGCAGCTAGATTCCTCACAACTCTCAAAGAGCGCCTCGAGGGCGGACGTTTCGAATCTGATCTGGGTCTATAGATCCTGTAGGAGGCAGTCATGTCTTTGCCACAGCGTGTAGCCATTACCGGTGCTTCGGGATTGATTGGTTCGGCACTCGTTGGTCACCTCAAGTCGGAAGGCCACACTATCCAACGTCTTGTCAGACGAAAGCCCGTTGCGCCAGATGAAGTCTCGTGGGATCCGATTACTGGATCAATTGATCTTGCACCGCTTGAAGGAGTTGATGCGGTAATTCATCTCGCTGGTGCAAATGTCGGAGATAAGCGCTGGACTAGGAAATACAAGGCACAGATCCTCAACTCTCGACTCTACGGGACAACCACTATCGCCAACGCAGTAGAAAAATTGAAACCAAGCGTCTTTATCTCGAGTTCTGCGATCGGTTGGTACGGCGAAACTGGAAATCGCGCTGTGACCGAGAATGACCGTGCTGGTGATGATTTCCTCGCATCGGTCTGCAAAGAATGGGAGGCTGCTGCAGATATCGCATCGTCAGTGCGCACCGTGAAGATTCGAACGGGTCTTGTCCTCGATCCAACTGGTGGCGCGCTTGGTCGAATGTTGCCGCTCTTTAAATTTGGCCTTGGTGGGCGTCTGGGAAATGGGAAGCAGTGGTGGTCATGGATCACTCTCCACGATCAAATCAAAGCAATTGCATTCCTGCTTGAAGGGAAAATCAGTGGCGCGGTAAATCTCACAGCGCCAAATCCGGTCACAAATAGCGAATTCACAGCAGCCCTAGCTCGTGCTCTCAAGCGTCCGGCGCTATTTCCTGCCCCGGCGTTCGCTCTCAAACTCGCTCTTGGTGGATTCTCTACCGAGATACTTGGAAGCAAGCGCGTTCTTCCCGAAAAATTAGGTGAAGCGGGATTCACCTTTGATTTTCCACACCTTGCTCCAGCACTGGTAGAGCTCGTCAAATAGTTCTAGCAATCTCCTCGGCGGCTGCAACTCCAGATTCAAGTGCGCCCTGCTGGCTCGGGAAGGTGATGTGATCGCCAACGAGGAGAATCCGTTCACCAAGCGGAGTGAAAGTACCAATCGACTTGCCTGGTGGATGATTCGGCAGAGACTTCTTGATCACATACTTCGCAATCAACTCCCACCCTTCAGTTTCCACTCCCCAGATTGATGCCAGGTGTCTTCGAACACTTGATTCGCTCGTATTCTCACTTGCACCACCAATTACTGTGCTTGAAATCAATGTCTTTCCAGGTGGCGCATACTCAGGTGCGAGTTTCGAAATCGCAATCGAGTTTGTCACTGGCCCCATTCCAAGTCCATCGATTCGAAGAGTCGCATCAAACTCCAGATCATCGAGTGCGTGATACCAAGTAGTGCTCGTGGACATCGTCATCGAGTCAAAGATCCTTGAATCTAGTGGAAGATCTAGCTGGGCATCGCTAAGCAACAACTTCGCAGCTAGGGCATCTGTTGCAAGGATGATTCGGCGAGCCTTGCGTTTTCTTTTGCCAATTCGCAGGAAACCATCTCCTATCTCATCTACATGTGAGTTGAAGTTGATGTTAACTTCTTTTGCGAGTTCCTCGGCAAGGCTTGAAACTCCACCAATGGGTAGCCCTGGTGTTCCGTTAATGAAGTAATAGATCAATCTATTTGCCATCTGGGCTGAAATCTGATCGCACCGATCGAGAAAGACCCCTTGAGCAAAGGGTCGAATCACTCGCGAATAGAGGGATCCAATACCGAGAGAGACCATGGATGCCTCGAAAGATTCATCCTCCAGCGCTCCACTTATCGCTTGACCCTGCCCTCTCAAACCGAGGAGAAATTTTAAGAAGCGAATTTTTTCGCTGATGGAGCCTGTTGCAGGATTGAGACCTGTGAAGAGATGTGAAAAGGACGCACGCGGATCGCCTAAGCGATGGACTTTGCCGTCGATGAGAACATCAATCACTTTGGTTGCCTTATGGAATTTATCTGGCTGGTAGAAGCGTGCCAGATCGGGGTAGGAGAGATTGACTAACTGAAATCCCCGGTCACATATGTACTCCCCGACACGATCGCTTCGAAGGCGTCCACCCGGGCCATCGCCTGATTCGAAAATCTCGAAATCAATTCCAAGTTCCCTCAGCCGCAGACCAGCTGCAATACCTGAAAGTCCCGCGCCGATGATTGCAACCGGCAACTCCGAGCGCTTGGAAGTCATCGCGAAGGCCTGCAAGCCCTGAGGAGATTAGTTTGCGCTTACCTTCTCGTGTTGCAACTTTGATGGCCACCAGATTTTTGGACCGATGATCCGCACGATTGCAGGAACGAGAAGTGAGCGAACGACGAGAGCATCAAGAAGAACGCCGAATGCGACTGCAAATCCGAGTTGGGCTAGGAATACCAGCGGCAGGACCCCAAGAACTCCGAATGTCGCGGCAAGAACGATTCCGGCAGAGGTGATGACGCCACCCGTGACGGTAAGACCCTTGATGACACCGGCCCGTGTACCGATCTTCTGCGTCTCTTCACGTACTCGGGTCATCAAGAAGATGTTGTAATCGATACCCAGCGCCACGAGGAATACGAAGGCGAATAATGGGAAGGACGCATCAGTTGATGGGAATCCAAATACATGTTCGAAGACGAAGGCACAGACGCCAAGTGTTGCAGCGAAGGAGAGAACGACCGTGAAGAGCAAAATTCCAGCTGCGAAGATGCTTCGAAGGAGCAATCCAAGGATGATTGCTATCAAGATCAAGACGATAGGGATGATCACCTGATTATCGCGGCGTGAAGCTTGATCGATATCGAACCCGACCGCAGTCTGACCACCGACTAATGCCGTTGGATCAACTTCCTTGACCGATTGGCGCAGATCTGGGATCAATTTCTTTGCTTCTTGTGAATCAGCAGGAACTTTCAAGATCGCATTGAGCAAGACTTTGCCTTCAATAATCTTTGGTGTTTCGGTTGGTGCACCTGTCATAGGATCACGAAGCGTCGCTGGAGCAACAGAGGCAACTTGGTCGACGGCCAAGATTGCCGCACTTGCAACTGCAACTCGATCTTCAGTCACGACAATTTCCACTGGAGTTCCTTCTCCACTTGGAAAATGAAGTCCTAACCTTTCAAGTCCTACGACAGAATCTTGTTCTTTCGTGAAAACTTCGGTCTGCGCTACGCCTGAGGTATTGAGCGTCGTCGCAAAGCCTGCGAAAACCAACAGAACTAGTCCGGTCACAA
>VGAI01000010.1 GCA_016870815.1 Actinomycetota bacterium
CTGAGTTAAAGAGCGCAGATTTCTTCTTATGAGTTCCGGGAGTCAAACGGTTTAGCGCTTCGCAAACTTCGATATAACCCATGTAAGGGGCGATCATGAAGCAGGTATGCGTGAATGCTTCGACTTGCGCCTTGACATTGGCAACTACGCGATCGGCGCTATTGCCGACATTGACTACCGCGATCCCAGCGCCCATATCGATAATGGAGTTTCCATCAATATCAATGATTACTCCACCACCTGCTCGCTCCACAATAACTGGCATCGACATCCCAAGGGCGGCAGAGACTGCCTCGTTTCGTCGCTTGATCAACTCTTGCGATTTTGGTCCTGGAATTTCAGTAACTAGTCGTCGCTCTTGCGGAAGGTGTGGCCCATGGGTGGTCTGATACATAGGCAGGAGTGTATTAAGAGGTGAGAAGATTCATCCATGCGTGACCTTGTGATTCTCGGTTCAACGGGCTCAATCGGGGTACAAGCTCTCGAAATCGTCCGCAGCCACCCCGATAAGTTTCGGGTTCTTGCCCTCTCGGCGGGATCTTCGAACTATCCGGTTTTGGCTGAGCAGGCCCGAGAGTTCAATGTTCCCGTCATTGCTACTTCGGGGGAGCGGGCTCCACTCACTGCGCTCTTCCAGGGTGAAGTCATCGACGGGCCTCAGAGTGCATCACAAGTTGCAGCAATTCCTTGTGACATCGTTCTCAATGCAATAACAGGCTCGATTGGTCTGGGCCCAACGCTTTCTGCACTTTCAAGTGGCAATAAGGTTGCGCTCGCCAACAAGGAATCCCTCGTCGCTGGTGGTGAGCTGGTGACCGATTACGGGCGGGATCGAATCATTCCAGTTGACTCTGAACACTCTGCTCTCGCTCAAGCGATGCGCTCTGGCGCAGCCGGTGAGATAAAGAAAGTGATTCTTACTGCAAGTGGTGGACCATTTCGAAAGCGCAGGGATCTCAGTGATGTGACGCTGGAGGATGCGCTCGCCCACCCAACATGGGATATGGGAAGAGTGGTGACGATCAACTCGGCGACGATGGTCAATAAGGGCCTCGAAATCATCGAAGCGCACCATCTCTTTGGGACGCCTTATAAGTCAATAGAAACCGTGATCCACCCCCAGTCGGTCGTTCACTCGATGGTTGAGTTCAGGGATGGATCGACAATCGCCCAAGCAAGCCCACCTAATATGAAGGGGCCGATTGCTTATGCAATCTCTGAAGGCGAGAGATTGAGTTCGGTAATGCCAGCAGTAGATTGGTCAAAGGGTTCGTCATGGGATTTTGAGCCGCTCGATAATGAGAGATTCCCTGCTGTGTTATTAGCGAAGCGATGTGGCGAACTCGGGACTGCGGTCACTGCGATGTATAACGCGGCAAATGAAGAGGCGGTCGCAGCATTCATCGCAGGAAAGATTGGATTCTTGGGGATAGTTGATCTCTTGGAGAAAGTGGTCCAGAAACTCGGAGGCGGAGCAGTCTCTCAACTGCGAAGTCTCGAGGATGTCAGTGCGATAGAGAAGGATGCTCGAATACTGGCGCGAGAGTTGATGGGAGCATAAAAATGGAGTTACTCGGGATTGTCGGCGTACTGGCTTTCATCATCGCACTTCTGGCTTCTGTGATGATTCACGAGGCAGGTCATTACTTCGCCGCAAAGCGCTACGGCATGAAAGTAACCGAGTTCTTCCTTGGATTTGGCGCACGCATCTGGTCGACAAAGCGCGGTGAAACTGAGTTCGGCATCAAAGCGATTCCTGCTGGTGGCTACTGCAAGATCATCGGAATGACCCCACATGATGAGATTGCCGAAGCGGATAAGGATCGAACTTTCTTAAGTGGGACCATTAGAGAGCGCCTTATCGTTCTCGGGGCGGGCTCGTTCCTTCACTTTCTTCTTGGTTTTCTCTTGATCTTCACCCTCTTTGTAGGAGTCGGAATCAACCAAGCTCTCAATAGAGTCGATGAAGTTGTCCCATGCATCATCACAACAAGTGATGGAGAATGCCCACCTACCTCAGCGAAATCACCAGCCTTGCTCGCGGGGCTTCTAGCAGGTGATGAGATTGTCGCAATCCGAAAATCCGATGGGCCAGAAGTCACTGGGGATATGAAATGGGCAGATGTTCTTGAGGTGATTCGCTCTTCGCCGAGTGAGGCAGTGATTCTCACCGTTCAACGCGGTCCGGAACGATTTGAAGTGGATCTCACTCTAGGATCTAGAACGGTCGCTGGCGAAACTCGCGGAGTAATCGGCATCATCTCAAGTTACGGAATCGTTCGACTGGGCCCCATCGAAGGAGCGATAGAGAGCACAAAATTCGTTGGCGATATCGTAAAAGGTAGCGCGACAGCCCTTATTCGCTTGCCTGTGATGATCCCTGATCTGATCAATCAGACATTTGGTGATGAAGAGCGTGACCCCGAAGGTCTTGTTGGCGTCGTTGGAGTGGCTCGAACCACTGGGGAGATCTCATCGAGTGAGCGCCTTGATTTTCATGGAAAGGTCGTCTTCTTTCTGTTGATTGTTGCTGGCCTCAATATCTTCGTCGGAATATTCAATCTTCTTCCGATACTTCCACTTGATGGTGGTCATATGGCCGTGGCAATCGCAGATGGAGTGCGTCGTGGCAACGCAAAAAGGAAAGGCAGGCCCGCACCACCACCAGTCGATGTTGAGAAGCTGACTCCGATCACTCTTGTTGTTGTCCTGCTAATGATCTCGCTCACCGTTCTGCTACTACTCGCAGATATCATCAACCCAGTGAGGCTCGGTTTGTAGCGATTTTTAGGGCCTTAGCGAGTTAGATTTCCGCTCGTCGCGACAATCGTAGAGAATACGCTCATGTCGAATAAGGGTGGCGTAAGTCTCGGGATGCCTCAGGCTCCACTACCTACCCTTGCTCCGCGGAGAAAATCAAAGCAACTCAAAGTAGGAAGTGTTCTGGTCGGGGGCGACGCACCCGTTTCGGTCCAGTCGATGACCACCACGCTTACTGCTGATGTCAACGCTACCTTGCAACAGATTGCAGAGCTCACGGCTTCGGGATGTCAGATCGTTCGAGTGGCAGTTCCGAGTCAAGATGATGCTGATGCGCTCGCTCAGATAGCAAAGAAATCTCAGATTCCGGTGATCGCAGATATCCACTTTCAACCTAAGTACATCTTTGCTGCGATTGATGCGGGGTGCGCAGCGGTCCGAGTCAATCCTGGAAACATCAAACAGTTCGATGACAAAGTCAAAGAAGTGGCAAAGGCTGCAGGAGATGCGGGTATACCGATTCGTATCGGAGTAAACGCAGGCTCACTCGACCCACGACTTCTTGCAAAATATGGAAAGGCGACTCCTGAAGCTCTTGCCGAGTCAGCGCTCTGGGAGATAAGCCTCTTCGAAGAGCATGGCTTCACCGATATCAAGCTCTCGGTAAAACACCATGACCCGGTCACGATGGTGAAGGCCTATCGACTCTTGGCTGCGCAATGTCCATATCCACTTCATCTCGGTGTGACAGAAGCTGGCCCACTCTTCCAAGGAACAATCAAATCTGCGACTGCATTTGGCATTCTCTTATCCGAAGGAATCGGCGACACGATTCGCGTCTCACTCTCCGCACCTCCAGTAGAAGAGGTCAAGGTCGGAATCGCAATACTCGAATCGCTCAATCTTCGTCAACGAAAGTTGGAGATCGTCTCCTGTCCATCATGTGGCCGCGCCCAAGTAGATGTCTACACCTTGGCCGAGAAAGTGCAGGCGGGCCTTGAGGGAATGACTGTGCCACTTCGCGTTGCCGTGATGGGTTGTGTAGTCAATGGGCCAGGAGAAGCGCGTGAAGCCGATCTTGGTGTTGCATCTGGAAACGGCAAGGGCCAGATTTTCGTCAAAGGCCAAGTGATCAAGACTGTTCCCGAAGCGCAGATCGTCGAAACATTGATTGAAGAGGCAATGCGACTTGCTGATGAAATGGAGGCCGCTGGAGTAGCTTCGGGCGAACCTTCAGTTTCGGTGAAGTAAGGGGCCCTTGATGCTACGAATGTCGACGCTCTTTCTTCGCACGCTACGAGATGACCCTGCAGATGCAGAGGTTGCAAGCCATAGGCTCCTAGTTCGCGCGGGTTACATTCGTCGGATCGCTGCGGGTATCTATTCCTGGTTGCCTCTTGGCTACATCACTTATCGAAATATCGAGCGAATCATCCGCGAAGAGATGGATGCAGCTGGATTCCAAGAGGTTCACTTCCCTGCACTCTTGCCAAAGGAACCATATGAAGCAACGAATCGTTGGAAAGAATACGGAAAAGACCTCTTTCGCCTCAAAGATAGAAAAGAGGGTGATTACCTCCTAGGCCCTACCCATGAAGAGATGTTCACTCTCATGGTCAAGGGCGAGTACTCCTCTTATAAGGATCTGCCACTAATCATCTATCAGATCCAAACTAAGTATCGTGATGAACCACGACCACGAAGCGGAATCATTCGCGGTAGGGAATTCGTGATGAAGGATTCCTACTCCTTCGACCTTGATGATGAAGGACTTGCGCGCTCGTACGACCGTCATCGAGATGCCTACATCAAGACCTTTGATCGCCTAGGTTTGAAGTTCAACATAGTCTCGGCAATGTCTGGCGCGATGGGTGGCTCAAGGTCAGAAGAATTCCTTGCTCCTGCACCAACGGGTGAAGATACCTACGTTCTCTGCAACTCCTGTGGCTATGCGGCAAATGTTGAAGCGATGAAGACCCATGTCGAGCCATTCAAAGGCGAAACCCCTGGCCCCATCGAAGAGTTGGATACGCCAAACACACCTACGATTGATTCACTTGTTTCAGTGATGAACGAGAAATTTGGTGGTGGATACAAGGCGAGTGACACGCTCAAGAATGTCTTGTTGATGGCAGATGGCGAAGCTATTTCAGTGCTCGTACCAGGTGATCGCGAAGTCGATCTCAAACGGCTTGAGGCAAATCTGCCAGGAGTTAAAGAACTTCGGCTTTTTGAAGACGCCGATTTCGCCAAACGGAAAGAACTGGTCAAAGGCTATGTCGGACCGCAAGATGCAAAGCGCTTTGGATTGAAACTCTATGCCGATCCTCGAATAGTCGTGGGATCGCATTGGATTACTGGTGCAAACAAACTCAATCGCCATGCAAGATTTGTGACACATGGTAGGGATTTCACTATTGATGCGTTTGTGGAAGCCGCTGAAGTGAGGACCGGAGATGGGTGTCCAGAGTGCTCAAAGCCGGTGATTATCGATCGTGCGATTGAGATCGGCCATATCTTCCAACTAGGCAGGAAGTACGCCGAGTCTCTTGATCTCACTGTTCTCGATAGCGAAGGAAAGTCGCGAGTAGTGACCATGGGCTCTTACGGAATCGGTGTATCGCGTGCAGTTGCTGCAGTCGCAGAACAGTCTCATGATGAGTTAGGACTCGTCTGGCCAATGGAAATCGCTCCTGCAAAGGTTCATATCGTTGCAACTGGAAAGGATGATGCACCATTCGATAGCTCTGAGCGTTTCGCTCTTGAGCTTGAGTCAAATGGAATCTCCGTAATGCTAGATGATCGCAGGGAGGCATCACCTGGCGTCAAATTCAAGGATGCAGAGTTGATCGGAAATCCAGTAATCGTGATCTTTGGAAAATCTTTGGCTGATGGAAAAGTCGAACTTCGAATCCGTAAAGGAAATGAGAAGCGTGAGGTTGCCCTCAGCTCGATCCTTGATGAAGTTCGCTCACTCGTCAACGCCTGACCAAATTTGATGGAACTATCCTTTGAAGTCCTGGCATTTCTTCTCCTTGTCTCTTGCTTTGCAGGTTTTGTCGATGCGATCTCCGGCGGAGGAGGGCTAATCCAGCTACCTGCGCTTCTTCTTGGAATGCCAACAAGTGAGCCAGCTACTGTCTTAGGGACCAACAAAGTTCCTTCATTCATTGGCACTACAAGCGCCATGATCAATTACTTACGACGGATCAAGATCGACCTTCGATTCACACTCCTGATGGCGGTTCCAGCATTCCTTGGCTCTATGTCGGGAGCCCATTTTGCTAGCCGAATACCGAAAGATGCTTTCCGGCCCATCATTCTCTTTATGCTGATCGCAGTCGCGATCTACACCTTCACAAAGAAGGATCTGGGACTTGTGACTAATCATCGCCATACTCTCAAGCGCCGCAATCTCATCGCCATCGTCTCTGGGGCGGTGATTGGTTTCTACGATGGAATCTTTGGTCCAGGCACTGGCTCATTCATCGCACTAATCCTGGTCGCCGTAATCGGTTTTGCTTTTCTAGAAGCAACAGCGATGACCAAGATCGTGAATTGGGGGACGAATCTCGCCGCAATCATCACCTTCCAACTAACTGGTCACATCATTTGGGCGATTGGATTTGCCTTGGGTGCTGCGAATCTAACCGGAGCGCTCCTGGGAGTGCGCGTCGCAGTCAAGGGAGGTTCGGTCTTGATACGAAAGGCCTTCATTGCTGTCGTTATTCTCTTGATTCTGCGTCTTGGCTACGACATCACCAACGGCTAGACTTCGCTCTCACAACGACAACTTCATATACAACTACACATGGAGCACCATGAAACAAGCCACGCAAATCGAAGGATTCTTGACTACTGTAGTCGAGCGTGCCGGTGCTTCGCTTGAAGAAGTCAAAGTCTCAGCTCAAGGAAAACATCGCTTTCTTACTGTTCTCATCGATCATGAAGAGAGACATCTCACCCTCGATGAAGTTACTGAAGTTTCGAAGGCGATCTCGCAGGCAATCGATGAGAGTTCTGAGTTTGGTATTTCGGCCTTTACTCTTGAAGTCTCATCCCCGGGGATCGATCGTCCCTTAACCAAGCTTCGACATTTTCGAAAGAATATCGGTCGACTCGCGAACATCACTACGGCAACGGGTGAGAAGTATCAGGGAAGAATCGAATCAGCAGATCCAGTTCCAGTGATTGATGGTCGTGCTTTTCCGCTCGATGAGATCAAGCGCGCGATGGTCGAAATCGAGTTTCGTCGGCCGGATGATTCGAATCACTCAGCGAAGCGGAGGGGATGAGCAATGCATGTAGATATGAAACTCCTCGCCGCGCTCACAGCTGAGCGGGATATCCCACTGGATAAGTTGATTATCGCGATTGAGATTGGCGTCAAGACTGCTTACCAGAATCTCCCTGATGCGAAAGCAAATGCGATTGCTCGATTGGATCGCGCGAGCGGTGAGATCTCTATTGTCATTCCCACCTATGGGCCAGACGGTGAACATGTCGGAGATGTAATTGAATCTCGAGAAGGATTCTCACGGATTGCCACAGCGACGGCAAGACAGGTGATCAAACAGAAACTTCGAGAGAAGAATGATGAGGCGGTTGTAGGTGAGTTCACTGGAACTGTCGGAGATATCGTCTCTGGGGTGATTCAGCAGGGAAGAGATTCAAAGATGGTCTATGTCGATCTAGGTAAAGTCGAAGGCCGCATCCCGCCACACGAGCAAGTTCCTGGTGAGTCTTACAAGCACGGCGAAAGAATCAAGGCATTCGTTGTTGAAGTTAAACAAGGGGCTAAGGGACCAGAAGTACTTCTCTCTCGAACGCACCCAGCACTTGTGAAGCAACTCTTTGCACTTGAAGTACCTGAGATTCGCGATCGGATTGTTGAGATTATGGGTATATCGAGAGAAGCAGGTCACCGAAGCAAGATTGCAGTGAGAAGTCACCGCGCTGGTGTCAGCGCGAAAGGTTCGTTAATCGGTCCAGTGGGCTCTCGTGCTCGCAATGTGATGAACGAACTTCATGGCGAGAAGATAGATATCGTCGATTGGTCAGAGGATCCTGCGCAATATGTTGCTAGTGCGCTTGCTCCGGCTCGAGTAGCCAAGGTCGAAATCGTCGATGCTGAGTCGAGGTCTGCAAAGGTGACCGTTCCGGATTTCCAACTCTCCCTTGCTATCGGCAAAGACGGCCAAAATGCCCGATTGGCGGCTCGCCTTACCGGGTGGCGGATTGATATCCATTCAGATGCTGTCGGCTCACAGCCGATCGACCCAGTAGGCTAGGGCTCTGATTTCGGGCATCTGTCGAAATGCGGCAGATAGATAATGGAGTGATGAACGGTCATGGCACTCAAATGAGCACCACACGATCATGAGGTCCGCCCGGATCTAGGCTGCGTTCGTCTCCTCCCGAGATGCGCGGAGTCGGAGGAGATTAGAGGAGAACAGTGGCGAAAGTCCGCGTATATGAATTAGCAAAAGAACTCGGCATGGAGAGCAAGGATGTCCTTGCAAAACTCCAAGAGCTAGGTGAGTTCGTTCGTTCTGCATCCTCTACAGTTGAACCACCTGTCGTTCGCAAGATGCGCGACCTCTATCCAGCCGTTGCCGCTGCAGGGGCTGAAGAAAAACCAAAAGCGAAGAAGCCTGCGCCAAAGAAGAGCGCTGCAAAGAAGCAAGCTGAAGCCGCGCCAGAAATTCCTGCTGAGTTAGAGGCAGCGATAAAAGAGGCGCAAGCAGCGAGAGAAGCACAAGCGGCAAGAGAAGCCGAGCGCGAGATTGTCGATCAAAGACCAACATTCACGGCGCCACCACAAGCGCCTCGACCAGCACCGGCCTCGCAACCTCCGCGACCTCAGGGCGATCGAGGGCGAAATAACCAACCACCTCGCCCACAGCGAACCGGAAACAATCCTTTTGGTACATCTGCGATTCCTCGTCCACCGAGGCCACAACAAGGTCAAACAGTTCGTCCTGGACAACGTCCGCCCATGGCAGGACCACGACCAGGATCAGTTCGCCCAGGATTTGCAGCGCGACCACAACAAGGTGGAAGACCTGGACAACCAACTCGTCCTGTCGGACCCGGTGGTGCCGGTGGACCTGGTGGTCGTGATTCACGCGGAGGTGGAGCTGGCTCTCCTTATCGTTCATCGCGACCCGGTGGAGCAGGTGGCGGTACCAGTGGACCTGGTGGCGGCGGTTTTGCTGGACGAGGTGGAAGTGGTGGACCTAGCGGTCGATCAGGCGGTGCACCAGGTGGTCGCGGATCAACTGCAGGTGCATTCGGCAAAGGTAAGAAGAAATCGAAGATCTCTAAATCAAAGAAAGCGCGTCGTGAAGAGATCGACAACATGGAGGCGCCAGTACTTGGTGGCGTAAAGGTCCAACGTGGAAATGGCGCAACTATTCGGCTGAGGCGCGGTGCGACGCTTGCTGACCTTGGCGAGAAAATCAATGCAGAGCCAAGCCAGTTAGTTGCAGCGCTCTTCCAACTGGGCGAGATGGTGACGGCGACACAATCCGTTGATGAAGACACCTTCAAGATTCTTGGAACAGAAATCGGCTACGAGATTGAGATTGTCAGTCCTGAAGATGAAGATCGAGAGATCTTGCAGGGCTTTGATATCGACCTTGAAGATGAGTTAAATACCTACGAACAAGATCTCCTTATTGCACGACCACCAATTGTCACAGTAATGGGCCATGTCGATCACGGTAAGACTCGACTCCTTGATGCAATCAGGCAGACTGAAGTAGTCAAAGGCGAGGCTGGTGGAATCACACAGCACATCGGCGCCTATCAAATTCACCACAACCATGATGGAATTGAAAGAGCGATCACCTTTATCGATACACCAGGTCATGAAGCCTTCACCGCAATGCGTGCTCGTGGCGCGAAAGTCACGGATATCGCTGTTCTCGTCGTGGCGGCAGATGACGGCGTGATGCCTCAGACGATTGAAGCGCTCAATCACGCACAGGCTGCGAATGTTCCTATCGTTGTTGCAGTCAACAAGGTCGATAGAGAAGGTGCTAATCCAGGCAAGATTAGGCAACAGTTGACCGAATATAACCTGGTTGCTGAGGAATATGGTGGCGAGACGATCTTTGTTGATGTCTCTGCGCTACAAGGAAAAGGAATCGATAGTCTGATTGATGCGATTCTCTTGACTGCCGATGCAGCGATTGATCTTCGTGCGATCCAAGATGGCGATGCTCGTGGCGTTGCCATCGAAGCTCACCTCGATAAGGGACGCGGTCCAGTTGCTACGGTCCTGGTTCAACGCGGACAACTCCATGTGGGAGATGCTGTCGTTGCGGGTGGCGCATTTGGTCGTGTCCGAGCGATGCTTGATGAATTTGGTTCGCCGGTAGAGGTTGCAGGACCTTCGCGTCCGGTTCAAGTACTTGGCTTCACATCAGTTCCAAGTGCAGGTGATGGCTTCATCGTCGCACCAGAGGATCGAACTGCTCGTCAGATTGCTGAGAAGCGCCAAGCGGCTGAGCGCAATGCTGCGCTGATGAAGGCACGAAAGAAGGTCTCGCTCGAAGACTTCATGGAGCAATCAAAGGTCGAAACGCTCAACCTCATCCTCAAGGGTGACGTCTCTGGTTCAGTTGAAGCCTTGGAAGATGCGTTAGTGCAACTTGACGTTGGTAGTGAAGTAGAACTTCGCGTCATTCACCGCGGAGTTGGTGCAATCACGAAGAGCGATGTCACTCTTGCTTCGGCATCACAAGCTGTTGTCATCGGCTTCAATGTCAAACCTGAAACTCATACTGCGATCTTTGCTGAGCAAGAGGGTGTTGAGATTCGCTTCTACTCAGTGATCTACAAGGCGATTGAAGAGATTGAGGCAGCGCTCAAGGGACTTCTCAAGCCAGAGTTCGAAGAGGCCGTCCTTGGTAATGCCGAGATTCGAGAGATCTTCAGATCATCTAAGTTCGGAAATATCGCCGGTTCCATGGTTCAAGATGGACTCATCCGACGAAATGCCAAGGCCCGTGTCATTCGTGGCGGCGTAGTCGTCGGGGACAACTTAACTATCGAGTCACTGAAGCGATTCAAAGATGATGCCACGGAAGTCAAAGAAGGTTACGAGTGCGGTATTGGCGTCGGATCCTTCAAGGACATCCAGGTGGGTGACCAGATCCAAGTATTTGAGATGCGTGAGAAGAAGCGGGTATAGCAATGCGCCATCACTCAAACCCTTCACATCGAACTGGACGAGTTGCTGATCGAATCAAGGAGGTAGTGGCATCCGCCCTTGAAAGCAAGGTGAAGGATCCAAGGCTTGGCTTTGTCACAGTCACCGATGTGCGCGTCACGGGTGATCTGCAGAGCGCTTCGATCTTCTACACCGTCTTTGGCAGCGATGAAGAACGGAAAGCCACCTCAGCGGCGCTCAAGAGTGCGACTGGACTCCTTAGATCCGAAGTAGGTCAAGCACTTGGCACTCGATTGACGCCGACCATCACATTCTTCGAAGATGCGATTAGTGAGAGCGTGACAAGTTTCGACTCACTCCTTGCCGAAGTGAAGAAACATGATGCAGAAGTTGCAGCGATTAGGGAGAAGGCAAAACCGGTTGGCGATGCTGATCCTTATCGGCATTCACCGAAGAGCCAGAGTTAGTCAGGCAGAGAAAAGTTGAACGCAGGCTTTCTCGTTCTTGATAAGCCAGAGGGCATCACGAGCCATGATCTTGTGGCGCGCGCACGGCGAATACTTGGCACTCGCAAGATTGGTCATGCCGGAACTTTGGATCCGATGGCAACGGGTTTGATGGTCCTTGGAATCGAATCAGCGACCAGGCTTCTTGATTACATCATGCAGGGCAAGAAGCGTTACCTCGCAACGGTCAAAGTTGGAGTCCTTACCTCGACAGATGATCGCGAAGGCGACGTTATTGCCACCAACGAAGTGAACGCTGCTTCAATAGAGAGAGCAATCATCGACTTAGAGTCGATGATTGGTGTGATTGATCAGGTTCCAAGTGCAGTCTCGGCGATAAAGGTGGATGGCAAGCGCGCCTACCAGAGGGTCCGCGATGGCGAGAAGGTCGAGCTGAAGGCGCGGCAAGTGGAGATATTTAGGATAGAAATCTTGCAGGCACGAAGTGATGAGATTGATCTCGACATTACCTGCTCTGCCGGTACTTATATCCGTTCGATCGCACGCGATATCGGTGGCCATCTCATCTCACTGAGAAGAATCGAGGCATCACCTTTTACTCTGGCTGATGTCAAGGAAATCTCCACCGAAGCAATCATTCCTGCAGCGAGCGCAATTTCTAAGGTATTGCCAAGCAGGAATCTCAGTGATGAAGAAACGAGCGCGCTCTCTTTTGGTAAAGCTATTACTTCTTCAGGAATGTCAGGCGATTCAATCGCTGCGATATCGCCAGTTGGTGAACTCGTGGCGATAATCAAAGATGACGGTGCCTCTGCGAGTCCAAAGACTGTTTTTGCGACACGAGTTGGGGCGCTCTGATGAACCCTAGTAATCAATTGATCTGGCATGAGAGCGAGATTCGCGGTGGTGCTGTGGCAATTGGAATCTTCGACGGAGTACATCAGGGCCATCAACTACTTCTCGAGCGAGCCCGCTCGCAGAGCGAACGCGTTGTAGCTCTTACTTTCTATCCTCATCCAACAGCGATTCTCGCGCCTGAGAAAGAGCCAACGTTTTTGCTCTCACTGGAGGATCGTGTTGCCCAGCTTCGTCTTACCGGTGCTGATTCAGTTGCAGTCCACCCATTCACCAAAGAGTTTGCTGCTTTGACGCCTGATCAGTTCATTGAAGAAATCCTGATTGGCGCGCTTGATTCAAAGCATGTGGTTGTCGGTTCAAATTTCACATTCGGGGCAAAGGCATCCGGTGACGTAACGACTTTGTCTGACCGCAAGGAGTTCTCACTTGATGTGGTTTCACTTGCTGAGAAACTAGGCGAGGCTGTCTCATCGACTCGGATCAGAAAGTTGATTAGAGATGGTGCGGTTGAGATGGCGAGTGAACTGCTCACAAGAGCGCATCAACTCACTGGTGAGGTGGTTCACGGTGAGAAACGTGGTCGAGAAATTGGATATCCCACAGCGAATCTTGCCCTCGACCCCAAGGCGACAGTTCCAAAAGAAGGTGTCTATGCCGGATGGCTCACAGTGGGAACATCACGATGGCAAGCAGCGATATCTATCGGTCGTAACCCGACTTTTCCAAAAGCAAATGGTGAGCGGGCAATTCAAGTTGAGGCTTATGCAATTGATGAAGTCGGATTGGATCTCTATGGCAAGGACGCGCGAATTGAGTTCGGGTATCTCCTCCGTGAAACATTGAAGTTCGATTCACTCGATGCTCTCCTGGCGCAGATGCGAGATGATGTGAATCAAGCGCGAAAATTGACCCAGATTGAGCGGTAATCGGGGCCGATTTCCTTGGATCTGTGGGGCGCTGGTAACCTTCGGCGACTCAGTTATAGAGAAACTATGTGAGTCACGCGAGATAACTGGTGGCTTTGTGAGAGATACCGAAGTCCCTCGCCTACGATGCAAAGGAGTCAGCAATGGCGCTAAAGCCCGCTGAGACGAAAGAACTTGTATCCACCTACGGTGCCTCTGCATCGGATACCGGAAGCCCAGAGGCGCAGATTGCGATTCTCTCGAAGCGAATAGATCAGATCACTGAGCATTTGCAGACCAACAAGAACGATCATCACAATAGACGTGGTCTTCTTCTCTTGGTCGGTAAGCGTCGGCGTATCTTGCAGTATCTCGCCAAGGTCGATATCGAGCGATACCGCGCGATCATCGACAAACTTGGTATCCGCCGCTAAGCGAACATCGCTTCACTCGGCACCAAAAACTTCATAGAACTTGTTTGAGACCTTGAAACAGTCTCAAACCATTTCAAACCATTGAGGTCGGCTTCGATCGCAAGGGATTGACGTAAGTCTCTTTCATTTATAGATGACTGGTCCTCGGTAGTGGTTCACAGAGAGTTCTCTGTGTGCTTCGATCGAAGATCGTTATCTCAGTGAAGATTCTTTCGCCTCAATTCCCTTTCTTCGTCGTCTACCTCGCCTGCAATGAGCATGGTGCTCAACGGCAGGAGTACGAGACGTGAAGGAGACCCAATACGTGGGTAATCAAGTCCATACATCAATAGCAACAATCGATAACGGCAAGTTCGGCAAGCGCGAGATCCGCTTCGAGACCGGACGCCTAGCACAACAAGCATCAGGAAGCACCGTCGTCTATCTCGACGAGGAGACGATGTTGCTCTCAGCAACGACTGCATCAAAGTCGCCTCGCGAATCATTCGACTTCTTCCCACTGACGGTGGATGTAGAGGAGCGGATGTATGCTGCAGGTCGTATCCCTGGATCTTTCTTTCGCCGCGAAGGTCGACCAAGTGAAGAAGCAATTCTCACCTGCCGATTGATCGATAGGCCACTTCGCCCATCATTCGTCAAAGGACTTCGCAATGAAGTTCAAGTAGTAGTCACCGTGATGGCACTTCATCCCGATCATATGTATGACGTCGTTGCAATCAATGCTGCTTCGATGTCGACTCAACTAGCAGGCTTGCCATACGCCGGCCCAGTTGGGGCAGTTCGAGTCGCACTGATTGAAGGCCAATGGGTCGCTTTTCCTGATCACTCACAGGTAGCGGGCGCTGTCTTCGATATGGTCGTAGCTGGCCGTATCGCACATGATGATGTCGCAATCATGATGGTTGAGGCAGAGGCTACTGATAACACAATCGAATTGATCAAGGGTGGGGCAACCGCTCCAACTGAAGAGGTAGTAGCTTCAGGCCTTGAGGAAGCGAAGAAGTTCATTCGCATCATGTGCGAAGCGCAGATTGAACTCGCCAAGATTGCCGCGAAGCCAACTGCAGAATTCCCGGTCTTCCTTGACTATCAAGATGATGTCTATCAAGCCGTTGAGAAATCGGCGAAAGAGAGCATTGCAAAAGCGCTCACCATTGCCGGAAAGCAAGAGCGCGAAGAGCAACTCGCTTCCATCTCTGAAAGTGTGACCTCAGAGCTCGCACCTTCCTTTGAAGGACGTGAGAAGGAAATCTCTGCAGCAATCCGCTCGGTCACGAAGAAATCGGTTCGCCAACGCGTGCTTCGCGACAAGATTCGTATCGATGGTCGTGGTCTGAAGGACATTCGGCCTCTCTCTGCTGAGGTAGAGGTTGTGCCTCGCGTTCACGGATCTGCACTCTTTGAGCGAGGCGAGACTCAGATTCTCGGAATCACTACTCTCAACATGCTCAAGATGGAGCAACAGCTCGACACTTTGAGCCCTGAGACAACGAAGCGCTATATGCATAACTACAACTTCCCGCCTTACTCAACTGGTGAGACAGGTCGCGTTGGGTCACCTAAGCGACGAGAGATCGGACATGGCGCTCTCGCTGAGCGCGCGCTTGTTCCAGTCCTGCCAAAGCGTGAGGAGTTTCCTTATGCGATCCGCCAGGTCTCAGAGGCACTTGGTTCCAATGGTTCAACATCAATGGGATCGGTCTGCGCATCGACACTTTCACTGCTCAACGCCGGAGTGCCACTCAAGGCTCCTGTTGCCGGTATCGCCATGGGACTCATCTCAGATGATCTTGATGGCAAGACTGAATATGTCGCACTCACTGACATCCTCGGTGCTGAAGATGCATTCGGCGATATGGATTTCAAGGTCGCAGGAACTCATGAATTCGTCACCGCGCTCCAACTCGATACTAAACTTGATGGAATCCCAGCAAGTGTTCTCGGTGGCGCGCTGCATCAAGCACGTGAAGCACGGCTTCGAATCCTTGATGTGATGGCAGAGGCGATTGATCGTCCAGATGAGATGAATCCTCTTGCGCCACGCATTATCTCGGTCAAGGTCCCTGAGGACATGATCGGAGCGATCATCGGACCAAAGGGCAAGATGATCAATCAGATTCAAGATGAGACCGGAGCGGAGATCACCATCGAAGATGATGGAACGGTCTATATCGGTGCCACCAATGGAACTGCAGCGGATGCCGCAAAGAAGATGATCAATGACATCGTGAATCCTAAGGTTCCACAAGTAGGGGAGCGATATAACGGAAGCGTCGTCAAGTTGGCTGCTTTCGGTGCTTTCATCAACTTGGTTCCAGGAAAAGATGGGCTTCTGCATGTCTCACAGATTCGAAAGATGCATGGTGGAAAGCGCATCGACAATCTTGAAGATGTGATGAAGGTCGGAGATAAGGTTCATGTTGAGATTGGTGAGATCGACCCGAAGGGCAAGCTCTCACTCATCCCAGTCCTTGATGACTCAGCAGAAGCCAACTCAGGGCATGCTGATAATGCAAAGGCCGAGGCGCAGGAGTAAGACTGAGGCATCGGCTCAAGACGAACTTCGAAACGTAAGGTACTGATATGTCTCTGCGACGAACGGTTCTCCCGAGTGGACTCCGTATCGTCACAGAGGCAGTACCAGAGGTACGGAGCGCCGCCTTTGGCATCTGGGTAAATGTCGGATCGCGCGATGAAGATGCACGAAGTGCGGGTGCATCACATTTTCTCGAGCATCTACTCTTCAAGGGAACAAAGCGCAGATCAAGCTTAGAGATCTCATCTGCCATCGAATCAGTCGGTGGCGAAATGAACGCTTTCACCACCAAGGAGTACACCTGCTTCTATGCCCGAGTCATCGATACTGATCTTCCGATGGCTATCGATGTCATCTCTGATTTGATCACTTCATCACTTTGCAGGCCCGAGGATGTCGATGCTGAACGCAACGTCGTATTGGAAGAAATTGCGATGCGCGATGATGATCCAAGTGATCTAGTCCATGAAGTATTCGCTGAGAGTTTCTACGGTAAGAATGCCCTTGCTCGTTCGATCCTCGGTAGCGTAGAGACAATCAAGAAAATCAAGCGTGATGCGATCTTTGACTACTATCAGAAGAGATATCGCCCCGATCAGATAGTTGTCTCGGTATCGGGAAACATCAAGCATCGAAAAGTGATCGCAGCAATCGAGTCCGCTCTATCTCGTGATGGCTTCCTTGATCGCCATGGCGCTCCAGAGATCAGAAAGAGCGATCCATTTACTCGGAGCAAAGGAAGTGTGGGGCTTCTTGCACGCAAGAGTGAGCAGGCTCATCTCTTCTTTGGACTTCCTTCAGTGGATCGAGATGATCCACGAAGGTTTGCAGTCGGCGTACTTTCGGCGGCGCTCGGCGGTGGCATGTCTTCCCGACTTTTCCAGGAAGTGCGTGAGAAGCGAGGCCTTGCATACTCTGTCTATGCCTATGCTCAACAATTCTCAGGGGCTGGCCATCTTGGTTTCTATGCAGGAACCGCGCCAAAGAATGCAAAAGAAGTTATACGAGTTTTTCGTGGCGTCCTTGAAGAAGTCGCCGCCAGTGGACTTAGTAGTGAAGAATTGTTGCGGGCTAAGGGAGCCGTACGTGGATCGCTTGTGCTCTCCCAAGAAGATAGTGGCTCACGGATGAGCAGAATTGGAAAGAGTGAGTTGGTCTACGGTCATGTAGCGAGTTTCGATGAGATCTTAGGTCGAATAGATTCAGTTGATTCAGGCGCCATCACCTCAATTGCTGGCGAGTTACTGAGTAAAAGCCCTACCCTTGCCGTCGTGGGGCCATTCCGCTCCGCGACTGTCTTTGAGAACTTGATCTAGCTATCAAATAACAGGAGTTAAAGGTCAGATGATTCGAGTCGGAGTCCTGGGCGCAAAGGGTCGTATGGGCAGTGAAGTGGTCCGTGCCGCAACTGAAGCGACCGATATGGAAGTGGTTGCCGCTCTGGATCTTGGCGATGATTTGTCGGAATTGGTTACAGCAAAGGCTGATGTGGTCGTGGATTTCACGATTCCCGACGCTGTGATGGGCAATATCAAGTTTCTGATAGAAAATGGGATCGATGCTGTGGTTGGGACCACGGGCTTCACTCAAGAACGAATTGATGAGATTCAAGGTTGGCTAGGCAAGAGCCCAAAGAGTTCAGTCTTGATCGCACCTAACTTTGGCTTAGGCGCAGTCTTGATGATGCGTTTTGCAAGTGAAGCTGCAGAACATTTTCCGAGCGCCGAGATAGTGGAGATTCATCACCCAGCGAAAGTTGATGCACCAAGTGGAACGGCAAAGAAGACAGCAGAACTGATAGCCAAGGCAAGGAAGAGATCAGGAATAGGGGATATGCCCGATGCTACGCAAACTTCTCTCGAAGGTGCGCGTGGTGCGCGAGTCGATGGAATCCCGATTCACTCCATCAGAGCCCAAGGGTCGATTGCACATCAAGAAGTAATCTTCGGCGCGACGGGGGAGATGCTCACGATCCGCCATGATTCCCTTGATCGTTCGAGTTTCATGCCGGGAGTCTTGCTAGCAATCCGAAAAGCGAAATCACATCCGGGTCTTACCGTTGGCTTAGATTCCTACCTCTTCTAGTTCACTCTTAACTCGTTGCTACTTATTGCTACTTATTGCTACTTATTGCTACTTATTGATATTTGTTGATTAGATGAAGTTGTAGACCAGCGCTCCGGTCAGCCCTGCAACTACCAAGACGACGAGAAAACTTCTCTTGAGTCGTAGCGCAATGGCACCAGCAAGTAGACCGGCAAGACGATGATCGATGACCACTTCACCACTTTTTACCATGGTCTGTGAACCAACAAGAGCGGCTAATAGAACGATCGGAATCAGGGTCGTTATTCGTTGAAGACGTTCCTTCGCAAGTATCGAACTCGGAACGTTATATCCGATGATACGAGCAATAAATATCAGTGCACTCGAAATCAGAATCGTTAGCCAGATGCTGTTAGTAGTCATCGGGCCCGCCACCCGGCAATGAATGCGATGACTACGACCGAGATAATTGGAAGACCAGGGGAGAGGAAAGGTGAGAGAAGAAGTGCCGTGGCCATCGCGATGAGTGCGATGACTCGAAGCCTTGTTGTGGTGAGTTGGGGCCAGAGCAGTGCAAGAAATGCGGCGGGAACAGCGCTATCAAGGCCCCACTTCGATGGGTCATCCAAGAGGGATGCGCCGAATGCGCCAACGAGGGTGAAGAGATTCCAGAAGAAGAAGACGCCAAGACCTGTAAACCAAAATCCTTGACGGACTCGGTCCTGGTCGCTTTGATCTTGCGCGAGAGCAACGAGAGTGGATTCATCGATTGTGATGTGGGAGGCAACGATTCGCTTAATCCCAGAAGTTCCAAGAAGTGGCGCCATTCGAAGGGCGTAGAAACCATTACGTAATCCCAAGAGAACGCCAGCGAGAATTGCCGCAATGAGAGTTCCGCCCGCACCGATAACGCCAACGATTGCAAACTGTGATGCACCAGAGAATAGAAGGAGTGAGAGCGCACTGGTTTGCCAGATAGAGAGGCCCGCTGCAATTCCGGCCGCGCCGAAGGCTGCTCCGTAGATACCTACTGGAATCGCAACTCCCATGGATTGGCGGAAGATAGGAGATGACACGCGGAGATTCTGCCCTATGGCAAAGAGATATCAGTACTTTAGATAAGGTCTGGCGCGTGAGTGAAGCTAACGAAATCATCTTTCGCGACGATGTGACAGTCGAATTGGTCAAAGCAAGCGCTAATGATGCCGACGTCATCTGGGCTGCGCGCGTCTCTACCGCAGGAGAGCAGTCACTGGCAGAGATTGATGCTGATCCCTCTCGTTCTGCCGGGTTGATCAATTACTTGGCTCGCGAGCGTCATGGCTCACCCTTCGAACATACTTCGATGACCTTCTTCATCTCGGCACCCATCCTTGTCTTTCGTGAGTTCATGCGACATCGAATCGCTTCCTATAACGAAGAGAGCGGCCGTTACCGAGAGCTTCGTCCAGTCTTTTACGTGCCGAACAAAGATCGAAAGCTGGTGCAAATCGGAAAGACTGGTGCTTACGAGTTCATCGACGGAACGAGTGAGCAATTCGATTTGATGGTCGCTGCCATGAAGGAGAGTTACATCAAGTCCTACGAGAGTTATAAGAAAATGCTCGATGCTGGAATCGCACGAGAGGTCGCACGCGCTGTCTTGCCGGTCGCGCTCTACTCATCAATGTATGTCACGATGAATGCGAGAGCCTTGATGAATTTCCTCTCACTTCGAACCTCGCGTGAAGGTTCCCACTTTCCAAGTTACCCGCAACGTGAAATAGAGATGGTGGCGGAGAAGATGGAGTCCCATTTCGCGCAGTTGATGCCCTTGACCTACTCGGCATTTCAAAAGTCTGGACGAGTAGCCCCTTAAATCGACTCCTCTGATCGCCCGCCCGTGGCGATCTCTCGACACCTAGTAACCTTAGCCTTATGAGCTCGCCTTTCGAGATCCGTCCGCCATTCGGTCGCCTTCTCACCGCTATGGTCACACCTTTTAAGGATGACCTAACAATCGATTGGCAAGGAGTCGAGAAACTTGCGGCACATCTCGAATCAACCGGCCACGACGGCATTGTTGTCAACGGAACAACCGGAGAAGCTCCGACGACGAGTGATGAAGAGAAGATAGAGATAATCAAGGTCGTCAAAAATGCGACAGGTGGGCGACTCAAGATTGTCGCAGGCGCAGGAAACAACGAGACGTCGCACTCGATTGAGCAGGCACGAATGGCTGCGAAAGCAGGTGCCGATGGGTTACTTGTCGTCACGCCTTATTACAATAAGCCACCACAGGCAGGAATATTCGCACATTTCAATGCCATGGCTAGCGCAACTGACCTTCCCGTGATGCTCTATGACATTCCTGGGCGAACTGGTGTGGCAATCGAGAGTGAGACCATTGTTCGACTCGCAGAGAATCCAAAGATCGTCGCACTGAAAGATGCCAAAGGAGACCTAGCCTCGACATCCTGGGTGATAAAGCGATCGGGAATTCCGGTCTACTCTGGTGATGACATTCTCAATCTCACTTTCCTTGCAATCGGTGGCGTTGGTTTCGTCTCTGTCTGTGGTCACACTGTTGGCGCTCGCCTTCGCGCGATGCTTGATTCTTGGTTCAAAGGTGACATTGCTGCTGCTCAAACGATCCACCATGAGTTGCTTCCGGTATTTACCGGAACTTTCCGCACTCAAGGCGCGATCTTGACCAAAGCCGCGCTCAATCTGATGGGCCTTCCTGGAGGAAAAGTGCGATTGCCACTGGTCGATGCGACATCCGAACAGATCTCACAACTTCGTGAGGATCTTCGTGCGGGATCAATCAAGATCTAGATGCCTTTAAGTAACTAGATAAGAATCCAAAACCTATGAACCATCCGCATCCAAACCTTGGTGCACCACCTCGACTGAAGGATGGTGCGCTTCGATTCATTCCGCTAGGTGGCCTCGGTGAAGTTGGCCGAAATATGGCTGCTATTGAATATCGCGGAAAGATCTTGATTATCGATTGCGGTGTGCTCTTTCCGGAAGAGAATCAACCGGGAATAGATCTGATACTTCCAGATTGGTCATCGCTTCGGCACCGAATGAATGACATCGTGGCAATTTTCTTGACCCACGGTCATGAAGACCATATCGGAGCGGTTCCCTACCTGCTCAAGGAGAAAGCAGATATCCCGATCATCGGCTCGCAGCTAACAATTGCTTTTCTCGCGACAAAGTTGAAAGAGCGTCGGATCAAAGCAGATCTTCGAATCGTGAAAGAGGGGGTTCGTGAGAAAGTCGGTGGCTTCGATCTTGAGTACATCGCTGTCAATCACTCGATTCCTGATGCCCTGGCGGTCGCGGTAAGGACTGATGCGGGAACCTTCCTTCATACTGGTGATTTCAAGATGGACCAACTCCCACTGGATGGGCGAGTGACGGATCTTGAGGCCTTTTCGCGACTAGGAAGAGAAGGTGTCGATCTATTCTTCGTCGATTCGACTAATGCCGATATACCTGGCTTCACCATCTCAGAGCGCGAGATCATGCCAATACTCGATCGTGTTGTAGCAAGCACAAAGAAACGAGTCATCGTTGCTTCCTTCGCTTCACATGTGCACCGCATCCAACAGGTGATTGATATAGCCGCCGAACATCAGCGAAAAGTGGTTTTTATCGGTCGCTCCATGGTGAAGAACATGGGAATCGCTGATGAACTTGGATACCTACATATCCCGCCACATGTGATGATTGATGAGAAAGATCTTGAGAAGCATGGGGACAATGTCGTTCTCATTTGTACCGGATCGCAAGGAGAACCCCTTGCTGCACTCTCTCGCATGGCAAATGGTGATCACCAGATTCGAGTAGGGGAGGGCGACACAGTCATCTTCGCGTCATCACTAATACCTGGTAATGAGAATTCGGTCTATCGAGTCATCAACGAGCTCACCAGATTTGGCGCACGTGTAGTTCATAAGGGAAATGCTCTGGTTCACGTCTCGGGTCACTCTGCAGCAGGAGAGTTGATGTACTGCTACAACCTAGTGAAGCCGAAGAATGTCGTCCCAGTTCACGGCGAGTGGCGACATATGCGTGCCAACGCAGATCTTGCAATCAAATGCGGCGTTCCAGCAAAGAACGCGATGGTAATAGAGAATGGCGTTGCGATTGACCTTGAAGCAGGGGTTGCAAAAGTTGTCGGTGCCGTGCCATGCGGTTATGTCTATGTTGATGGTCAAACAATCGGTGAGATAACCGAAGCATCACTCAAAGATCGTCGCGTTCTTGGCGAAGAAGGTTTCATCTCAGTCATCGTGGTTATCGATTCGCAGAATGGACGAATAGTGGCTGGCCCCGATATTCACGCGAGGGGATTTACAGAGAATCAGAGGTTGTTCGATGAAGTTACTGGGCGAATCGAATCTGCATTAGGAAAAGCAGTGAGCGAAGGAATCAATGGCACGCATCAACTTTCGCAGATTGTTAGAAAGACTGTAGGAAGTTGGGTGGGCGAAGAACATCGCCGTCGTCCGATGATCGTGCCCGTTGTCATCGAAGTGTGACGGCGCGCCTTTTCCAGGCCGCGCAGACTTTGTCTTAGGGTTTATCGGTCATGGCCAAGAAAAAAAAGACTGGATTCCTCCCGGTGCTGGCAGGCGTCATGGGGGCTATTTGGCGTGGCATAGCTAAGACTGTCGGTGGCGCAGTCAGGGTTATATCTCGTTCGGCAAAGGACATGGATGTCGAGCATCGACGCGACGGGATAGCACTACTTCTTTTGATCGTGATGCTTTTGGCTGTAGCGACTACCTGGTGGAGCCTTGACAATCTATTTGGTCGGTTTCTTCATGACCTCTTCTTTGGTTTATTCGGTCGGGTCGCTGTGCTTACACCACTCGTCTTTGCTTATCTCTCGTTTCGACTCTTCAAAACTGCCGCAGGTGAGAGATTTCCACCGAGGTTGATTTTTGGCTCTTTCACTTTGATCTTTTCATCAACTGGCTTGATTCATATCATCAATGGCTCGATAGGAACGGATTCATCCTCACTTCAGGCAGGTGGAGGATGGCTTGGATTCGCAATATCGACGCCGCTCGTCGCCCTCGTCACTATCCCACTCGCTTATCCGATTCTAATTCTTCTCTTTATGTTTGGGATCTTGATAGTGACCGGAACACCAGTCTCGTCAATTTGGCGATGGATCTCTAACTTTGTCACGGGTACCAAAGAGAAAGTTCAAGAGCGTCGAGAAGCTCGAGAGGAAATCGAAATCGCCGATACCCCGCCCTTTGAAACTCCACTCGTCAAGCAATTAGAAGAAATCGAAGAGTTCGAGGGTTCTGAGATCGACGAGGAAGAATTTGATGACGAGTTTTCTCAAGAGGTCGAACTCCCTCGTGAATTCACGCCCGAGTCCGAGGCAAAAAAGCCACTACGACCAGTCCAGCTGGTACTCACTCCCGAGGATGATTACCAACTTCCAAGCATGGATCTGCTGAGACAGGGGCCGCCCAGTAAAGGCAAGAGCAAAGCTAACGAGGATGTGGTTGCTGCACTACGCGATGTCTTCCATCAATTCGATATTGACTGTGAAGTCACGGGCTTTATGCGCGGACCCACTGTCACACGGTATGAGGTGGAACTTGGTGATGGGGTTAAAGTTGAAGCGATTACTGCTTTAGCAAAGAACATCGCCTATGTCGTCGCAAGTCCTGATGTTCGAATCCTCTCCCCAATTCCTGGTAAATCAGCTGTTGGTATTGAGATCCCCAATACCGATCGAGAGATAGTGGCTCTGGGGGATGTACTTCGTTCCTCAGTTGCAGGAAATGATCACCACCCGATGTTGGTCGCTCTCGGTAAGGATGTCGAGGGAACATTTATCTGTGCAAACCTTGCGAAAATGCCTCACTTGCTCGTTGCTGGCGCAACGGGCGCCGGCAAATCTTCAATGATCAACTCCCTCGTAACCTCGATTTTGATGAGGGCCACACCTAATGATGTCCGAATGATTCTCATTGATCCCAAGCGAGTTGAGCTCAATTCTTATGAGGGAATTCCGCATTTGATCACTCCCATCATCACTCATCCCAAGAAGGCAGCTGATTCACTTGCCTGGGTAGTTCGTGAGATGGATATTCGCTACGACGATCTCTCTAACTACGGATTCCGACATATTGATGATTTCAATAGAGCGGTTCGCTCTGGAAAGTTGACTGCTCCCGCTAACGCAGAACGCCCCCTTGAGCCATATCCCTACCTACTTGTCATTGTGGATGAGCTGGCAGATTTGATGATGGTGGCCGCTAAAGAGGTAGAAGATTCGATCGTTCGAATAACTCAGCTAGCCCGCGCTGCAGGAATCCATTTGGTCATTGCCACGCAACGGCCAAGCGTCGACATCGTCACTGGTTTGATCAAGGCAAACGTTCCATCGCGTCTCTCCTTTGCGACATCGAGCCTTGCTGATTCTCGAGTCATCCTCGACTCCCCAGGTGCAGAGAAGTTAGTAGGACAAGGTGACGGGCTCTTTTTGCCGATGGGTGCAAGTAAGCCGATTCGGATTCAGGGCGCTTATATCTCTGAAACCGAGATCAAGGCAGTTGTATCCCATGTCAAAGGGGAGTTGGCGCCGGTATATCGCGAAGATGTCCTCACGGTCGCTCAAATAAAGAAGATGGTTGATGAAGATATTGGCGATGATATGGATGATCTTCTCGCTGCTGTAGAACTAGTTGTCTCTACCCAGTTCGGGTCTACTTCGATGTTGCAACGCAAACTTCGAATCGGTTTCGCAAAGGCTGGGCGCTTGATGGATCTCATGGAGAGTCGAGGAATAGTCGGGCCATCGGAGGGTTCCAAGGCTCGAGTAGTTCTTGTTAAACCAGAAGACCTTGCTTCGGTGATGGAAACGATCCGGGGCTAAAAAACCTTCGAGGAAGTACTCATTTCTTTGTAAAGGTGAAGCGCACCAAAACTTTGCTTTGTGGGACATCGGAACTCGAACGGATTGCGGTCGAGGTGTTTGCCAGGTACTCAAGGCCACTCTCCTTCATTTTGATGCTGAAGGCTATTGCGCGCAAAGTTCCTTTCTCTGCCGATTCGGTTTTTTCATCAAATCCACCAGTAATCTGGGCAAAGACTATTTCAAAGTTTTCGCCAAGATTCTCCTGAGTTCCGAACCGTTCAACATCGGCTACAAAGCGATTGAGGTCGAAGTCTTCGTACAAGAGAGCCAGTCCTTGATCGAATGTGTATTCAGCGGCAGGTATTCCGCTATTCGATTGAGCAGACGCACCACTATTTGTAGTGCCACTTCCGATGCCTATGCCGCCAGCACCTTGTTGGGAACTATTACCTATACCTGATCCAGTAGGACTTCGAGTATCGAGAAATTGAGGGACGAAAGAAATAGTGGCCAGAAAGATCACCATCAACGCTAGAAGAAGATCGGCATACATCCATCCTGCTTGATCTGCGGTGTTCTCTTCCTGCGCGTCGGAAGTTAGCCGTTCGCGTCTCATTTATCCCAGTCAAATGAGAATGAAGGCTTGAGTTTGCGAACCTCTTTGAGAATCTCAGTGTTTGAAGGCATTGCTTTTGTCGTCTTTTCTAGACTCTTGGCAATCTCAAGGAGTGATTTCGTGCTATTCGATAAATCTTGAACCGATTTCGCAAGTGAATCGCGCATGGTGAGCGGAGTGATCGCTCTCTTATCGAAGAGATATTCACTCAACTCGAGTGCAAGTTCAAATCGCTCGGCATCAAGAGCGAGAATCTCCTTGTTCCTCATATCTTGCGTGCGTCTTGTTAGCGAGGCCACGACCACTGTTAGCACGATGACGAGAGCAATAATGAGGAAGTCCAAGAATGCAATTCGAGTCAAAGTCCACTCTTCTGCGATGTAGCCGTATCCATCTTGCCAAAATTCTAAGAAGTTAACGATAGCCGCGGGGTTCTCATCGATATATCGGGAGAAGCCATCTGATGCTTGACCGACCGCGAACCATGTCAGCGCAACTGGAGCGAAGAGCAGTACTCCTCGGAGAATCGAGAGCCTTCGAGTCCATGCTGAAATTCCGCCGTCACCTTTCGTCTCGGGGCGAGGGAGGTAATCGACGGGATTGAGATCGGCCCAGAGCGGAAGATTCTTCTGTTCGCGCAAAGCGATGCGTAGCCCCGCGACGTAGGAGTCGTCGATGACCTTATGCCGAGATGACCACTCTTCAAGTTTGGTCGTGAGCAGTAAGGATCCATCATTTCGGCGCTTCTTTGCCATAGCCCGAAACTACCCCATGAGCCCACTCGCAGTCAGCAGTCTGAGGGAGACTCGTACTTTCTTGCCCTTGCTCGCCCAATGATGGAAGAATCTGTGCATGTTGCGACCGTTCTCCTTCTTAGTCGAGCGGTTAATCCATCTGAGTGAACATATTCCTCTGTGGGTAAGAAATCAGAGTCGAGGATCCAGATGGATTCTTCGCATCGCTGGACTTTCTCTGGCGGCCCTCGCGGTGACGCAGTTGATTCCAACTTTGGCGGATGAAGCAACACCACCACCAAATGAAATCCTCGCCCCTTCCGTAAGTGATAGTGAAACCGTGGTGGTTGTAGACGACACTTCTGAGTCAGGGGGCACGGGTGGTGATAACTCTGCGGTGACGCCAGGGGAGACTCAAGTAGTCACTTACAGCACTACTGAAACTCAGACGATTGCACCAAAAGAAAAGGCTCGTGCGAAAGAAGTTCAGTCCACGAACCTACGTATCCCATCAAGGATCAAGATCGACCCACGTTCGGTCACCGCGTTGCTGCCCCTCATCGATCTATCAGGAGAGGGGACGCTCTTGGCATGTCTTTCTGGTGTGGGACTTCGCTTCGATGGTGCAAATAAGGGTTTCGTTGACGATGTGGATGACGAGAGTTACTTGGTCGACGGAGACTTGACCGGGGCGCTTCGAATTTCGGGAAGCGCGGCTCAAATCCTGGGAATCGTCAATGGGTCGGGCGGGCTTCGGGTTTGGGCCAATAGTGGGAGGGTGGTCGGAAAGACCTTCTCGCTCTCCTTGACCTCTGTGAGTGACCTAACGACTGAGAGCGAGTTCTGTGGCTCTGGTACCACGCGCCAAGTGGCGATTGAGGCTCTTGGAGTCGGACTTGAGACGAAAAAGGGTAGGCTAGAGCTCAACCGCTGAACGATTTGATGGCCCTCGAGGCCACTTTCTCAATACCGAGTGGTTGTCACGAGTACCCATTCTCCGATAGATTTTCGTACAAATCACCCCAATTGGGGTGACCCCGTGTGCTGAAGATGAGGATTCTCATGTCCATGTTGCAGTCGCCGCTGAGCGGGCGAGTGCGCACGGGTTTTGGTGGCGCAAGGCGTCATAGATCGAAAATACTTTTCGGAACAGCCGTTATCGCTTTTGTTCCATTTCTTCTCTCTACTTTTGCAGCGAGCGTGACTGTCGGCAGTGGAACGCTCGAGTTCGGACAGGGTTCTCAGCAAGCGGTGGCATGTGACGAAGTTGTTTATGTAGCTCTTAGTCAAGAATGGCATTCATCGCCTCAACCAAGTGACTCTTCTTTCGGTTTCTTCCGAATCAAATCGGTAACTGTTTCGAATCTCGATCTTCTAACATGTCGAGATAAGAAACTTCGAGTTCGACTCATTGATGTGAACGGGCAAGAGATTCAAATTGGTGGAGCAGTCGATGCGAAAGTTCTCCAGGTAATCCTGCCAAACAGCGATGCGCCGGTGAGTAGCAGCGACCCAGTTGCTCTACGTCTCACTTATCTAACTGGCGGCGGCCAAGTGATAACAGGAACAGTAAATGCGAGTGTTGCCGTTTCAGTCTCTGGAACTTCTATTTACGATGGAAGTGTCTTAACGCCTCAGTCGGCAGATGTCACTTTCTACCTTGATCCAACCGCGCAGGTAGTGAACGTCAATGGAGAGTCAGTTGGAAGAACAACTGTTGAGACTATGAATAATCCGAAGCCTATGAATAGTTGATATGTAATTCTTTTTTTGTTTTGATTGATTCGTCAGCTTTTTGAGGTCTGTCGCAATTTTGTTTTCTACCATGCTCGCATTTAATGCCAAGCAAATTCATTCGCAAAATTTCTAGATATTTCTCTTATTTTTTGGTTGAATCAGTGCATGGATTGAGATTCCTCTAAGCCAAGAGGGTTAACGATCCTGTACTACCAATGTTTGCAAACAACTGACAGAAGAGGAAAACATAAAAATGGAAATACTTAAGTTCGAAGGCTCTTCGCGAGCGCCTTTGAAACAAAAGAAATCATTCCGAGTAATTCTCGGAATCACTGTGATGGGTGTATTTGCAGCGCTTGGTTCAACTCTCGCTGCCAATATCACCATCAACTCGGGACCGGTTGAATTCGGTCAAGGTCTCGCTGCGGCAGCGGCTTGTGATAGTTCAATTTCAGTCATACCGAGATCAAGCTTTACAAACTCTTCGGACACGGCGGGTACCTTCTATCTTTCGGGTATCACCTTTACGAACGTCGACACCACAACTTCGGGCTGCCGCGGAAAGTCATTTGTAATCAACTCATATGACTCTGGTACTACTCGAGCGAACTACCATGGTTATGGTGCAGGCTCTGAGTCGTACACAGCGGTGACTGTTGCCATTACTGACACCTTCTCGGTGAGCAGCATGGGCACAAATAAGCCTTCGATTTCGACAAGCGGCACAGGATTTATCCTGACTTTCGACACCCCGATCACTACTGCGGGAAGCGTTTATAAAGTCACGGTTGAATCGCAAGGAAGCTAAGTAACCCTTGGCTTTCCTTCTTGAACTGACCAGCAAAGCTGAGTCAGTCCTCTTGCGTATCTTCTTGACGCAAGAAATGCCTCAATGTCAGTAATCGTGGGAGTCTGATACATGGAGATTTTGAATCTCGAAGGGCCGAAACGCCCTAAGGGAAAACACCCTTTCCTCAAGGGTCTCCTTGGCCTGGGCGCACTCAGCGCCCTGGCCGGTATCAGCATGACGGTTGCCGCACAGATAAACATAAATGCTGGAAGTGGATCGGTTGAATTTGGCCAAGGTTCCGCTACAACCATCACTTGCGATGAAGAAGTAACTGTCACGCCTTATAGCGGTTATGTGAATCTCTCGGATACGGCGGCGATGTTCACTGTTGATTCAATAGAAGTCGCAGGAATATCTGATGCCTGCATAGGCAGCGACTTCGTTTTGAGAGTCTTCTCTTCGACATCGGGTACCGCAGCAGCAAATCTCACGAATAGCGATTCCGGTACTGTCTTCTATGACTACGCACGAATCTCTTACAGTGCTGGAAAGCAATTCTCTCAAGTTGGAAATGGATATGTGTGGATTGAGGCGGATACTGCCACCACAAACTCGGCTACGTTTGAAGTGGTTCTAGATCCTGACGAAATTGATAGCGGTCAGATTATTGATGCGAGAAATGTGTCAAAGGTGACTCTTGAGACTGTCAAAACTGGCAGCTAATGACACTGCAAAATGTCTAGTTATCAACGCGTGCGCGTCTTTCCTGATGATGCTGGGATAGACCTCTTCATCGAGGGTCAGGAGACCAATGATCCATGCAACGTCCTGGTCACTGTCTCTAGTGGTGAAGGTGAACGGACTTCGCTCATTCGCCCGAATAAGATTGTGGAAACAAAAGCAAAGTACTTTGTAGCAACGCCGCCAGAACGAGTTGTCACTGGCAAAGAGAAGTCTCTACAAAAACTTAGAAGCATCGCAATTGCGGCTGGTTATGTCCTCGCATCAATTTTGATTGCCTTCTCGGCCCTATCTTTTACGGATGTCGTTCGTGCCAGGATTGTTCTCACAGAATCTATGTCGCCAGCAATCGATCCAGGAGATTTGATTCTTACAACTTCGCCTGAACGTCTGATGCCGAAGATTGGAGATGTAGTTTCATATACAGCCAGAAGGTTCGATGGCGCACCAGTCGGAACCTTCTCACACAGGATTATTGAGGGTGACCCGGTCAACGGGTTTCTAGTCAAGGGAGATAGCAACCCCAGCCCCGATGTTCAGCGTCCTAAACTCGGTGACATTGATGGCGTTGTAATATTCGTTATTCCTTTTCTTGGCTTGCTTCTCTCTCCGCGCGCACTTTTTATAATCATCCCAAGTATCTTTGGTTTCTGGCTAGTGATGGATGCGCTTCGAGGCGATGATGAAGTCAAGTAGATCTTTCGCACTCATCCTTCTCGCCTTTACTTTTATCTTTATCCCAGTATCGGCGAAGGCACTTGATATTCCACTCCTCACCTGGGAGCGTGGCAAAGAACAAAATTTGGTCCTAGGTGGCAATGTAGAGAATCAGTGGAAAATAGAACTCATCAATGAAGCAAATGAGAAAGTTCTTGATTTCCGAGAGAGTGATATCAGCGCCAACGGATTTAAGGTCTATTCGACCTCTATCCCCAATGACTTTCCGATTGGTGCATATGCAGTTAGAGCCACTGGGATTGGCATTCCAGGCTCAATAGTTGCGGGTGTAACTATCGTTGGCCTCTCTTACTTTGAGGTCACACAGATTCCTTTCGAGTTGCTTTTAGTCTTCCTTGCCTACGTCTTTGTGACAGCGTCTTTTGCCGTGATGCGAATCAGAAAATATGGCCTGGTAAGAGTGCCAGAATTCGATGACTTAGATCTGGATATCATTCCGCCACGATTGGCTACGTTGCATCGCCTTCGCGAGAAGGCAACTGGCAATCTTGAGCCATCACTCTTTCAACTCCTTTTGAGAAGAGAGGGCGGATGGATTCGCTTGCGATCACATTTCCTTTGGAGCGCATTCCCGATCTTGAGCCTTCTTATTGGTGGGGCGCTAGGTATTCAAATCCTTCGCGAAGGCGGTCTTGGTAAAGCATCCTGGCTCTGGCTCTTGCTCGGCGCGATGATTGCTTTGATTGATCTCTATTCCGCAATCATTGCATTTACGGGACTCGTCTTCTCACATCTCATCTTTGGTGATGTGGTTTCACTGAGAGAAGTGATGGTACTTCTCGCTCTTGGTCTTGGCTGGTTTGGTTCTTACGCATTGGCATCAATCATGGACCTTCTTCATGAGAAGAGGGATAGCTCTGACGATTTGAGTGAGAGATCACGAGAATCCGAGAACTGGCAAGGAAGAGTTCTTGCATCCTTGATAGCAGGAATGGTCTTCCATGCGACTCAAATTCTTGTGCTGAGCCTTGTGGTCGCGGTCGCAGAGCCAAGAGCGACCTCGTGGCTGCTCTCTGCTGCTTTTGCAGCGGCAACCCTTTTGAGACTTCAACTACGAAGCTCGCTTGAATCTTCAACCGCACGTAGTTCTTTGACTATGGATTCTAAAACGGTGGGCCGAGTGATTGCGGGCAAGACCACCGGGTTCCTTGCACTTTTCTTTGTTGGAACAATTTATATCTGGGTCAGAGATTGGATTTCTGCTCTTGCCTTGGGTATTGCACTAGTAGCGCCGTATGCCCTTCTCCTAGTTCGATTCACTGGTCCAAAACTCTCTTGGTTGAGGAAAGTGCCTCGTTCAGCACTTGTGGAGGCATTGATCGTTACTGCATTCGCCTATGGGATTTTCACCGCTCTGCAAGATATGCCATTCGAAGTCTTGGAGCGATCGCGACTCTTCTTGATTATTGGAGTGATTCCAGTTCTCGTGCATTCTCTGTATTGTGCGTTGTGGGATGTAGTTGATCGCGACAGGTCGCTAGATGAATTCGCTACCGAAGAGGGGAGTAGATTGTGAAACGCCTTGCCCTCTTTCTACTTGTTATGACTTTGACCGGCGCGGGAGTCTCGTACGCTGAAACTAATAATCGAATTCGGAGTTTCTTTCTTGGAAATCAACAACTAAGTGGAACTGGACTCAATCAAGTTCTCTCACTACTTGTTGGGCCGGAAGGAGAGCCAGGTCCTGCAGGTGTGCGCGGAAGAGATGGCGCCGCGGGCTTGAATGGAAATGATGGCGCACCTGGTCCACAAGGGCCGGCTGGGGCTACGGGTGCACAGGGTCTTCAAGGACTACCGGGGACTCCGGGGCAATCGGTTGTGACTGTGCAACTAGCGATCGGATCGACAAATTGTCCTAACGGAGGGACGCAGATAACGGATGGTTCAGGTGTTGTGACCTTTCTTTGTAACGGTGAACGTGGTGCAGCTGGAGTTGCAGGAGCAACCGGAGCGACAGGAGCAACCGGAGCGACAGGAGCGCAAGGCGCTGCAGGAACGGTCGGTGGCGGAACAAGCATTAACGGCACAGGGCAGATTTCATTGGGCGCCTGCGATTCGAATCTCACCGTGGACTTCAGCTCCCTCTTCGTCAGCAATGGATTCATACTTCGAAAGATCAACATGAATGATCTTGCTAGCGCATGTAATACGCGACGGATAAGCGTCTTCTTTCCTGTTAAATCAGATACGCCCACAATAGGTGCGAACCCCACGCCGCCATATCGCTATGCATCAGGGTCAAACCGCGATTACATAGATTGCACCACTGATTCCGCGATTACAGGAATGGCGGGCGACACCAATACCGTGACTCTCGCGTCATCAAATCCCACCGTGACAGGATCAGGGGTCTATACGATGAGTTGTACGGTAAGAAGAACGGGAAGCACGGTTACCTTCGCAGAGCTCTATACGGCAGATATCGATGAGAACATCGGTTTCCAGATCGCACCGTAGAAGTTAGACTTTGGTCCGCTTGATTTCTCAATTCCCCGGAGGCGAGCATGGCAAAGAAGAAGATTGAGGCGCAGGAGCCCGCCATATCCACAATACCCCTGCCTTCACAAGATTCGCCGCTCGTAATCGACTTACCGGATGGGCAGAAACTCGTTGTTGGCAACATCGCTCAAGGTACGGTTATCGAAGTTGCTACATGGCGAGGAACTGGGCGACCCGACTCGCGAACCAATCGTTTAATGCTTGGCGTTAGCTCCACAGAAGAAGCGTCGCAGCCAGTGAATAAGGATTCAGCTCCATCAGGGAGTGAAGAAAAGAAACCTCAGAACAAATTTCTTGGAGTAGCATTGAATTTCTTCAAATCGCTCTTTGTATCCAAGAAGAAAGATCCAGCTCTCGATGAACTCGATGCCTTCATTGCAGAAAAAGAACGCGAGGCTCTCGATAACCTGAAAGAAGATCTCAGCGCTAAGGAGAAGGATTCTTCAAAGCCAAAGGCCAGTCGCAGAGCTCCACTCATCGAGGAGTCGGAAGATATAAAGAGTTGGCTTGATGAATTAATGGATAGCACCACTAAGGAATTCGAGCGACAATCTGAAGAGATTGCGATCCCTGCAAAAGGAAAGGTTCGTCGCGTTACCGAGAAGTCGAGATCTGGTGCGAGTAAGGGTAGGAAGGGCGCGAAAAAGGGTCAGAGAGTTGGAAAGAGGCGCTCTGGATCGAGCTCAAGCGCGAGTAAGGCGAAGAAAAGACCTGCTTCGAAGCGGGGCAATACCAAGAAGCGTAGGAAGTAGAAGTTAGAATTTGGACCGATCGTTGCTCTGTTGCGTATGCAGCAGGAGCGAGGTGAGGAGAGCCAAGTGTTAACGCGGCGTGGGAAAGTTGCTATTGGGGTGGTCGTTGCCCTCGTGATTCTCTTCGCGCTTGGAATCCGCGTGACTCATCCGCAATCTGGTATGGAACACGCTTTAGGTTCTGCGGAGTCGAGTATTGCAATCTATAGAGTGACGGATAACTATTCGCTGGACGACAAAGTGGTGGTGGCTCTCCCTGAGAATGGTCCTGCGCTCGGTATTGTCCGGGGAGTCGTTGACGGTTCACTTGACGTTCAGATTGGCGGAACCCTCTTTCGTCTTGCTCTCGATGATGTGAATGGCAAGATGGTTGTGATAATTCCGTTCTTGGGTTATCCACTCAGTTGGGTCGGGCTCTAGTCCCGCTGGCCAGCGGATTCACCCCGATTCTCACACCGATTTAGAGGATGGAATGGGTGTGCAAGGGCCTCTGACCTTGTCCCGACCTCTTCTGGTGCCTTACCCTTCGCTCTCCCCAACGCGAGAAAGTCCAGTCCATGTCATATGGCGATCAACTGAAGGCCGCACGTCTAGAGAGCGGGTTATCTCTCTCAAACGTTGCCGAGCGCACTCGCGTACGCGAACGGCTCATTGAAGAT
>VGAI01000011.1 GCA_016870815.1 Actinomycetota bacterium
CGCTGCTCCTGTAGAGAGCGCACCAGAAGTGAGTGCGGAAGCTTCAACTGACGCACCATCTGAAGCTTCAACAGATACACCAGCGTCGGAGTAGGCCTTCCATGATGATTGATGAAGCTCTTGAGCATCTGGTGAAGGGAATTGTTGACAAGCCCGAGGAAGTTGTAGTCAGTGAGCGAAGTGGGCGTCGCGGCAGCACGCTGGAAGTTCGCGTCAATCCCGAAGATCTAGGGAAGGTAATCGGTCGAAATGGTCGAACCGCCCGTGCACTTCGAGCTGTCGTAAGCGCGCTCGCCGGCCGTTCAGTTCGAGTCGATTTGATCGAGACGGACGAAATCCGATCCGACCGGGATCGATAGTTCTAGGGCCACCTTCGGTGGAGTTGGTTGTCGCGCGAATCGGTCGCCCTCACGGGGTCAAAGGTGAAGTCACGGTGCAAGTGCGTACCGATTCTCCTGAAGTTCGCTTTACCGTAGGCAAGCGACTCACGACTGACCGCGAAAATCCTTCAGAACTCGTGATCGCATCGTCAAGACTTCATGCCGGCACTTGGTTGCTCACTTTCCAAGGGATTGTTGATCGAAATCAGGCAGAAGAATTGCGAGGCGTGATGCTCTCTGCTGACATTGACCTTGAAGAGGGTAGTGAAGATGGGTCTTTTCATGTCGCTGAATTGATCGGTTCCCAGGTTATCCATCGTGGAGCCTCACTTGGCTTTGTCGATGAAGTTCTCTCTCTGCCAGGTCAGGATCTGCTTAGTATCACATCTGCTGATGGCGAACGTTTGATTCCCATGGTGAAGGAGTTCATTCTTGAGATCAATCGAAGTACTAAAACCATCACTGTCGAACTTCCCGAAGGGATGCTCGACTGATGAAAATCTCAGCACTGACCATCTTCCCTGGCTATTTCTCACCGCTTGAGCTCTCTCTCATCGGAAAGGCCAAGCGTGGCGGAGTGCTCGATTTTAAGATTCTAGATTTGCGTGATTTTGCCTCTGGTGCACATAAGAGCGTTGATGACACTCCGTATGGTGGCGGGGCAGGAATGGTGATGCGCCCTGATGTATGGGGAGATGCAATTGATAGCTTCGCGTCTAAGGATGACGCGAGCGTAATTGACCTCGTAATTCTCACTCCTTCTGGCAGGCGGTTCACTCAGCGAGATGCCGAAATGTTGAGTAAGTCAGAATCTATTCTCTTTGCTTGTGGCAGATATGAAGGAATAGATGCCCGCGTGCAAGAGCACTACCGAAGAGATTCGCGGTTTCGAGTACATGCACTCTCATTGGGCGATTTCGTTCTCAATGGCGGCGAGGTTGCTGCACTTGCGATGATCGAATCGATCACGCGATTGATTCCTGGTGTGATTGGAAATCCAGATTCTCTCGTCGAGGAGAGCCATGTCAGCGAAGGTTTCTTGGAGTATCCGGTCTATACGAAACCGCCACTGTGGCGCGATATCGAGGTTCCAGAGGTCCTTCTCTCAGGCAATCACGCTGCGATTGCTAAGTGGAGAAGTGATAGGGCCGGTGAAGGTCGTTCGTAGGCGAGGGTTACAGAGTGGGAATAAGCGCGACACGCCGAGAGTTGGAGTAGGCATCTACTGGGGTTGTGGGAGTATCCGCCCCGTTAACGAGCAGAGGTAGGTGAGAAGAAGGTGGCAACCGACTACGACTCCCCGCGTAAAACGGATGAGGAGCTACACGAAGAATCGATCGAAGAGCTAAAGGCCCGGCGCGCAGACGCCAAGTCTGGGCAAGTAGATATCGATGAAGAGGAAGAAGCACAGAACATCGAGCTTCCCGGTGCTGACCTTTCTGGCGAAGAGTTGGCAGTTCGAGTAGTACCTCGACAAGAGAACGAATTTACCTGCTCACGCTGTTTCTTGATTCACCACCACACACAATTGGCTCGTGGCCAAGGTGCAAACGCAATCTGCAAGGAGTGCGCTTAATCCTTAGCAAGTGCCTGAGCGAGCGCCGAAGGATTTTTACTCGCTATGACCCAGGCGGTATGAGGGTCTCGATTATCGCGTAGCTCCACTCTCAATCCCGTTCTATCCCAGAATCGATGGGCGTGATAGGCCGCAGGATCAAAATTAGTTCCACACTCTCTCTTCCAATCGCTCCGTTCAAGGATCTTGATAGCGCCTAAATGCTCGGTCGCCACTTCTGCATCGTTGACTTGAAGCGATTCTTGGCTCACTTCTATATTTTGAATTGCGTGAAACCACCAGAGCCCAGCGAGGAAGATCGCGGGGGTTGTAAATGATGAAGCGATGAGTAATCCGAGTGCAGCCCAAATAGCGAAAGTGACCGAAGCGATAAGCGCTACGAGGCTAAGTGTTGCGCCGAGCGAGGGAAAGATCCGCTCGCTATAACGAAGTGCCTTGCTCACGGGTTCACGATATCGCTCGTGTAGCCTTCAACTATGTCCCCATCGACGCTTCCTCCAGCGGGCGCTGTAATTCCTTCGAGACATCCGAAAGCGCCAAAGCCTGGCGAGAAGATCCCATCTCACTTTGGCCATTGTTTTGGATGTGGCGACCTGCATCAATCAGGTCTTCACTTTGTGAGTTATGCCGGAGCGGGCATGAATCTCACTGGCCAATTTGTTGTTACCGATCAACATCAAGGGGCGCCAGGTTTAGCCCATGGTGGCTTACTGGCGTTGGCATTTGATGAGGCGCTCGGAAAATTAATGTGGTTACTTCGAGCGCCAGCAGTGACAGCACGACTCGAGACTGATTTTATGAAGCCAGTCCCCATCGGCAGCACGCTTTACATAACAGCTGAGATCGTGGGACAAGAGGGTAGGAAGGTCTACAGCAGGGCAGAAGGTCGATTGGATTCTCCCGATGGGCCCCTTGCGCTGCGCGGTAGCTCGCTCTATGTGATTGTCACGATGGATCACTTCATCAATAACGCACCTGAGGGATATTTCGAGCATCTACAGAAGCATCGTGAATTGGTGACTTTTATCGATCCCGAGTTTGGAATCAATCCATGAAGATCGAGATTCAACTCCTTGATCCGGATGTCGAGCCTCCCAGTTATGCCAAACCTGGTGATGCCGGCCTCGACCTTCGCTCTCGAGTAGATATGACATTGGAGCCAGGCATGAGGGCACTAGTACCAACGGGAGTTGCGATAGCAATTCCTGCTGGTTATGTCGGGCTAGTCCACCCGCGTTCTGGCCTTGCGATCAACAATGGGATCTCTATGGTCAACACTCCAGGAACCATTGATTCGGGTTATCGCGGTGAGATTGCCGTGATTCTTATTAATCATGACCTAAAAGAGAGTTTTGAAATCAAACGAGGCGATCGAATTGCACAACTCGTGATACAGCAAGTGGAAGTAGCAGAACTTGTCGAAGTACAGGAACTCGCCGTAAGTGAGCGTGGCGCTGGTGGTTTTGGATCGAGCGGTTTGCGATGAATCACGAGGATCGCGACAAGATCGTCCAGGCGCTCGGCGGTAAGAAGGGCCTCTTCGATTCAGGAATACCTTCAATAGTTTTCTTGGTCGTTTTCAATCTTCGAGATGATGTGAGAGAAGCGGCCATGGTCGCACTCGCGCTCTCGGCGATCTTGGGTGTTTTTCGTTTGCTTCGCCGAGAGAAATTGCAGAGCGCGGTTACTGGCGTCATTGGAGTTTTGATCTGCTATCTCTTAGTGAGGTCTACCGGCAAGGCAGAAGATTTTTATCTTCCTGGCCTTTTCATCAATGCTGGATATGGCGCGCTCTACCTCGTCACCAATATTGCTGGTTGGCCGATCCTTGGCCTAGTTCTTGGCCCGTTACTAGGTGAAGACCTACATTGGCGAAAAGTCCCAGAACGAAAGCGCGCATATCAGCGAGCAGGATGGCTCTGGGTCGGCCTCTTTCTTCTTCGCATTGCAGTACAACTTCCGCTCTATCTTGCCGGTTATATCAATGCCCTTGGGATCGCAAGGTTAGTGATGGGATATCCACTCTTCATCGCTGTCGCGTGGGGAACGTGGCTGATCATTAAACAAGTACCTGTGGCGAAGAAACCTGAAATTGCAGAGGGTTCGAGTTCTTAGGCGAGGGACCTCTTCCGGAGAAGGCGTTTCAGGAAACGAAGCAGGATTTCAGTTCGATCTCAGAGCTCTCATTGGCGATAAATATCAACTCATCACCCGCAGCGAAAGTGTCATGATCCGAGGGCTTGATAACGCTTTTCTCCCGCACGATCGCAACAAGTGCGACATCTCTTGGCAGGATTATCTCCTCAACAGTCTTTCCGTTGCAGGGTGAATTATCAGGAAGAGTCAACTCAACAAGGTTTGTCTTTCCGCCATGAAGCGAGAAGAGGCGAACGACATCGCCAACGCTCACTGCCTCTTCCACGAGTGCAGTGATGATGCGAGGAGTCGATACCGCGACATCTACACCCCATGATTGATCGAACATCCATTCATTCTTTGGGTGATTGACTCGCGCGACGACTCGAGGGACGCCATATTCTGTTTTCGCCAAGAGCGAAGTCACAAGATTAACTTTGTCATCGCCAGTTGCAGCGACCAAAACCTGGCAGTTGACTAGTTGTGCAGTATCTAGCGATGAAATCTCGCATGAATCGGCCAGTAACCATTCGGCTGTTGGAACACTCTCCATCTTCAGAGCCTTTGGATCTTTGTCGATGAGCAGCACCTGATGGCCATTACTAATCAATTCTCGAGCGATTGCACGCCCTACATTGCCAGCTCCTGCGATAGCGACCTTCATCATCTCTCCTTTGGAGATCCAGCAAGTGTTGCTGCGACAGTAGCAATCTCTTTATCAGCGACGAAAATGTGGAGGACATCTCCCTCTTGCAAGATGGTGCGATCAAGCGGAACTATTCCTTCGCCAAGTCGAGTGATAAAGGCGACCCGAGCGGAAGTGCCCTCTTGAATCGATGCAATCGATTGCCCGAACCAATCCCTATGAACCGGCATCTCACAGAGCTGCACATTTCCTGAAGGATCGCTCCATTCGGATTTCGCTCCTTCAGGTAGAAGTCTTCGAAGAATCTGGTCAGTGGTCCAGAGAACTGTCGCAACCGTTTGGATGCCTAGGCGTTGATAGATCTCGGCACGCGCCGGGTCATAGATTCGCGCGACTACATTGGCAACGCCAAAACTTTCTCGCGCAAGGCGAGCGGCGATGATGTTCGAGTTATCACCAGAGGAAACGGCTGCAAATGCACCGGCCTTTTCAATCCCGGCCTCTAGAAGTGTGTCGCGATCAAAGCCCACTCCGGCCACAGTCTGACCGTTGAAGTCAGCACCTAACCTTCTAAATGCTTCTCGATTCTGATCGATGACAGAGACAGAGTGCCCCAAAGCCTGAAACTGGATTGCGAGTGTGGATCCGACGCGACCACAGCCCATGATCACAACATGCACAAAGGCAGAGACTACACCCGCTTACCTTCGCATCTATGCTCCGCTTCGTGATGTCTGACTCGCACCAATCGAAGGTTTCCGTAGGGGATCTAGTAGAGGTAGAAGTCGGAGTCGTAGCGCATGGTGGACACTTCATCGCGCATCATGACGGGATCACCATCTTCGTTCGCGGTGCCGATACCGGAGAACATGTAGTTGTCGAGATTGATGAATTAACCAAGAAGATTGCCCGCGGTCATGTTGTTGAAGTGAAGCGACCTTCGAGTAATCGAGTTACGCCACGTTGTCCGTATTACATCAACTCTGCTTGTGGCGGCTGCGACTTCCAACACCTGACGCTAGATCATCAAAAGGATTTGAAAGTGAAAGTTGTTGCAGATTCCATGAAGCGAATTGGCGGAATAGATCTCATCCCAGAGTTGATCGAGGTGCCAGGGGATGGTTTTGATTGGCGGACGCGAATGGATTTCAACGCCTCACCCGGTGGTCGATTGGCGTTGCATCCAGCGAGAAGCAACTCACTCACCGAGATTAGTGAGTGCGCAATTGCGGCACGAGAGATCAACATCGAGCAGATCAATCTCGATCTCGAGCAGAGGCAAGGTGCGTGGGGAGAGCGAATACGTGTCGGGATCGATGCATCTTCATATGTTCATACAACGCTTTTGAAGCGAAGTCGACTCAAGCATCAAGTTCTTGACGAGATATTTGAGGTCTCACTTGAAAGTTTCTGGCAACCCCATCGCCTTGCACCCGAGATGTTGGTGAGAGAGTTGCAACGATTCCTTCATGGTAGGAAGGGCGAGCGAATCTTCGACCTCTATGGGGGAGTGGGTCTCTTCTCTGCCTTCATCAGCAAAATGGTGGGGGAGAGCGGCGAAGTCATCTTGGTTGAGTCTGATATGAGTTCGATCAAAGATGCGCAGCGAAAGTTCAAAGAAATCTCGTCGGTGAAAGTAATCGAGTCAGATGTAAAGAATTTCCTGGGCAAAGAGAAAGATGTCGATCGGATCGTCCTCGACCCACCACGAACTGGAGCAGGAAGTGCTGTGGTCAAGGAGATGGTTCGACTCGCCCCCAAACAGATTCTCTATATTTCCTGCGATCCTGCCACGCTTGCACGCGATAGTAAGGAGTTGGTCTCGGCTGGCTACGCGATTGCATCGCTTAGTCTCTTGGACCTTTTTCCAAATACCGAACATGTGGAGAGTGTGGCGAATTTCATCATCACCCCATGAAATCTCGAGGAAATCCCTTCTCCACTCTCGCTCTATCTGCTCAAAGAGTGAAGTCACCTTAGAATCGCCCTATGAGCCTTGACTCCTTCTCCAGCAAGTCGACCCTTGAATCTTCAGGGAAGAAGTTCACTTTCTTCGACATTACGAAACTCAAGGGGCATGAGTCGCTGCCGTTCTCATTGAAGATTCTTCTTGAGAATCTACTTCGTACCGAAGATGGGGCGAATATCACCGCGGATCAAATACGATCTCTAGCCGAGTGGGATCCAAAAGCGAACCTTGAAACAGAAATCCAGTTCACACCAGCTCGAGTCATCATGCAGGATTTCACCGGAGTTCCTTGTGTCGTTGACCTAGCAACGATGCGTGAAGCAATCTCAGATCTTGGTGGCGATCCCAGCAAGGTCAATCCACTTGCTCCAGCAGAGCTGGTGATCGACCATTCAGTGATAGCAGATGTATTCGGAAGCGCTGATGCCTTCGAACGAAATACCGATATTGAGTATCAGCGAAATCAAGAGCGCTATCGATTCCTGCGTTGGGGGCAGAGTGCATTCGATGAATTCAAAGTAGTGCCACCGGGCACCGGGATTGTCCATCAAGTCAACCTTGAATACCTTGCGCGAGTTGTTATGGTCCGCGAAGTTGAAGGCGAGCATCGCGCTTATCCTGATACTGTCGTAGGAACTGATTCACATACGACGATGATCAATGGGCTCGGCGTTCTTGGTTGGGGTGTAGGTGGAATCGAAGCCGAAGCGGCGCTCCTTGGCCAACCAGTCTCGATGTTGATTCCTAAAGTGGTGGGCTTCAAGCTCAATGGCCAACTTCCGCTTGGCACCACCGCAACAGATTTGGTTCTTGTTATTACCGAGATGCTTCGAAAGCACGGCGTCGTTGGAAAATTCGTTGAGTTCTATGGCCCAGGCGTGAGTGAACTTCCTATGGCCAATCGAGCCACTATCGGCAACATGTCCCCGGAATACGGCTCGACTTGCGCAATCTTCCCGATTGATGATGAGACATTGCGTTACCTGGCCCTGACCGGTCGAAGCGCAGAGCAGATTTCGCTCGTTGAGAGTTATGCAAAGCGCCAATCCCTCTGGCATGACCCCGCCGCAACACCTCGCTATTCCGAGAGTTTGTCACTTGATCTATCTACCGTCGTTCCATCGATCTCAGGACCTAAGCGACCACAAGATCGTATCTCTCTCTCAGAATCAAAGGATTCCTTCGCTAAAGCTCTACCTAGCTACATCAGCGAGAAGAGCGCAAAAAGTGAAGTTGCAATCACTCTTGATGGCAAATCAACTGCAGTCAAGCATGGTGATGTTGTCATCGCGTCAATCACTTCCTGTACTAACACATCCAATCCTAGTGTGATGATCGGTGCTGGATTGCTGGCAAAGAATGCTGCAGAACGTGGACTGAGTAGAAAGCCATGGGTCAAAACGACGTTGGCACCGGGATCCAAAGTTGTTATGAACTATTACGAGAAGGCAGGGCTTATCCCTTATCTCGACAAATTAGGATTCAATCTCGTGGGATACGGGTGCGTAACTTGTATCGGAAATTCGGGACCACTTCCCGCAGAGGTAAGCCAGGCGGTCAATGAGAATGACCTAGCTGTTGCCGCGGTATTGAGCGGAAATCGTAATTTCGAGGGTCGGATCAATCCGGATGTGAAGATGAATTATCTTGCTTCGCCACCGCTAGTTGTTGCTTACGCCCTTGCTGGTTCGATGAATCATGACTTTGAGCGTGACGCGCTTGGTCAAGATAGCGCTGGCAATCCGGTATTCCTTCGAGATATCTGGCCTTCTCCTGCCGAAGTCCAAGCTGTGATTGATAAGTCGATTTCTTCGGATATGTTCAAGCGAGATTATGCGAGCGTCTTTGATGGCGATCACCGATGGAAATCCCTTCCTACGCCTAGTGGCAAGACATTTGAGTGGGATGCTAAATCGACCTACGTCAGAAAGCCCCCATATTTCGAGAATATGCCACGTTCGCCAAGGCCGGTAACGGATATTGCAGGAGCAAGAGTCTTGGCACTACTTGGCGATTCTGTGACCACTGATCACATTTCGCCAGCAGGAAATATCAAGGCTGATTCTCCAGCAGGTAAGTATTTGCAGGAGCATGGAGTGGCTCGAGCGGATTTCAATTCTTACGGATCAAGACGCGGAAATCATGAAGTGATGATCCGTGGCACTTTCGCCAATATAAGACTTAAGAATCTCTTGCTCGATGGTATCGAGGGTGGATTTACCAAGAACTTCCTCCGCGATGGCACACAGACGAGCATCTATGAGGCGTCGATGGAGTATCAAGAGGCTGGAGTTCCTCTACTCATCCTTGCCGGAAAAGAATATGGATCAGGTTCTTCGCGTGATTGGGCGGCGAAGGGGACTGCACTTCTCGGAGTCCGTGCCGTCATTGCCGAATCATTCGAGAGGATCCATCGTTCAAATCTCATCGGCATGGGTGTGCTTCCGCTTCAGTTCAATGATGGCGAGAGCGCCTCAGCGCTGGGATTGAAAGGCGATGAGACTTTCACGATAACGGGCGTTATGGAATTGAATTCGGGTACGACACCAAAGAGTGTCGACGTGATTGCTACCTCTCCTCAAGACTCGCAAATCAAATTCTCTGCTCGAGTTCGCATCGATACCCCTGGTGAGGCTGATTACTATCGACATGGCGGGATCATGCAATACGTCCTCCGCTCACTTCTTGGATAACGTTCATGTCACTTCTCGAGCGAATCTCAAACCCTTCGGATTTACAACGCCTTAGTGGTGAGCAACTTGGAGAGCTTGCCACCGAGATAAGAAAATTCTTGATTGAAAAAGTCTCACGAAGCGGTGGTCACCTCGGTCCGAATCTCGGTGTCGTCGAATTAACTATTGCAATACATCGAATCTTCCAATCCCCACATGATGTCGTTCTCTTCGATACCGGTCACCAGTCCTATGTACATAAGATGTTGACGGGACGGTTGGCAGGATTTGAGAAATTGAGACAGCGAGGCGGTCTAGCCGGATATCCATCGCGAAGCGAAAGTCGCCATGATGTGATCGAGAATTCGCATGCATCAACAGCCCTCTCGTGGGCAGATGGAATTGCTCGTGGATTCAAGATCCAAGGGGAGAAAGAGCGCACTGTTGTAGCAGTGGTCGGAGATGGCGCGCTTACGGGTGGAATGTCATGGGAGGCAATCAATAACATCGCAACATCAGATGACCTTCGTCTCGTGATTGTGGTCAACGACAATGCGCGTTCTTATTCACCAACGATTGGTGGAATGGCAAAGCACCTTTCGACACTTAGAGCAACCAAAGGGTATGAGAAGTTTCTTGACTGGGGTAGAGATGTCCTGGAACGGACCCCGGTTGTTGGTCACTCCATCTATGAAGCCCTACATGGAATGAAGAAGGGCATCAAAGATATTGTCGCACCACAGGGAATGTTCGAAGATCTGGGAATCAAATATCTCGGTCCGATTGATGGACATGACATCCAAGCCTTAGAGCGAGAACTGGAGAATGCCAAGCGCTTCCAAGGTCCAGTGATTGTTCATGCCATCACTGAGAAAGGTCGAGGGCATCTACCCGCGCTCAATGACGAAGCAGAGAAATTCCATGCCGTTGGGGTGGTCGATCCGGAGACTGGCGAGCCACTCGCTAAAGGCGGAAAGTCCTGGACTTCCGTCTTCTCTAGCGCTCTGGTCAAGATCGGAAACGAGCGAAAAGATGTCGTTGCTATCACTGCCGCGATGCTTGGCCCAACCGGTCTTGATGCATTTGCTGAGGAATTTCCGGAAAGAACTTTCGATGTCGGTATAGCCGAACAACATGCCACAACTTCAGCTGCGGGAATGGCATTTACTGGGCTTCATCCTGTTGTCGCGGTCTACTCCACTTTCCTCAACCGCGCATTCGATCAACTTCTCCTTGATGTAGCGCTCCATAAGGCAGGCGTCACATTCGTCCTTGATCGCTCTGGAATCACCGGAGATGATGGACCTTCACATCATGGAATATGGGATCTTGCGTTGACCTCGATCGTGCCAGGAATCAAAGTTGCGGCGCCAAGAGATGGCAAACGATTAGAAGAGTTGCTGGGAGAGTGCATCGGAGTGAGCGATGGCCCGACAGTGCTTCGCTTTCCAAAAGGGCCGGTAACTCCAGATATTCCAGCATTCGAGCAGATCGATGGGATTGATGTTCTTTATCGGGGCGAGAGCGCTGACATCTTGCTTATTGCTGTTGGTGCGATGGCTGAATCGGCGATTGAAGCGGCAGGACTGGCCTACCGTGAAGGCGTCGGCGTTACCGTCGTTGATCCACGTTGGGTTCGACCACTGCCGAAAAAATTATCTTCACTCGCAAGGAAATTCGAGAACATAGTGGTGGTTGAGGATGGGTTGGAAAATGTAGGAATTGGTGCGGCTGTTGCAGAGTTGTTGCGTAGTGAAGGTATCCAGAGTGAGGTTACCGCTATTGGAGTGCCACAACGATTCATCGAACATAGCAAACGTGTCGCGATTCTGTCAGATTTGGGAATGAATCCAGGAGCGATTGCGCAACGGTTAGTCGCCCTTCACTCTTCGAAAGCAGTGAAGGATACGTTCTCCACTGAGATCAATCGATTACGCGATTGATCTGATCAGGCAGGAAGTGAAGCAACACCTGCTGGATGGAATCGCTTGCCTGTTACTTCCTCGCTGATTCCCTCGCGGTCTAGATAAGGAAGTATTCCGCCGAGGTGCATCGGCCAACCAGCACCAAGAAGCATGCAGAGATCGATCTCAGCTGGTGTGGCGACCACGCCTTCATCGAGCATCATCCTCGCTTCGACTGCGAGTGCACGAAGGGCTCTCAATCGAACTTGATCTGCGGTGGAAGCTGAATTACCAGCGACAATCAAAGAGAGCGCTTTTGCATCTGGCGCCAACTTGCCATTCTCGTCCTTGGTGAAGAAAGAGCGGAGACCATTCTTGACGAAATTCTGCATCGTTGGTGAGATCTTGTAGCGATCACCGAGGTTGTGGTGAAGGGTCTCAGAGACATGCAAGGCAACGGCTGGTCCAACCAAGCCAAGAAGTTCGAGAGAAGTCATTGGAAAACCTAGGGGTCGCATCGCACTATCCGCGACATCCGGAGGCGTTCCTTCATCAATCGCATCTGTCACTTCTCCCATGAAGCGAGTGAGCAGTCGATTAACGACGAAGGCGGGAGCATCTTTGCAGATGATCATCGTTTTTTTCAGTTCTTTACCGACATTGATCGCGGTCGCGCAGGTAGCGTCGTCAGTCTTGCTGGTTCTTGCCACCTCAAGGAGCGGCATGACAGCCACTGGATTAAAGAAGTGGAAACCGATCACACGCTCTGGATGAGAGAGATGGGCTCCCATTTTTTCGACCGAGAGTGAGGAGGTATTTGTAGCAAGGACGCACTCGGCAGAGACGATGGCTTCAAGCTCTGAGAAGAGTTTCTGCTTTATCTCGAGCTCTTCAAAGACGGCTTCGATGATGAAATCGCAATTCGCATATGCCTTCTTATCAACAGAGCCAATGACCAGCCCTTTTAGCCGGCGAGCGCCTTCCTCGTTCATTCGTCCCTTCGTCACGAGCTTGTCGATTTCACTATGGATATAGGAGATTCCTTTATCGACTCGCTCTTGATCTAAATCAGAGATGATTACTGGAACTTTGAGATTCCTGATGACAAGTAAGGCAAGCTGAGAGGCCATCAATCCTGCGCCAACGATTCCAAAACGGGTCACCTTGCGCGCAAGGGCAGCCTTCGGTGCTCCCTCGACTTTCTTTCGTTTCTTTTGGATCAAGTTGAATGAGTAGAGCGAAGCGCGGACAGCGTCAGTCATTACTAAGTTGCTCAAAGTCTCATCTTCGGCGTCAAAGCCTTGCGAAAGGGTGGCGTGCTGGGCTGCCTTGATCAACTCCAGTGCCTTGAGCGGAGCTGCCACATCAGCGCCGCCATACTTCTTCTTCATCATCGCATGGCCTTGTTCAATGGCTCCCTTATAGACTTCGTCCTCTTTCGAGAAGTCGCTTCGGGTGATGGTTTCGCTACCTGAGAGAATTTGCGCGGCAAACCCAAATGACTTTTCCAAGAAATCCACTGGTTCAAAGACTCGATCCACGACGCCAAGTGAAAGCGCATCTTTTGCCTTCATCATTGTGTTATTTGCAAGCGCGTTACCGATGATCACTTGGACCGCCTTCTCAGGCCCAATCAATTTCGGCAGGAGAGTTGCCCCACCCCAACCAGGAACGATGCCGAGAAAGACCTCAGGAAGTGCGGTGAATGCAGTACTGGCAAGGGTTCGATAATGACAGTGGAGCCCGATCTCGAGACCGCCACCGAGTGCAAGACCATTGATGAAAGCGAAAGTCTTCTTCTTGCTTTCGCCAAGCAATCGAAATACATCGTGGCCAAGCTTTGCGATGGCGAAAGATTGCGACTTCTCGGTGACGAAGGAGAGTCCCGAGAGATCTGCGCCCGCTGCAAAAATGAAAGGTTTACCAGTTACGGCAATTCCCGCCACATCTAGCGCCTCAGCCGCACGAATCGCTTCACCTAACTCATGAAGAGTCTGGGGCCCAAGCGTATTTGGACGATTGAAGTCTTGGCCATTATCGAGAGTTATTAGGGCGATCTTTCCGTTGAAGCCAAAAGCGGTGAGATCAACTTCTCGAAGGAGTGATTTCGTTACAACCTCATCCGGCGCGCCAGGGGGCGGTGTCAGAACCGATGAATTCATTTATTTCGCTCCCTTGTAGTTGGGGTTTTCCCAAATGACTGTGCCACCCATGCCAAGGCCGATGCACATAGTGGTGATTCCGTAGCGCACGTCTGGGCGCTCCTTGAATCCTTCAGCGAGATTGAGCATCAATCTGATTCCGGATGATGCAAGTGGATGGCCGACTGCAATCGAACCACCATAGATATTGACGCGCGGATCATCATCAGCGATGCCAAAGTAATCGAGGAAAGAAAGTACCTGGATAGCAAAGGCTTCATTGATCTCAATAAGACCAATTTGATCCATCGTCATTCCAGCTTTTTCAAGCGCCTTCTTAGTCGAAGGAACAGGTCCATATCCCATCACCTCTGGCTCTACGCCAGCAAAGGCGAAAGTAACCATCTTCGCTTTAATGGGCAGTCCCAGTTCTCTTGCTTTTGCTTCGCTGGCAAGAAGTGCAGCTGTTGCGCCATCGTTGAGGCCAGCTGCATTACCTGCAGTCACTCGTCCAGCTGGACGAAATGGTGTCTTGAGAGCACCAAGTGCTTCGATGGTAGTTCCTGGCCGTGGTGGCTCATCGACTGTTGCAACACCCCAACCGAGTTCGGGGGTTCGCACTGCCATAGGAATGAGATTTCGCTGGATGACACCACGTTGATAAGCCTCTTGGGTCTTGTTCTGTGATCCCACTGCATAGGAATCGGCGCGCTCCTTGCTCAAATGTGGCAAGCGATCATGTAAGCGTTCTGCAGTCGCTCCCATGGAGAGCGCATCGGTGTCGACCAATTTCTCAGCGAGATAGCGAGGATTAGGATCAATGCCATCACCCATCGGGTGATTACCCATATGTTCAACGCCACCTGCGATACAGAGTTGATTGACGCCCATCGCAATCGAACCGGCAAGAGTTGTTACCGCGGTCATCGCTCCGGCGCACCAACGATCGATTGAATAACCAGGAACCGTGTTCGGCAGTCCTGCAAGGAGTGAGGCGCTCCGTCCAATATTCATTCCTTGATCACCACTTTGCGTAGCAGCAGCAATCGCAACATCATCGATTTGATCGAGTGGAACTTGTGGATTTCGTTCCAGCAACCCACGAATCGCTCGCACCATGATGTCATCGGCGCGAGTGCCCGCATAGAGACTTCCGGCCTTACCAAAGGGAGTGCGTACTGCGTCTACAAGCACAACTTGTCGCTGCGCAGTTCCATTCTCTTGACCAGTATTTCCACCAGATTGTTGAGAGTTATTGACTGCCATAGCCATTTCCAATCCCTTGGGGTCACCGTGGTTCGTGGCCCTAGCTATTCGCCTCGGCCACGGAGCATGTTACCCGTCAGTATTGGGACTGAACAGTAAAGCCTCGCTTCATTCTTCAGGCTGTGAATCCGTTGGCTCATCTTTCATTATCAATGGCTCACTCTCGTCGAGGGCCCGGACGATGATTTCTGAGGAAAGGTTGACTTGCCACGTCCTAACACCGAGTTCAAGGAGGAATGCCTTCGCTGAATCAAGGTCAAAGGTTCGTTTCTCGCTAACCCAGATGAGCCTTCGAACAGATTCTGGCGATATGAGATTTTCAAGGGGAATCTTGAGTTCGTGCGAAAGGGATTGAAGATGAAATCTTGCGTGCGTGAGACGGGCATAAGCAAGTGGAGCTTTCTCTCGCCAGACTTTGACCGGTGGAAGAGAATCTGTGGCGGAGCGCATGGGTGGTAAATCCCGATCGGCGAGTTCGAGAGCACGAAGAATCGCCGCTTGCCATTTTCCAATGTGCTCCACACCCTTCCTTCGAGCGCTCGGAAGAGTTCGAATCATCTCGGCACCATTGGAATTGAATTGTTCGATAGTGATCTGCGAAGTCGCAACCGCAAGATCGGCAATTGCAAGATCGGGAAAGAGCCGACCTGGTGCGATATCAAGCTCGCGCGCTAGCTCGTCACGAGTGATCCAGAGTTCTCGAACCAGAGCGAGAGCGCGGCGCCCTTTGACCTTATGCATCCCCGATGTTCGACGCCATGGATCCTTTCGCGGTGCCGGCGGTGGCGCATCAAGTATCGAAGCGAACTCTTCTTCTGCAATGACATTTTTTCCTTGCTCAATAAGCGCACGCAAAACCCCATCGTAGATATCAATTAGTACATCGACATCGAGTGCGGCATATGCGCGCCACTCAGGATGAAGCGGGCGGATAGACCAATCAACCGCACTATGTTCCTTCGCGAGGGAGAGGCCCAGAAGTTCTTCCGTTAATGGCCCAAGTCCGACGCGAGGAAAGCCAGCCAATCGCGCGCCTAACTCAGTATCAAAGAGTCGTGCGGGCTTCAATCCAAATTCGCGAATACAGGGGAGATCTTGCGTGCTGGCATGGATCAACCAGAGCTCTTCATTGAAAGCTTCATTGAACTCCTCGATGATCTCACTCTTGCCGCGAAGTTCTATCGGGTCGATGAGGAAAATCCTGCTCCCTCGCCTGTAGAACTGAAAGAGATATGCGTGCGAGTTATAACGATAACCCGATGCCCTCTCCGCATCGACAGCGAGTGGACCCACTCCTTCTTGAAGCTCTTCGATAGCAGCGAGGAACTCTTCGCTAGAAACCACCAATGGAGCAACTTTGGCTCGCGACCTTCTTAACGGGGTGAGTTCACTCTGATGAGAGAGCGAATCGCTCTCACCTGTTTCAGCTCTCATCTCAGAAGCCATCAAATCTTCATAACGCTTGACGAGAAATCAACGGCGACGAGAGAGCGCACTTACGCCGTCAGGGAGCGGCACAATTCCAGCGACCATCTCCAAGAGCGCAAGCCATGCCTTCGCATGATTTAAGAGTGAACTTCCGTCGATTGGGGTCCATGAGCCCCGAATCTCAATCTCGGACTGATCAGGTTGTGGCGCAAGTTGTCCAAATGATTTGCTGGCGACTCGAGTTACCGTTCCACTCATGGCAATAGCGCGTGCTTCGTTGCTCTCAAGTGAATCCTCCAGCCAACTCCATCCCACATCATTAAGGAGTGGATCTGCAGCCATATCATCGTCAATCGGTGCTCTGACGAATGTGACGGCACGGAATTCCCCTTGCCAGGCTTCCTTGTACTGCGGATCGGCAAGGAGAACGAATCTTCCCGTTGCCAGATAGTCGTCACTCTCCTCGATAGGGCCAGAGGGAATTTCTGCAGTAACGGCATATGCGTGTGGGGCAAGTTTCGAGGGTGGTGGGACTTCTTCCATGATCACTTCAGAGCGAAGTGGTAGCAACGAGATTTGATGGACGAATTCATCGAAGTACTGAGTGATCATCGAGGCCGAGCGATGAGTTTCTGCGCCATGGAAATCATTAGCGAGTATGGAGAAGACACTGGAAAAGGGTAGAAGGCGAGGTCCTCGCAATGTGGGAGGCGCGAGTAACCTTTGCCCTCTATGGCTGCAATCCTTGCACTTCTATCAAGTCTGCTCTGGGGAAGTGCTGATTTCCTTGGTGGCACACTCTCGAAACGGCATCGTGCATTTGCAGTCACGGGCTTATCCCAAGTATTCGGTCTCGTGGTTGGACTGGTCGCAATGGTTGCCACCGGCGCCTATCTTGCGCCAACACTTGCATTTGATGGCTTCTTTATCTCAGGTGCGATCGCTGGAGTTGCTGGACTCATAGGTCTGGTTTCACTCTATTCAGGTCTTGCAACGGGACGAATGGGTGTTGTTGCTCCCATTAGCGCACTCTCTGCACTCGTGCCGCTTGCGATCGCATTTATCGAAGGTGAGAGAGTAAGTGCGCTTCAAGTGCTCGGTATGGGCATTGCACTTGCTGGTGCATTTATGGCGAGTGGTCCAGAACTTCGTGGCGCATCAATTCGTCCGATACTCCTCGGTCTCTCTGCCGCTATCTTCTTTGGAATCTCACTGACTTTTTTATGGCAAGGATCAGAGGAGAACCCACTCCTGACCATGGTCTCGATGCGCATCGCATCAGTCTCGATTGTTATCTCCGTAGCTATTGCTATTCGAAATCGTGGCAGTTTCACGAAACGAGATATGCCAGCTCTCATATTCGTTGGTTCCGCTGACTTTCTTGCCAACCTGACTCTAGGGATTGCAACCACCAAAGGTCTTGCCTCTGTTGCCTTTGTCTTAGGCTCACTCTTTCCGATTGTTACGGCGCTCCTTGCTTTTGGCATCCATAAAGAGCGGTTACTTAAAGTTCAATACTTCGGAATAGTAGCTGCCGTTGCAGGTGTAGCAACGATTGCAGCGAGTTAATCGCGTCTATAGATCTCAAAGGCGTTCTCTTCATCCATTTCTTGTAAGATTACTGTCCAATCTTTGATCCGCGAAAGGTCGAATACTGGACTCGTCGCATCATCGCTTCGCCTCGTGGTTTGAGTGATGTGAATCTGATCGATCACATTCGCATCGAGTAGTTGGTGGAGGAGATTCGGTCCAGCTTCGACAAGGATCTTGCTGCCGTATCGCTTCGCTATCTCGAGAAATTCCTTCGGCCAATCTGAAATCGCCCTCTGACTTTTCGAGTATGAGATGACGGGAAGAGAAGTGAGGTGATAGGGCTCGCTTCGGTGCGTCTGACCGCCCACTACGATGCAATCCGCCCAAGCCCTGAGCTGATGAAACCTCTCTCGATCACTCTTCGAGCTCAAAGGAGCAGAGTTCTTGCCGGATCGCACTCGACCAAGGGGGTCGATAAGAATATTTGCGCGGGATTGATAGTCGCGGACCATGTCAGTGGTCGAATCTAGCCTTAGGGGCATGATTATTGATTGCGAATCTTGTGCCCTCTTCGATCCAGCTTTGGTCGAGAATCCTGCCTGCAACGATTGTGTTGTTTCGGTAATCATCTCGATGGATACCTTGACCCGAAAGATAAAGCCAGAGATTCCTGATGAGACTGAAGAGGCACTCGCTCTTCTCTCCTCCCGAGGAATTGTGCCTCCGCTTCGCTTCAATCCTGTGAATTTTGGCTGAGATTACGCTCAAGCTGTGATCTCGGATTGAGGCTCGCGCGAGGCGACCATTACTCTCAGGCTCATGCCTCTCCTTCGAGTGCTCTCACCAGCGCTTGCCATCGTCATGGCGATCTCCTTGGCGCCGCTTGCGCAAGCGAAACAGACGATCGAAGAGGTTCGAGCTCAAGTAATCGTCTTGCAAGAAGATGCAGCTGAAGCTGCGGAGGGCGCGCAAGCCGCGAAGGTTCAACTCTCAAGGCTTCGAAAACAACTTCAATCAGTCCAAGCCCAGGAAGCGAGTCAACAATCCTCACTAGAGAAACTTCGAGGATCGCTAGGTGCGATTGCCAACGCTCAATATATGAGTGGCGGCCTCTCTCAATCGCTGGAACTTCTCTTCTCCTCTGACCCAACTCTTTATCTCTCATCGGCAGGCGCCCTTGAAACTGTCACCCGAGGCAAGAGCGTGCAACTTAGAAAGTATGCGGTTGCAAAGCAACGCTTGGAGGCCACCTCAATCACGGTAGAGCAGAAAGTGGCCATCGTTGCGGCAACAGAAGCTCGATTCAGAAAACAAGCTGCCCTAGCTCAGTCAAAACTCAAGGAAGCTGAAGCACTCCTCAAGAAATTGCGAGCCGAAGATCGCGCCCGATTAGCCGCATTGAATAAGAAGGAACAGGACGCGGCACAGAAGAAATCACTCGCGGCAGCAAAAGGTCTTAATGCAGTCTCGGGTCGCGCGGGGTTGGCGCTTCGCTATGCCTTCCAACAGATTGGCGATAACTATGTGTTCGGAGCCGCTGGTCCAACGAGGTGGGATTGCAGTGGGCTGACCATGCGGGCATTCCAGTCGGCGGGAGTTTCGCTGCCACATTCATCAAGGCTTCAGTTCAATCGAGGACGAAGCATCTCCCGAAGCGCACTCAAGCCGGGCGACTTAGTCTTCTTTGGCCGACCTATCTCGCACGTTGGAATCTACGTTGGCGGAAATCGCATGGTTCATGCGCCACGTCCTGGAGCCAGAGTTCAGATAGCGACTTTCGGAAGTTGGTTTGGACGAAAGCCCTACGTCGGTGCCCGTCGCCTCTAACGCATCAGTACTTCTTATCACCAATGACTTCGGGCCAAGGGCCGGGGGCATAGAAACATTCATCCTCGGACTTCTTGAGCGTATGCCTAAGGGTTCGTGCCTCGTCTACACATCAAGCCAGGAAGATAGTGAGGATTTCGATCGAAGATGGCGAAGAGATTACGGAGTGGAAGTCATTCGAGATAGAGCAAGAGTTCTCTTGCCAACTCTGAGAACGGCTCGAGATGTAAAAAAGATCCTGAAAAATAGAGAAATCACACACATTTGGTACGGAGCAGCTGCCCCTCTGGGATTACTCAATCCAACGCTTAAGAGATATACGGGCAAGAAATTAAAGCAATCATCATCGATGCGAACCATTGCGCTCACCCATGGCCATGAAGTCTGGTGGGCAAAGATTCCACCATTCTCACTCGTTTTCAGAGTAATCGCACGATCACTCGATCAGATTGGCTACCTCACTACCTATACACGAAATGAAATCGCTAAAGGGATGCACGCATCAGATCACGCCAAGCTTCGCCAAATCGCACCAGGAATCGATATCAATCACTTCAAACCGAACCGTGATATCGAATTTGAACGAGTTTTTCGCGAGCGACATGGTCTCGAAGGCAAACGTCTAATCATCTCCGTCGGCCGTCTAGTTCACCGAAAGGGTCAGGACAGACTCGTCGAAGCGCTCCCACGTATTCTTGATGAGGTTCCCGATGCCCATCTACTACTTGTTGGCGAAGGTCCGCATCGTAAGGAACTTGATCGCCTTGCCTCAAAATGGAATGTTGCATCGGCGATAACTTTCCTGGGGCGATTGCATCTCGATGACTTACCAAAACATCTTACGCTTGCCGAAGTCTTTGCCATGCCCTCGAGAGATCGCCTTGCAGGTTTGGAAGTGGAGGGTTTAGGTATCGTCTACTTAGAGGCAAGTAGCTGCGCTCTTCCAGTAATCGTTGGGAAATCGGGTGGCGCTGTCGATGCGTTGATTGACGGCGAAACTGGTTTGCTCGTTGATGGCAAGAGCATTGATGAGATCTCTAGAGCTTGTATTCGACTCTTGAAGGAGAAAGAGTTCTCTACCTCTTTAGGGAGACGTGGAAGTGAGTGGGTCAGGGGCGAGTGGAGTTGGGATCGCTGGTCGGCAGAATTCCAAGACGCCTTGCTTGGTTAATCGCCTCGACACGATTTCGTGAATCTAGTTTTCGGTAGATAGATTGCAAATGTGTCTTCAAAGTGCTCTCTGATATGAAAAGCGCTTCTGCCATCTCTATATATGTTCTACCACTCGGTAGTTGCTGGAGAATCTCGAGTTCTCTGGCGGTGAGGGTCGTCTTCTCGCGTCGATAGGTGAGCGCTTGACTCCACCCTTTGCAATGGAACTGCAACGGCAGTCTCACTGCAAGTTCAATGGTGTCAATCAGCTCTGAGACCGGAGAACTCTTATCGATAAATGCAGATGCTCCATTATCAAAAGCCGCTAGAACATACTCCGGATGATTGTTCATCGAGAAGACGACAATTCCTATGGTCTGTGATAGCTCCCTGAGCCAGAGGACAAGTTCTAGCCCTGAGTTGTCAGGAAGATGAATGTCGATGACCACCACATCAGGCGGCAGTAAGGCAATCCGCGCCTGTGCTTCAGCGAATGAAGCAGCCTCAGCAACTATGAGGTTGCGGTCACTGCTCTGAATCGCTCGTTTTACACCTTCACGGACGATGGCGTGGTCGTCGACGATAAGAAGATTGAGCAATCCTTTATCCATTATCAGGGCCAAGCCGTAACAAGAATCCACTTTCATTCGATTCAAGGCTAGCCCGAAGAATCTCTAATCTTTCCTTGATGCCAATCGCGCCAAATTTCAACTGGTTGTAATCAACCTGCCTTTCTGAAGTTATCTCTCCGAAAAATTGGGCAGCGATGACGCCACTTCGATATTCAATCTTTGCCCCACTGACCCCTTGGTGTTTGGCTGCGTTATTAAGAAGCTCTAGAAGGAGATGTCCAAGCTCCGGCTCTTCGGGCAGAGATCGAAAACCTTGATCGGGCTCGAGTTCGATAGCGGTGCGCGATGAGAGCCAATCGAAGAGGGTTGCCGCTGCCCGAAGATGATGGATCTCGTTACGTAACTCTGCGACGATTCGACTCAATTCAAGTCGATGAACGCGGAGTGCTCGCTTGGATGTGGCGGTAAGAGAATCATCGCCAAGGACCTCATCAAGTCCATAGCCCAGCACAGCTAAGGATTGCGCGACCGTGTCATGGAGATCGCGCGCGAGTCGCTGTCTCTCCAAAAGTATCTCAGCGGTAGTAACCGCGTGAGAATCAGGCAAAAAGCGCTGCGATCTCGGCAGCAAATTCCTTTGCGACGACGTGGCGCTTCACCGAAAGCTTGGCAGTGAGGTGTCCGCCAGCAATCGTGAAATCAACCGGGAGGATTGTGAACTTCCTGATCGACTCAGCGCGGCTCACAGCTTTGTTTGCTTCATCGACAGCTGTCTGGACGACCGCGACTAGGTCTGGGTCATTGACCAACTCAGCGAGAGTCGCGCCATCTTTCTTATTGGCGGTGATCCAAGTCTTGAGGGCTTCTTGATCAATTGTGACAAGCGCTGCGATATATGGCTGGTTATCGCCGACCACCATGCATTGGCTGACAAGTGGATGAGCGCGAAGGCGATCTTCCAAGACCGCTGGTGCGACATTCTTTCCGCCAGAGGTCACGATCAACTCTTTCTTTCGCCCTACGATGTAGAGATAACCCTCTTCATCAAGCTTTCCGAGGTCGCCGGAGCGGAAATAGCCATCTCCAGTGAATACTTCTCGATTGGCTTCGTCGTTCTGCCAATAGCCACGCATGACGATTCCACCCTTTATCAAGACTTCGCCGTCATCTGCAATCTTGATAGTTGTTCCTGGAATTGGGCGACCAACCGATCCAACTTTGTGAGCAGTAGTCAGATTGAGAGTTGCGCCAGCCGTTGTCTCAGTAAGTCCGTAGCCCTCGAGGACACGAACGCCTGCACCGCGGAAGAAGTGTCCAAGACGAACACCAAGTGGTGCACCACCAGAGATTGCCGCTTCAACTCGACCGCCTAGTGAATGACGTATCTTGGAGAAGACCAACTTGTCGAAGAGCGCGTGCTTGAATTTCAAGCCAGCTGACATCTTGCCGGAATCAAGCGCTTCGCTATAGGAGATCGCGACATCTGCTGCTTTGCGGAAAATCGCACCCTTACCCGCAGCATCTGCCTTCGCTTCTGCACCGTTGTAAACCTTCTCGAAGATTCTTGGGACGGCAAGGACGAAGGTGGGCTTGAATGAGGCTAGGTCAGGCAAGAGTCTTGTTAATGGATCACTGCAGTGGGCGAGGTGTAAACCTGCAGCTACGGCACCAATCTGAACCATGCGACCGAATACGTGCGCGACAGGAAGGAAGAGGAGAGTCGAACCATTCGGTTTCATAAAGAGGTCACTTGCTCCAGCAACGACATTTCCGCACTCGGCGAGGAAGTTTCCATGGGTAAGTTGGACGCCCTTTGGCTTACCAGTTGTTCCCGATGTGTAGATGAGTGTCGCTAGTGAATCTGGAGTCAAAGTATTTCTTCGCGCATCGACCTCAGAATCAGGAACTTCCTTACCCGCCCATGCCAATTGTGCGAGCACATTTTCGGTCATGGTCCATACATTCTTGACCTTTGAAGAGAGAACGGGTGTGACTAACTCTTTATGGGCAGGTGTCTCGACAATGATTGCGACCGAGGATGAGTCGCTCATGATCCAGTCAACCTGCTCGGCCGATGAGGTTTCGTAGATTGGAACAGTAGTTGCACCAGCGAACCAGATAGCAAAATCCAAAATGGTCCACTCATAACGAGTTCGAGCCATTATCGCAACGCGATCGCCTGCCCCGACTCCCGATGCAATCAATCCCTTTGCAGTAGTCCGCACCTCTGACTCAAATTCCTTAGCGGTGACTTTCTGCCATCCATCGCCTAGCGGTCGCGAGAGCATGATGCGCTCTGGTTCAAACCAGGCACGTTCCGCAACTAAGTTGGTGAGGTTCCCTGTTGTCGCATTTGGCACTATGGCCATTGTGGTGAATTCAGTCTTGGGAGCGGATTGCGAAGATGAGGTAAGAGTCATGGGGAGAAGGTAGTCGGGGTTTGAAAAAATTGGGAGAGTGGGGGCGTATCGAAGGGGATAACGATTCGGTAATGTTGCGGTATGAGCGAACTCTCCAGTAGCACGGTAAGAATCGAAGCCCCAGCCTCAGAAGTCTCAGCAATTTTGAAGGATTTGGAGGCCTACCCCACCTGGTCGACCTCAATTCGAAGTGTCGAAGTCAATGAACGAGATGGTGCGGGCAATCCCAGCAAGGTGCAAGTCAAGGTCGAGGCCGGACCGCTGAAGGATTCAGTCTCGCTCAGTTACGACTGGTCAGAAGCCCCCGGCAAGATCGCCTTCACACTGGAGGATGCGAACCTGCTTACCGAGATGACAGGTGCTTATATCGTCAAAGACAATGGCGATGACACCACCGATGTCACCTATCAACTTAAGGTCGCAATATCGATGCCGGTGCCAGAGATGATGCGAAAGAAGCAAGAGGAAGCGACGATTCAACTTGCGTTAGCACAGTTGAAAGCACGCGCCGAGGGTTAAGTCCAAATCCCTTTCCAGTGAATAGCGCAAACGATCTCTCGATCGGTATCGATATCGGCGGAACCAAGATTCTTGGCGGTGTCGTCGATTCCAATGGATCAATTATCGATAGCGAGAGGCGCGATACTCCTACCGAAGATGGACGCAAGACAATCGCTGAGATTGCTGCAGTCGTAAAGAATCTTGCCTCACGTCATCCCGTAACCGAAGTAGGGGTCTCTATCGCGGGATTCATGTCAAAAGATAGAAAGCGAATGGAGACTAATCCCAATATCTCCAATCTTGAGGGGATTGAAATCCATGGTGAGCTAGAAAGGGCAACTGGACTCTCGGTTCATCTCGAGAATGATGGAAATTCTGCAGCGTGGGGCGAATTCAAATTTGGTGCCGGAAAGAATTCAAATCCGATGTTGATGGTCACCGTAGGAACGGGTATCGGCGGCGGATTGATCATTGATTCAAAACTTCTCATTGGCGCATTCGGAACAGCGGGCGAAGTAGGTCATGTTGCAGTCAAGCATGGCGGCGAGATCTGTGGCTGCGGCATGCGTGGATGTCTCGAGCAATATGCCTCAGGAAACGCCCTTCGAAGATATGTGCGCGGTGCAATCGAATCAACACCTGCTCGTGGTGCATCGATTTTGGCTAAAGGAGATGGAACAGTTGCCGGAATCGAGGGAGCGCACATCACTGGGGCAGCAAGAGAAGGTGACTCGATCGCACTCGCTGCCTTTAGCGAGATAGGCGAGTGGTTAGGCATTGGAATCGCCGGCTTCGCTGCAGTGCTCGATCCCGAGCGAGTTGTGATCGGTGGGGGAGTAATTGATGCCGGAGAGATTCTCTTGGATCCGATCAAATCAAGTTTGCTTCGACACTCTCCGATGCGTTCATCGCATCCGATGCCCGAGGTGGTTGCAGCGAAATTAGGAAATACTGCGGGATTAGTCGGAGTTGCCGATCTCGCCCGGATAACGTAGTCCGATTCGCTCTCTGATCGAATCCATCAACTCCATCACTTCTAATGTAGTGGCTAGCGGTCTCATCGGAGATTCAATCAATCCCGCTTCAAGGCAACGTTCAACTTCAATTGCCTGTTCGCCAAGACCAACATAACCAGATTCGAATGGATGAGGTTGGAAAGTCCGTTCACTACCGTCATTTCCATAGATTGTGAAGGAGCTCGGCGCATAGAAGCTTCGTTCCACTTCTATTCGCCCTTGTGTGCCAGCAACAACTGCCCTAATCCCAGTCGCACTTTTGATTGTGGTGTGCAGCGTTGCGGTCGCACCAGAAGGATAGGAAAAAATCATGGAGGTCTGATCATCAATACCGTTTGGGGCGAGCGTTGCGATAGCTTCAAATTTTGCGGGCAGGCCAAGAATCAGATGTGCGAAGGTAATCGGGTAGACCCCAAGATCAAGGAGCGCGCCACCGCCTAGGTTATGGTCAAGGACTCGATGATCAGGCCTTTTATAGAGCCATTGACCATGGTCGGCATCAATAGAAATAACCTCGCCAATCGCGCCACTTTCAATCTCATCTAGGAGCGCAATAATGTGTGGAAGGAATCTTGTCCACATCGCCTCCATCAAGAATAGTTTCTGTGATTGCGCCTTCTCAATCATCTCTCTTGTCTGCTTCGCATTGATTGCAAATGGTTTCTCACAGAGTACATGCTTGCCCCCAGAGAGCATCTGAATCACTGCATCACGATGATGTGAGTGGACATTTGCAATGTAGATGACATCAACATCGTCACAGTTCGCAAGTGATTGATATCCAGCAAGAGCCTTACCAATACCGAATTCGTTGGCGAAGGAATTGGCCCGACTCTCATCGCGTGATGAGACGGCGGTAATCTCGTGCGCGATACGACCGCGTTGATTGATAATTCTGAGATCAGAGGCGAATTTACGCGCGATTGAACCCGCACCAAGGATTCCCCATCGCAAAGGCATGAAGGTAAGATTACGCCTCCACGCGATAATTCGAGTTGACGTGGCGACAATCGGATCCGGAGAGGAGTGAAGTGAGCCCTACAGTCTTCGCTTACACCCTACTCAAGGCATTTCTCTCGCCGATTCTGGTGCTCCTCTTTCGTCCCAAGGTCACAGGACTTCGCAACGTCCCAACACTTGGACCTGTCATCATCGCCTCCAACCATCTTTCTTTTAGTGATTCCATATTTATGCCGTTGGTGGTGCCGCGAAAAGTTACATTCCTAGCAAAGAGTGAATATTTCACATCCCCAGGAATCAAGGGATTCTTCAAGAAGATCGCCTTCCATGCGCTAGGACAAGTTCCAGTGGATCGTTCGGGCGGCCGGAGAAGTGAAGCTGCCATCGATACGGGACTCAGAGTTTTGGCAGAAGGCGATTGCATCGGAATCTATCCCGAAGGGACACGAAGCCCTGATGGCCGCCTTTATAAAGGTCGCACTGGTATCGCAAGGCTCGCGATTGAATCGGGCGCACCTGTGATTCCGGTGGCGATGTTCAATACCGACAAGATTCAACCAACTGGCCGAGTGATTCCGAAATTGCGCCAAGTTGCGATGGTCTTTGGCGAACCCATGGACTTCTCGGCGGCAGGTGATTCAAACGACCCCAAACTACTTCGCAAAGTTACCGACGAGATTATGCGGACACTGCAAAATCTCTCTGGTCAAGAATATGTCGAGATGTACGCTTCGGCCGCGAAAGAAAAGATTGCGCGCGGCGAAGAACTTGAGGACGACTAGATCTACTCGTTTCCAAGTACTTCACGGCGATCCGAGATGTATTTACAGTGATTACAGCCATTTGAGACAGTAACTGGTTGACTCAACATCGTGATGAACTCCGTGAGGCGAGCATTGAGCGCATCCAGATCACGTTCAATTGGTCGCCATGTGCTCTTGAGTTGAAGTCCAAATCCGCTATCAGCGTTTCCCCGCGGCGTTACAAGCGACCAGACAAAGAGTCCGAGCGCGCTGACTTTCTTTGGTTCACCCTTTGCCGGATTCTCCAGTGCAAATGCATATGCTTCGAGCTGCGGTGCGTAGAAGTCGCTCTTGTCGGTATCCCGCGCTTGGAACTTGCAGTCGATGACTCCGTATGTGCCGTCATCAAACTCCATCAAGATGTCGTACTTTCCGCGGATTGCAAACTTGGTAGCCGCTCCATTGACCTCAATCGGCTTTGAAACCACAAATTTCCCGCGATCAAGGACTTTTCCTGCAGGTATCGAAGGGTCCATATGGTGGGAAGAGGCTCCGTCGAAGTATCGCTCTTGCATATCAGCAAGATCGCCGACGAGAGGCAAGAAAGTTGGGTTCTTCACGCCATAGTTGTAATAAAGCCAGAGACAACGATGGCAGTCATTCCAAGCAAAGGTGAGGTCGCTCGGTGATATGAACTCCCGAGCCTTTCGTTCGCCTGTGCTCTTCTTCTCTGCTGAGGCTTCATTCATGCGGTCTAGTCCTCTTCGTTCGCTCATCGACTGCTAAGCAGTACTCCCATTTATGGATTATTCGGTTGGTCACTATCGCACGATTCTTCTATCCAGGTCCGACTTTCCTGGTCGTTTATCGAGTTTGGCCTCTCTTGGGTGCGACCCAGCGCGCCGAGTTGCGCACCTAGTTACTGGTCAGTTAGGGTCTTACTCGATATATCGATTCGATATATCGTTCAGTTATAGAGCAGTCCCGATTGACGGAGAGTGAGTATTTCGTGAGGTCTCGAGGAGAATCTTTGGAGTTTGCTCTCCTTGGGCTTCTCTCAGAGGGTCCCCTTCACGGCTACGAGCTTCGTAAACGAATCGGTGCAATTTATGGACCGTTCCGGGCGCTTTCCTTCTCAGTTCTTTATCCAGCACTTCGCCGGATGGGGGAGTCGGGGTTAATCGAGGAGAGTTCACTTTCAGAGCGAGGCGGTCTTTCGAGGCGCTCAAGGATTGTCTATGCCATCACTGATTTTGGCAGCAAGAGATTTGAAGAGATGACCAGGGTTGCGGGACCGGATAGTTGGGAGGATGAAGGCTTTGAAGTTCGCTTCGCCTTCTTCAGCCCCACGCCACCGAGCAATCGAGTACGAATCCTCGAAGGTCGGCTTCGTCGACTCCAGGAGAAGGCAGAAATTTTACGATCTGATCTCGAGCGGGATCCGATCGGTATGGACAAGTACCTCACCGAGTGGCGTCGTCATTCGCTGGAGTCGGCGGAGCGAGAGATCGCTTGGCTAGAAGAGATGATCAAGAGCGAAAGGAAATCCTCGTGACCAATAGCAATGAGATTCGGGTGGCATTGGTGGGAGTCGGCAACTGTGCAAACTCTCTGGTCCAAGGCGTCACGTACTACAAGGACGCAGCTGCGGATCAAGATATCCCTGGTCTCATGCACTCCGTCGTTGGTGGCTATCACATCAACTCAATCAAGTTCGTGCTCGCAATCGATGTCGATGCGAAGAAGGTTGGCCTTGATCTTGCGGATGCGATTTGGGCGAGTGAGAACAACACCATCAAGTTCTCTGATGTTGCAAAGACCGGTATTACTGTCCAACGTGGCAAGACCCTCGACGGCCTCGGTCGCTATTACAAAGAGACCATCAAAGAATCCAGCGCTGCCGAGATAGATGTGGTCAAAGCTCTTAAGGAAGAAAAGGTCGATGTCCTGATCTGTTATATGCCAGTTGGATCGGAAGAGGCGACAAAGTTCTATGCTCAATGCGCACTCGATGCCAAAGTGGCATTCGTCAATGCCCTTCCAGTCTTCATCGCATCCGACCCAGTCTGGGCCGATAAGTTCACGAAGGCCGGAGTTCCAATCGTTGGTGATGACATCAAGAGTCAGGTAGGAGCAACTATCACTCACCGCATCATGACCAAACTCTTCCAAGACCGCGGCGTCTATATCGACCGCACATACCAGCTCAACGTGGGCGGCAATATGGACTTCAAGAACATGTTGGAGCGCGATCGCCTTGAATCAAAGAAGATCTCGAAGACCCAATCTGTTACCTCCCAGCTTGATTATGAGATGGCAGATCGAAATGTTCATATCGGTCCCTCAGATTACATTCCATGGCTCGATGATCGAAAGTGGGCTTACGTGCGCATGGAAGGTCGTGCATTCGGAGATGTCCCGCTCAATATCGAATACAAACTTGAGGTGTGGGATTCGCCGAACTCTGCTGGAGTCATCATCGATGCGCTTCGCTGTGCCAAGATCGCACTCGATAGAGGAATCGGCGGGCCATTGCTCTCGCCTTCCAGTTACTTCATGAAATCCCCTCCTGAGCAGTATTCAGATGAAGTCGCGCATGACCGTACTGAAGATTTCATCGCGGGCAAACTATCTCGATAGTTGATCGACAGTTGGATCACGAGACTTCTAGGATGTGGCAATGAGTGATGTTCTGATCGAAAAGAGTGGTGCCATCACTTCGATCACGCTCAATCGTGCATCAAAGATGAATGCGCTCACGAGGGCGATGTATAAGACCATGGCGGACGCCCTCAACGAGGCTGCGATCTCTGCCGATACATCGGTAGTGATCATCGAGGCTAATGGTGATCACTTCACTGGCGGCAATGACATCTCAGACTTTCTCAATAACCCACCTTTAGAGGATGGATCTGAGGTCTGGCAGTTCATCAAAGCTCTCCACGAATTCCCAAAGATTGCCATCGTCGCGATTCAGGGGAATGCGATTGGCATTGGAACCACCATGGTGATGCATTGCGACTTCGCCTACGCTGCACCGACGACATCATTTCGGATGCCATTCGTCAATCTTGGATTAGTTCCGGAGTTCGGTTCAAGCCATCTCTTTCCCAAATCGATAGGGCATCGTCGAGCAGCCGAGATACTTCTCTTAGGACGCTCATTCACCGCTACTGAGGCTGTTGAGTGGGGAGTTATCAACGATGAAGTGGAAGACCCGCGAAAGAAGGCGCGAGAAGTTGCAGAAGAGGTGGCGCAGCTTCCGCCTAACGCGCTCATCCAGTCGAAATCGTTGATGAAGAGCCCAGATCATGAACGACTCAATGTGATTATGCAGGCAGAGGGAGATCTCTTCATGCGTGCGCTCACCACAGAGGAAGCGCAGAACGCCTTCATGAATTTCTTGATGCGAAAGGGGAAGTGAGAATGTCACTGGCTGGAAAGAAGATTTTCATCACGGGGGGCTCGCGAGGCATCGGCCTTGCCATCGCACTTCGCGCAGCAGCCGATGGGGCGATGATTGCTATTGCGGCAAAGACGACAGAGCCGCACCCGAAACTTCCGGGCACGATCTTCTCCGCTGTTGAAGAGATAAACCGCGTAGGCGGAAAAGGTCTCGCGATCCAATGTGATCTCCGAGATGAGAATCAAATCGTGGACTCAGTCGAGCGGGCCGCTAGTGAATTCGGAGGGCTCGACATCCTGATTAACAATGCAAGCGCGATCAATCTGACCAATACCGAGTCAACCCCAGCAAAACGATTTGATTTGATGTTTGATGTCAATGTTCGCGGAACCTTCCTCACATCGCAGGCAGTGATTCCCCATCTCAAGAAGAGCGGCAAAGAGGGGCGCAATCCCCATGTCTTGACCCTTTCGCCTCCGCTTTCGATGAAGGCCCATTGGTTCAAGAACCATGTGGCATACACGATGGCCAAATACGGAATGAGCATGTGTGTCCTCGGAATGTCCGCTGAATTCAAACGCGATGGAATCGCTTTTAATGCGCTCTGGCCGAGAACCGCAATCGACACCGCTGCGCTACAGATGATTCCTGGAGTCGATACTGCGCTATGCCGAAAACCAGAGATTCTTGCAGATTCGGCTCATTACATCCTTAATCGTCCGAGCGGGGAGTGCACAGGAAACTTCTTCGTTGATGATGAAGTTCTTGCATCCGAGGGGA
>VGAI01000012.1 GCA_016870815.1 Actinomycetota bacterium
TGGCAGAAGACCTTTTATGCGATGAACTCCACTCCACTGACGCCACGGCAAATCGCCTCAGGCGTCTTTCTGTCTGCGATGACGAGAACTGTTTTTGCAGTCACCTGTTATTGGGTCCTGCTCTATCTTTTTGGCGCACTTGATTCGCCGCGTTCATGGCTTGCAATTCCTACCGCAATCTTGGCTGGTGCTGGTTTCGGGGCATTGATGTTGGGTTTTGCCTCCTTCATCGATAATGAGGATCTATTCATGACCATCATCAATCGAATGATCGTCATGCCGATGTTTCTCTTCTCGGGGACTTTCTATCCCTTGAGCAATATGCCGATCTATATCCAACCAATCGGATGGATATCACCGCTCTGGCATGCAACCGAGCTTGGCCGTTTTCTCACTTACGACTATCCGATCTCCCTCACCATGGCGATTCTTCACGTCAGCGTCATGTTGGTGCTGCTCGTTGTTGGGTTGCTCTGGGCATTCAAGAATTTTGAACGAAGGTTAGAGAAATGATCATTGATTCAGCGGTGGCAATTGCGCAGCGCCGAGTTGGAAAGACTGGCGAGCAGTACTTTGCAGGTCGAGTCAGTGCCGTCATCGAACGAAGCATCATTGCCTTCAAATCTTCAACATGGATCGTCGTCGCGACTGGATTCGTTGAACCAGTCTTATTCCTCTTCGCTTTCGGTTACGGCATCGGAGATCTCATCGGAAACGTCACTCCTGAAGGAGGCTCAGCCATCTCCTATGCGATGTACATCGCGCCGGGACTTCTAGCAACGAGTGCGATGAATGGCGCAATCTACGATTCCACTTGGAATGTTTTCTTCAAGATAAAGCACGGAAGGCTCTATCAAGCGATGCTCGCAACATCTCTTGGCCCACTCGATGTCGCTCTTGGCGAAATTATCTGGGCGCTAGGTCGCGGATTGATGTATTCAGTTGGATTCATGGGGGTAGTCACTCCACTCGGTCTGGTCCAGAGTTGGTGGGCGGTTCTTGCGATTCCTGCAGCGGTGATGATCGCATTCGCATTCTCAGCCATCGGGATGGCCTTCACCTCATATATGCAGACCTACCAGCAGATGGATCTCATCAATGTCGCGCTACTACCGATGTTTCTCTTCTCGGGATCGTTCTATCCGATCACCGTCTTCCCCGGTTGGATTCAGTCAGTGATTCAATCGCTGCCACTCTGGCACGCGATTGAGTTGATGCGCGGTTTGATGTTGGGGGAAATTTCTTCTTCGCTCCTAGTGCATGTCGCTTACTTCTCAGCGATGATCATCATCGGAACTTGGTTCACAACGAGACGACTCAATCACCTATTCATGCGGTGATAGCGAACTCCTACTCATTCTCCTGTTGTCTGCGATCCCATCGCTCTTCGAAAGAGGAGCTCCATTTTGGTTTCTTCGGGCGCTCGTTACTCTTCACAGGCACCGGAGACTTTCCCGCAAGGTTGGTGATGACGAATACCAAACCAATCAAGGCAAGAACGAAGCCAGCAATACCAACTGGAATGGTCTGTGAAATGAGCCCTGCCAATAGGGTGACTAGTCCCGTGAAGAAGAGAAGAATGCCTGCGAACATCCGATTCTTCTTCGGAGTTCGCACCTTGCCCGAAAGCGTCGATACCAATTTAGGATCATCGACGGCGAGCGCAGCCTCCATTTCAGCAAGGAGGCGCTTCTCTTCATCGGAAAGAGGCATAGCGAAAGAGTATCCCGAAGGGTCAAGGGGCGTCATGTCGGACCCCTAATCTGCCTCAATTCTGGCTCTCCTATGACTTCTGCTGACCTCTTCTAATCCACTTCTTTGGGGATTCTCATCAAGGGTTCAGTGGTCGTCATCACCAGGTTCGATCAATCGAGCGGGACGAACTGATCCTTTACCAAATCGGTCCAGCGCTTTATCCATCGCCTCAACTGCTTCGCGCCAGCCGCGCTCAGGGGCTCCGAGCTCAAGTTGTTCGGGCGCTTCATCAGAAGGGATAAGACCTTCCAGGCCAATCCCGACCAATCTGATTCGTACCCCATCGAGTTTGAGCGCAAGGAAGAGTTGCTTGGCGACTGCGAAAGTTTCAAGTGTGCCATCTACGCTCTGGTCAAGGCTCTTGGAACGTGTGATCGTTTTGAAATCGGCGAATCGAACCCGAATCGTGATGGTGCTCGCGCGATATCCAGATTTACGAAGACGCAAAGTCGCTCGTTCAGTTAATCGCAAAAGCTCTGTGAGGATCTCTTCGCTATCGTCCAAGTCGTAGGCAAAAGTCTCTGCCGCTGAGATGGATTTCTCGGGTTCATCACTGATGACATCGCGATAGTCCCTACCCCAGGCGAGTTCATAGAGCGAGGTTGCAGAGGAGTCACCCAGGGCCCGTTTCAATGTGGCGAGTGGCGTCATTGCAAGATCAGCAACTGTCCGAAGTCCGAGGTTTTGCAAGATTTCATTGGTCTTTGGCCCAACTCCCCAGATATCTCCAACCGGAAGTGGATGCAAGAAATCCAGGACATGCATCGGATCAATTTCAAGCATTCCATCGGGTTTGCACTTTCCAGAGGCGAGCTTGGCAATGAACTTTGAGCTAGCTATTCCTACAGAACATGTGATGCGTTCTTCATCAGCAACTGCCTGGCGAATCGCCTTCGCAATCTCTATTCCACTCCCAAAAAGTCTTCGAGATCCTGTGACATCGAGGAAGGCCTCATCGAGAGAGAGTGGCTCTACCTTCGGGGTGAATCGATGGAAGATCTCCATCACTCGCTCTGAGACATCGCTATAGCGTCTGTGATCTGGCGGGATGAAGAGTGCATGTGGCGCCATTCGTTGCGCCTTTGCCACCGGCATCGCTGCCCTAATGCCAAACTTTCTCGCAGCGTAATTCGCCGAGAGCACTACCCCACGCACTCCGGCACCTACGACGAGTGGTTTTCCTTTATGTTCGGGGTGATCGAGCTCGCTTACTGATGCGAAGAATGCGTCCATATCTACATGCAAGATCACCGATCTCTCTTTCGATTGATCGAGCGACTCGTGCTCTTCATTCACAGACCGCAACGCTACGCCACCTCTCATATGAGTGTGCGAGATCCCATGCGCGAATAGCGCGGAGTGATATCCCTCGAGCGCCAGTCCTTCGCGTGACGCCACGAACGAGAAGGAGCGATGAGGAATAGAGCAATTCCGCTGAATGTTCCTGTGCATCTGCGAAGAAGGTGATATCGCTACAGCCATATCCATCGCTGAGCGTCAAGAAGATGACGCGCTGACCTGAACGAATTGGTGGGGTCTGTAGCGCTACTTTCACACCAGCGACCAAGACCTCGCTCTGCGACCTATGTTTCAAGAGATCAGATGACCTCACCGCCCCTATCTGGTTGAGGAAATCTGCATAGAACTCGATCAGATGATGTGAGACTTCCATTCCAAGAAGATCTATCTCGTTACGGACCTGTTCACCTTTGGTCAGATTTGGAAGTCCACTTACTTGGAACTCGGGTTGAAATCCGAGACTGATCTGGCCCCGTGAAATCTTTGGTTCTCTGCTCTGTGAGAGGCGATAGATATCACCAAGGTGAAGCAATAAGTCGCGTGGATTCGCAGCAACGCCATAGATGCTCTCAAAACCACCGATAAGGATCAGCGCCTCTGCGATCGGGCGGCTCGATCCTGATCGATAGATGAAATCACTGAGATCGGAGTAAGGGCGGTTATCGATGATCGAGGCGACCTCGTTTTCACTGATTCCTTGCAATTCAGTAAGTGCAAGACGAATTGCGAATCCATCTTCTTTCTTGCTCACTCGATACTCGCGATCGGAGTGATTGACATCAATCCCTACTATCGAGATTCCCCACTGTCTTACCTCATCCAAGATCAATCGCTTGGGGTACATGCCTGGATCATGATTGAGCACACCAGCGAGGAAGAAGGCGGGATAGTGCGCTTTAAGCCAAGCAGATTGATAAGTGGGAAGCGCAAAAGCAGTGGCGTGCGCCTTACAGAAACCAAAGGATGCAAATGCGCGAAGCACCTGCCAGACCTCATCTACTACCCCTATCGGATAACCACGATCTCGAGCTCTGGGATAGAACCAATCACATACTCGTTGTTGTCCCTCTGGAGTTCCTAGCTCTCGCCTTCTCTCATCACCTTCGGCAAGTGAGATCCCAGTCATCACCGCGATGATGCGAATCACCTGTTCATGAAAGACAACGACTCCTTCGGTCTCATCAAGTATCGGATCGAGATCAGGATGGATTCGCTTCGTAGCGGCGTGGCCATGTCTTGCATTCAAGAAGGGCGAGATCATGTCGCTCTTGACTGGGCCTGGACGAAAGAGCGAGATATCGATGATCAGGTCGTTGAATGTTGTAGGTGCAAATTTCCCTACCAATTCTCGCTGTCCGGGGCTCTCGATTTGGAAGAGGCCGAGCGTCTTCGTCGATTGAATCAGCTCGAAGGTCTTGGCATCATCCAGTGGTACCTGATCGATATCGATCACCTTCCCTTCAACGCGCTTAATCTCATCGACGGTATAGGCGAGCGCTGATTGCATCCGCACCCCCAAGATGTCGAGTTTGAGCAAGCCGATATCTTCCACATCGTCCTTATCGAAGGCGATCATCGGGTAGCCACTTGCATTGATCTCAAGTGGTGCGATGGAGCGAAATCTCTTATCTGAGATAGCGACAGCGCACGGATGCATCGCAAGGTTTCGCGGTAGCGAGTCCAACCGCTCTGCCAGACCGAAGGCCATCTTCAAGAGCGCTGAATCCTCACTTGCCTTGCTGATGGCGCGCAGTTCAGGAAGGGTGGCTATCGCTTCGGAGATCCGCCTAGCGCGCACATGAGGTAGAGATTTCGCGATCAGATCAATCTCAACTGGCGATATCGCAAGCGCCATCCCGACATCCCTGATCGCATGACGCGCTCGGTACTTATCTACCATCGCAACAGTCGCTACCTCTCTGCCATAACGAGCGAAGACCAGGTCATAGATCTCAAGGCGCCTTGCCGATTCCACATCAATATCGATATCAGGAAGCTCTTTGCGAAGTGGCGAACAGAAACGTTCCATGATCAATCCATGTGCCAATGGATCCACAGATCCGATACCAAGGAGATAGCAGACCAACGAACCAGCGCCACTACCTCTCGCTGCGGTTCGAATTCCTAGCTCTCGCGCTCCCTGCGCGATATCTGCGACGGTGAGGAAATACGACTCAAAGCCGAGGATACGGATCGCATCGATCTCCTCATCAAGGCGAGTTCGGATTCTTTGATAATCGTGGTCATCGGATTGACTGGAGTAGCGGAGATTAAGTCCTGCGAAACAGCGCTGCCTGAATATCTGCACCATCTCATCTCGATCTCGCGCGCCCACCATCTCTGGCTCTGGAAGATGGATCTCGCCGATACCGATCTCATGGCGCGGTGAGAGCATCGCTGCTTGGGCGACCTCTCGCGTATCAATAAGGAGGCGATCAGGTCTTCGCTCCCCCGCGGCATAGGCCAACTCTTTTGCCACTTGGAACATCTCGCTGCTGGATTTGAGGAATGCCTCAGCATTCATCCGCTTCACATTCTTCTCATGCAAGGGAGAGAGGTGACGAACTGCATCAAGAATGTCGGCAAGTGGCGCGTCAGAGCGCTCGATTATTCGAACATCGTTGCTGAGTATCGCTCTTATGCCGTGATCTCTTGCGAAACCTAAGGCTCTCGCCGCCCATGGAGTGGAGCGCGAACCGGTAGGGGCAAGGTGTGAGACACATTCGATCACTTGATGCGGGAATGCCTCACCCACCATCTGAAAATGGCGAAGTGCTAACTCTGGCTGGCGAGCGCCGATGCTCTCTTGTAGAAGCGAATCTGGGCCATGAAGAAGAAAGAGATCTCGTGTGAGATCTGCGTACTCCGCTAGATCCGCCTTCTGTAACACTGGTTTCTCGTTATGAGCAAGCTTGAGTTTGAGCGCCGATATCAACTGAACCAATGATGAATAGCCGCCACCAGATCTAGCAAGAAGTGTGACGCGATGATTCTCGGAAAGGAACTTGATGGTGATGCCGATGATGGGTGTGATCTCATGAGCGATACATGATTTGGCGAAACGAATCGTCCCAGCGAGAGTGTCGCGATCGGTCAGTGCAAGTGAAGTGAAACCATTCCTGCTGGCAGCAGCAACGAGATCGGCGGGTGATGCGGTGCCGAACTTGAATGAGTATCCACTGACAGTATGCAGATGGATAAAGTTCTCATGAAGCATCGCTCGTGTATTCAGTTAGATCTGATTGATGGTTCGATTGATGATCTGATTGAGATGAGGGACGGGATGAAGGACGGATTCGCCAGAGGAACCCATTCGCCGCTTCTTCTGCAGTGAGATCGGCGCAATCGATTCGTTCAATCTCGAAGGTAGTCATCACACCTATCGGTGCCGCCTCAACTCGCCAGAGCGCCCTAGCGCCATCGTCTGGGCGGTAGTTGCCATCACTTGCTCGGTTCCACCAACCGCCTGCTTCACGCCAACGCGAAAGCACGAGATGAACTCGGTAACGGCGACCGCGATAAGTGAACTCGATAGGTTCGCCATCAAAGAGCGCAATCTCGCTCTGCCCTTTTCTGGGCTCAATCTGAGGTTGAGGGTGTTCGAACATTTGTTCGAACACTACTAAGGGGTGGCGACAAGGGCAAGGAGGCTTCCAGTTCGAGCGTGATCTCTTACAGATTTTGATTGACGCGCAAGGCGACACACCCTTGATTTTGTTGAACTTTCAACCAAACTAGTTTAATCTTCAACGACTTCCCAAACCCTATGTTAAGGAGCTCCATGGATATCGTCCTCGTCATCGCCCGAGTGCTCTTCGCACTCCTCTTCATCTCATCTGGTCTTGCACACTTCACCAAGCGAGATGCGATGACTGGCTATGCCCAGTTCAAGAAAGTCCCCGCAGCGAAATTCTCAGTCCTTCTCTCAGGCCTAGTCATCCTCCTCGGTGGCATCTACATCGCCTTCGGAATCTATGCCGATCTCGGCGGACTGCTTCTGGCGATCTTCTTGATCCCAACTGCATTCATGATGCATAACTTCTGGACCATCGAAGACGCACAAGCAAAACAAGGCGAGATGATCAACTTCATGAAGAATCTCTCACTCGCAGGCGCCGCTCTCTTGATATTCGTACTCGTCGCGTCGGGAGCTGACTTCGGACCATCCGTAACGGCACCTTTCTTCGATATGTAATCAATCGCTCAACTACTGTTCACCAAAAACCCCAGGTTCATCTCGAGCCTGGGGTTTTTGCATGGGATAGTTCTCTCTCATGTCGATAGCGATAGCGCTCACGGCTGGTCTATTCATCGGACTAGTCCTGGGTTTTGTCGGTGCGGGCGGCGCCATGCTTGCCGTTCCCATCATGATTTATTTACTTGACTTCACTCCCCTTCAAGCGACGACCGCAGCTATGGTCGTAGTCGGAATGGCAGCGCTCGCTGGCGTCAGAGTGAGATTCAAGAAGGGTGAGGTGCTGGTCCGCGAAGCGCTCACCGTCTCCTCTCTCGGATTAGCAACAAATGTCACCTTTGCAACACTCGCGCAACACTTCAGTGACGAAACGATTACAGCTGGCCTTGCCATCGTCCTTGCTCTTGCAGGCTGGTCCATGTTGCTGAAACCTTTCAAACCAGGTGCCGAGCGAAAGATGTCAACGCCCATTCTGATCCTCCTAGCGCTATCAATCGGAGCTATCACTGGGATCTTCGGGATTGGTGGCGGGTTCATAGCGATTCCTATCTTGGTCCTCTTCTACAACACTCCGCTTGCAAAAGCCTCCGGGACCTCTCTGCTCATCATCTTCCTCAACTCCAGCATCGCATTTCTCTCGCGATTTGAAAGTTGGGGCGAGGTCGAGTGGCATCTGCCGGTCATCATGGCCGTGATGGCTATTGTGATCTCGACGATTGCAGCACGGCGCCACGCATCCTCAGATCTAGTCAAGAAACTCTTTGCTCTCCTGCTCTTCGCCGTCTCGCTCTTCACTCTCCTCGAAACTTTCCTAATCTCTTCGTAGACTTCGGGTCATGACCTCTCCTACATCAAAAAGAATCCGAACAATTTTTGCTCTAGTAATTGCGCTATTTTCAGTTGCTGCTTTTGCATTGGTGATTGGAAAGGATTCAACCTCGTCAGGTTTTGGGGATAAGAACTCAGGAGTGAGCCTTACATCGGCAGAGATCGACTTCCTCACCATGATGATTCCCCACCACGAACAAGCAATCGAGATGTCAGAGCTGGCACTCACCAGGAGCGATGATGATGAAGTCATCCGCTTAGCGGAGCAGATCAAGAGCGCTCAAGGACCCGAGATAAGCCAGATGCGCTCACTCTTATCAGAATTCGGTATCGAGGAAGATTCTTCAAGCCATATGGCTCATATGCATGGGATGCTCGATGAGGATGAGATGGCTACTCTTGAAAAAGCGAAAGGGATTGATTTCGATCGATTGTTTCTCTCGGGGATGATCAAACATCACGAAGGTGCGCTCGACATGGTGGCCCTTGTTGGTGATTCGATGCGACTCTCTACACTCGGCGAGGCGATATTCACCGCGCAGAATGAAGAGATTGCGAAGATGCAGGAGATGCTTGCCCGAAAGGGATAATCTGCGCAGTTATGGAAGAGGTCCTCTCCAAGGCAGCGGTCAAGCGAGTGCGTGCCGCAATAGAGGCCAACTCACTCCCTGGCGAAATCAAGGTTTTACAGGAGAGTGCGAAGACCGCGGCGGAAGCGGCCGCAGCACTCGGTGTAGAAGTAGGTCAGATTGCCTCTTCACTCGTCTTCCAGCTTCCAGATGGCTCTCCACTCTTGATCATCACATCAGGTCGTCATCGAGTCGATACTCAGATGGTTGCTGAGGCGATAGGAGTTAGCAAGCTCTCGCGGGCTGATATCGATTGGGTCAAGTCGGTGAGCGGATTCTCAGTCGGCGGTGTTGCACCGATCGGATGGCAAAGCGAGAACCTCACCACACAAGCGATGATCCTTATTGATGAAGCCCTCAACGATTATCAAGTGGTTTGGGCCGCGGCAGGACATCCTCATGCAGTCTTCCCAACATCATTTACCGAATTGCAAGCCGTTACTGGTGCAAAGCGCATGAAGGTGAGCAAGGAGTAGGAAGTGAGCGCTTGATGTCCTTAGTTACACAAGTCTTCTCACCGCAACCGAATAAGCAAGGCAGTGCAGGACACTTTGAGGACATCCTCTTAGTTCATGGCATGGGCTCTGCAAGTACGGCCTGGCGACTAATACTTCCTGAATTGAGAAAACATTTTCGGGTAATCACAGTTGATCTGCCGGGTCATGGCAGAACTCCTTATCTCAAAGGAACTGCGATGGACCCTATTTCACTTGCCCATATGATCCATGACGAAGTGGGCTCAATCTCACCTGGTTATCACCTGGTCGGCAATTCCCTCGGGGGCTGGATAACTCTCGAGATGGCTGCCCATTTCTCACAGCCAGTCAAGTCAGTCACTGCTCTTGCACCTGCTGGTCTTTGGATCAATCCTTTCCAGCGACGCTACCCTGCAACGGCATTTCTTAGAATGTTCGCCAAAGCGACGAAGCCACTTACTCCACTCTTCTTGCACTTCGATTGGGCACGCTCTCTCGGCTTTGCCACGGTCAGTCCGAGATGGAAGCAATTCCCTTATCTCCTTTGTATCGACGCAGTTAAGGCGATGTCTGAATCGACTGGCTATTACCCACTCTTTGACGCGATGTTGATGAAGCGCTTTGAAAGCGAGATATCCCCGACTATTCCGGTAACTGTGATCTTTGGCGATAGCGACAACACACTTCCAGCGACTACTTGCCAAGAAAGGTCGCTTGTGCCGACACATACACGTTGGGTCATTTTGCCTGCGAGCGGTCATGCGCCTATGTGGGATAGCGTGCCCGAGGTTATGGCAGAGATTTTGACCACGACCACCAATAGATGACTGGAAAGTGAAAGAGGATGGTGCAAGGATGAAGGAGATTCGAATCGTCTTCTTTCGCATAAATCGGCGAAGAATCCCTTGGGCAGTTACTCGGATGGCGCTGGATCGAAGGGTGATGAAAAAAGCACGACTCGATTTCTGGAAACTTCTTGGAACGGGTACTGGGGAGAGTTTCACAGTTAAGGATGCCGATCCATTTCGATGGGGAGCATTGATGGTTGGAGATGCTTTCCCAACACTTGCGCATTGGAAAAGTCGTTCCGATGCCGTCAAGGAGTTTCGGCTATCGCCGATCTCGGTCCATGGCTCCTGGTCTCGGAAGTCTCCATTTAATCAAGTGCTTTCACCGAGTGAGGCGAGCGAGATGAAATCTTGGAACGGAAGAGTCGCTGCAATCACGAGGGCTCGTATCAAGTGGCATGACAATCTCAAGTTCTGGCGTGCAGTCCCTCCGGTCAATGAGAGCCTGCATTCGAGTCCAGGTTTGATCAAGGCGATTGGGATCGGAGAAGCTCCGATTGGCTTGCAAGGCACTTTCTCGCTCTGGGAATCACCCACCGCAATCAGAGATTTCGCCTATCGCTCCCCCGCTCATCAACGAGCGATAGCGCAAACGAAGGAAATTGGCTGGTATTCAGAGGAGTTGTTTGCTCGCTTTGCTGTCCTTGAAGAGTCTGGAGATTGGTAGAAAGTTACAATCGCCTCATGTCGATACGGCAGTACATTCCCCGCCGCAAGGTTCGACAGACCTTCTCGCTTCGTGAAGCATTCTCACTCTATTTCGTTTTCACTATCGCGCTCTTCCTGCAGGTCTCCTATCCGCTTCTCGATGGAGAGACTCTTCGCATAGTCACACTGGCGATCGTCTACTGGTCGGCTGGCGCGATGTTGCTTCATGCGCTTTATAGCTACGGTCTGAAATTCGCCCTTCGCTTTCTTCTGCTTACATGGATCTATTCATTCATGATTGAACAAGTTGGAAATCGAACTGGTTGGCCCTTTGGCATCTATGAATACGACGCCTCTCTTGCCTATCAGGTATTTGATATCCCGCTCGTCGTTCCCTTTGCCTGGGTAATGATGTCCTATCCAATTTTGATTGTTGCACGTCGCGTAGCGCCTAGGTGGGTTTTCCTTTATGGCGGGCTTGGATTGATGATTTGGGATCTCTTTCTCGACCCACAAATGGTGACAGCCGGTCGTTGGACTTGGGAGATCGATGGAGCAACTGTCCCGTTTCAACCAATGATTCCGCTTTCTAACGCTTTCGGCTGGCTTCTTACTGGAATGGGGTTGATGGCAATCTTGCATTTCACGCTTCCGCGGGAGCGAATGAAACGAGGCTTGTCGAGTGCGATCCCGGATTTCTTTCTGGTTTGGACGGTATTCGGTGGAGTAATCGGGAACATCTTTTTCTTCGGCTATCCCGCAATCGGCATCTCAGTCGGATTGATTTTCTTAATCTACTTAGCGCCTTACTTGATCGCACAACGACTTGGTAGAAGAGACTTGTGAGCATTATCGAGCTGATACCACTAGTACTCGCACTAGTGATGCTCTGCTTTACTGTTCTGAATTCGCTCACGCTCTGGTCAACTGAGATCTCAGAGAGGTCCAATGGCGACTCCTATCGAGAAGCCTCCATCTCGCTACTTATTCCCATGCGAAATGAAGCCGGCAATGTTGCAGAGCTGCTCGATTCCTTAGATAAGGTAGAGGGAATCGACTCGATTGAAGTAATCGCAATTGATGATCAATCAGATGATGCCACTCTTGATCAAGTGCAAAGCGCCAATCGCTCCTATCTTCGTGTCATCCAGGGGCGGGCGCTAGAACCTGGTTGGTTAGGTAAACCTCATGCGATGCAGCAACTTTTCGAGGCTTCAACCGGAGAGATTCTCGCTTTCATTGATGCCGATGTTCGCCTCGAGCGCAATGGCATCCGTCGAGCAATCTCCGTGATGCGAGCCAATAATTGGAGTTTCATCTCCCCCTATCCACGGCAATTGGCTTTCACCTTTATAGAGCGAATGATCCAGCCACTACTGCAGTGGTCCTGGTTTGCCTCGGTGCCACTTCGATTCGCCGCGTGGCGACAGGTGCCCTCCATGGCCGTCGGAAATGGCCAATTCTTCATCGTTGAGCGAAGTGCTCTCCAAGGAATCGGCGGATTTGCAGGAGTAAAGGGAGAAGTACTCGAAGATGTCGAGCTGGTCCGCTTACTCTGGCGCAACAAGATCAAAGGTTCAGTTATAGATGCCAGTGATCTCGCTCGTTGCCGGATGTATCACGATGCCAATCAGGTCATTGCTGGATACAGCAAATCACTATGGAAAGCCTTCGGATCACCATCAGGTGCGATTGCTACAGCGCTATTACTTCTTGCGACTTCCTGGCTTCCGTTAATCCTTGGCGTACTAGGTTCTGCCTGGGGCTGGATTGCATTCTTTGCTCTCTCTTTAAGTCGACTCCTTGCAGCGATTCGGACTAGATCATTCTGGCAAGGATTCTTGCTCCATCCAATCAGTGTCGTAATCTTCATCTATATCCTCCTACTTTCGTTTCACAAGAAGCGAAATGGCGCATTGCAGTGGCGAGGTCGCGTGATCCCGGCATGAGCCACCAACGTAAAGATGCCCAATCGCTTCGTATTGCTGTTATAGGCGCCGGCCTAGGTGGTATCTCCGCTGCGGCACGACTTGCCAAACGCGGCCACGAAGTTCAAGTCTTCGAGCGGAGTGATCGTGTAGGTGGAAAGTGTCAGACCAAGTGGATTGAAGGATATGGGTTCGACACAGGGCCTTCACTCCTCACTCTTCCTGCGGTCTATAGAGATTTCTTCATGAAGACAGGAAAGCCCATCGACCTGTCGCTGCAAGAAGTTGATCCGGCATTCTCCTATCACTTCGCTGATGGCAAGAGCGTTCTATTCCCAAACCTCTCTCGCCATAAGATTTTGGATTCGATTCGCTCGAGCTTTGGTGATAGGGCATCTCTTCAATGGCAATCTCTGATGGAGCGCGCAGAGCAGATGTGGCAAGCATCAAGGAATGACTTTGTCGAACGGGCTTTGCCAAAACCGAGTCAGTTAGTGAAGCGACGAGGAATCTTTAGGGATCTTGCAACGATCGCTCCCTTTGCATCGCTTCATGACTTCACCCGAGAGCGAGTGGACGATCAACATCTTCGCTACATCATCGATCGCTATGCCACTTACACTGGATCAGACCCGCGTGAGGTACCAGCAGTTCTTCTGACTATCGCCTTTGTCGAAGAGGCATTTGGTGCTTGGCATATCAAAGGAGGGATTGGTCGGCTCGCCGAGATGGTCTACCAACGCGCCCTAGAGCTTGGTGTCGAGTTTCACCTCAATCGTGAAGTCTCATCCGTCAATGTCGAGGGTAATCGCGTTTCAGGGATCTCACTTGATGATGGGACTCGCATCACCAGCGATATCGTGATTTCGAATGTCGATTCTTACCTGCTTTACAACTCACTTCTCACTTCATCAGCTGTTAGAAGAGAACGTTCGAGAGTCAATCGCAGCACAGCTTCCCTTTCCGGTTTTTCGATTCTGTTGGGTTTGAAACCAGCGAAGGAGAAACTCTTTGCCCATCATCACACCGTCTATTTCCCGGCCGATTACGAGGCGGAGTTCGATTCAATATTCAAAGATAGAAGTCCTGTTGCTGATCCAACCTTCTACATCTGCTCGCCGAAGGATGAATCGATGCTCCCCGATCCAGATGCGGAAAGTCTCTTCATCCTGATAAACGCCCCGCGTCATCAACCAGTTGATGGGTTTAACTGGAGTGACCCAGAGGTGGTTGGTCGATACGGTGAATCAATGATTGATCTTCTGGCAGAGAGAATGGGTCCAACAGGAAAAGAGCTCAGATCTCGGATCCAAGTCAAGGAATTCCGTTCACCTGCGACGATCGAGAGCGAGTACGCAAGCCTCGGTGGATCGATCTATGGACCTTCAAGTAATGGAATGCGCGCAGCATTTCGTAGGGCGCCTAATGTTTCGAAACTCAAAGGTCTCTATAACGTCGGAGGTTCTGCCCACCCTGGCGGAGGCTTGCCACTCGTTGGACTGAGCGGTGAGATTGTCGCGGATGCGATCTCTGACTCGGTCAACAGCTAGTTAGCCGTTATCGTCTCGCGTTCGCTCGTTATAGATTCCAAGAAATCGAAATCTGGAATCACGCCAATGCCATCTCCCGTTGGCACATCGAGATAGCCATCCTTCATCACAAATGGCGAAGTGACATCTCGCTTGTAATAGCGCGATGATGCGGATGTATCGCCAGGAAGTGTGAAACCAGGTAGCGCCGCTAGCGCCACATTTGCCGCACGCCCAATCCCTGTCTCAAGCATTCCACCGCACCAGACTGGGAGTGAGAGCTCTTTACAGTAATCATGAATCCGCTTCGATTCGAGATATCCGCCAGCACGGCCCGGCTTGATATTGATGACAGTTGTTGCGCCCATCGCTATTGCATCTTGAGCAGATTGAAGAGAAATGATGGATTCATCAAGACAGATCGGTGTCTTCGTCACCTCTGCCAACTGGGCATGCCCCAGAATGTCATGTTCATCAAGAGGTTGTTCGATGAGAAGTAAATTGAATTGATCGAGTTGGGCTACATGTTTGCCATCACTTCGCTGATACGCCTGGTTTGCATCGACCTGGAGCGGAATCTCTGGAAATAACTCACGAATCTTTCCTACTGGCTCGAGATCCCAGCCGGGTTCTATCTTCAACTTGATGCGTCTATATCCCTCATTGATATAACCAGTAACTTCATCGACAAGAGCCGGAATCGTTGACGCGATACCTACCGAAACGCCACATTCGACCTTTTCCTTGACCGCCCCCAAGTAGGAAGCCAAGGACTTCCGTTCGGTTCGAAGTTGGGCATCAAGGCAGGCCGTCTCTACCGTCGCTTTTGCCATGGGATGCCCCAAGAAAGGAGCAAGGATTGATGGAATCTCCTCCGCACGAAAATCACCCTTGGCAAAGATCGCCGGAAGGAAGAATCGCTTGATGATGTCGAAGCATTCAAAGAGATATTCACTGGAATAGAGCGGCTCAGTCATCGCAACACATTCACTCCAGCCAGTCACTCCATCTTCGGTGTTAACTGCAGCAACCAAGATTCGTCGATCGACTTGTGTGCCAAACGAAGTTCTAAATGGCCTTACCAATGGAAGATCGATGATACGAAAATCAACACTTTGAATTTTCATTCTCTCGTTCCTCCAGGATTGCTCTTTGCCAGAATATAGCCATCATTATCGGAGAACCCAACTACGTCGAAGCCAACCTTGAAGGCATCAAGAAATTTCCGCCTCACATCCATCCGTATCTCAAGATTTCTCTCAATATTTTCCTGTCGAATCTCGACGATATCCTTGGGAATCGAAATCGATATCTCATCACTTTCGATTCGGACCCTCGCCTCACGTGGCTTCGGTCCGCTTTCGGTCACCATCCATCTAGCCATCAAGCGATCCGAGCGATCACCGGCATTATGGCTATCGATCATTTCGCCATAGAAGTCAGGGAAATAATCGGTAATCTCAACACCGAGCTTCAAGAGGTTGAGTTTTGCATTTCGCTTTACCAGGGGATCAAAAGTCCAAGTGATGAAAGGCAGCCCCTTCTCTTTGGCCCATTGATACTGGTGCAATTTCAACTCAGTCCCGATGTTCAGATCTCGGTGCCCTGGACGTACTGCTGCCATATGTGAATGTAGATGAAACCCTCCCTCCATCCCGATAAATCCAAATGCTGCGCCGACCATTCTTCCCTCAAGAAAAGCGCCACTGAGATAACACTCGTTATGGACCAGGGCCTGCATGAAGTTAGGTGTTATCTCCGTTCCCCCACCGGCAATGGGCCAGGTCTCATCGAAGACCCCAATAGCTTCGAGTTGGTCAGGGATGGAGGTAAGGCTCCTGATCTGGATCGCTGGCATGCGCGAAGATTAACCTCAGATCAACGATCGCAGAGAAGTCGTTGTCTTGCGCCATAACATCGCAACTGAGATCACTTGCATGAGAAGCCAGATCAGCGCAAAGAGATTACTCAGTGGGGCGCTCGGGAGTTCGAAATCGTCAGCCAGAGCCAGAAGGAGTTGAGCCACCGTTGCCACAGCCAGGATTGAAGCCCTTACTGGTCGTTCACAGATTGTAACTAAAGTGATTTCGCGTAATCCAAGACCTGCGCTTCGCGCCCTGATGTATTCCTGAATCGAAGCCATCAGCCACGCAGCCAGAACAATCCGATAATCGGCGCCGAGTGAAATGAATACCATCGCCCAGAACGATTCAGAGATTCGATCTGCAATCGCATCCCAGGCCGCTCCGAAGCGTGTCTCTTTCTTGGCAATGATTGCAAGTGATCCATCAACTCCATCTGCAATCAAAGAGAGCGCAAGAAGGAGAAGAATGAGAATGAGGTAACTCGGATTCGATAGATCGCTCAGATCGGCAACTAGGTAGAGCGCAAGGGCAAGCAGTACCCCGATCGAGGTGAGCGAGTTAGGTGAGACCTTAAGCGCACCTAGAGATCGTCCTATCTGAAATGAGATTCCGAGCCACCATCGCACAATTCCTGAAACCTTGACGCCTCCATGGAGCGCGCTCCATTCGGCAAAGAATTGATCTCGCTCCATTATCGAAGACCTAACCTGGCGACAATCTCAACTGTCGCTGAGGATGAGTTCATCGTATAGAAATGAAGCCCAGGTACTCCTTCGCTTATTAATCTCTGGCCCATTTCTAGAGCGATTTCTATTCCTCGCTCACGCAGGGCTATGGGATCTTCTTGCACTTGCGAGATTCTCTCGACAATCCCTCGCGGAAGTTCAGCACCACTTAACTCTGCCATCCGCACTAATTGTTTAAAGTTAGTTATCGGGAGAATTCCCGCGATGAGAGGGATCTCAACCCCCTGTGCGATGAGAGAATCGCGAAGTCGCAGGTACCGATCAATATCGAAGAAGAACTGCGTGGTCGCGAATTGCGCACCGAGTTTTGACTTTCGCTTCAATACTTCGACATCACGGTCAAAGTCGCCATTGGATGCGGGATGTCCATCAGGGAAGGCGGCGACACCAACGGTAAATCCCTTTTCGATTGCGCGTTCCAATAACTGATCAGCGTGATCGAATCCACCTTCAGTGCGCACCCACTCTGCCCGCGGTCCGCCGGATGGATCACCGCGAAGCGCCAAGATTGTTGATATGCCCGCATCTCTATATTGGCTGAGCACTTCATCGATTTCATCAGAGGTTGAACCCACACAGGTAAGGTGTGCGACCGTCGCGATCTTGGTCCGGTTCGTGATTTCAGACGTGACGCGAATCGTGCGATCCCTGCTACTTCCACCGGCTCCGTAGGTAACGCTGACAAAGTCAGGTGAGACTGACTGGAGAGCATCGAGTGAGCTCCAGAGCCGCTCCTCCCCCGCTTCATCCTTGGGCGGGAAGAACTCGACCGAGAATGCTGGTTTTCCCTTGGGAAGCAGACGCAATTCCATAGTTGGTGAGGGTACCGTTACCCGCATGTCCGAATCGCAAGCATCGCTGATACTTGCGCGCCTACGAGAGCGAATTGATTCAGCGCTTGCCTCATTCCTTGACGAATCATCTCGCTACATCAACTCAATCGGGCCAGAGCTCGCCTCGGTGGCGGAGGAGATGAACTCATTTCTACTTGATGGTGGAAAACGTTTTCGCCCACTTCTCAGTTGCATTGGAGCAATCTCCGTAGCTGGTGGAGATGTCGATGATGCGACAATAAAAGCAAGTGCAAGCCTTGAATTACTTCACGCATGCGCCCTCATTCACGACGATGTTATGGATGGATCAGATACTCGCCGGGGACGACCTTCGGTACATCGACACTTCGAATCTTTGCATCGTGCAAACTCACTCTCGGGAGATAGCGCCGGATATGGAGTCGCCACCGCCATCCTGCTTGGCGATCTCGCGCTGATCTGGTCAGATCAGATTCTGCATCGCTCCGGACTCTCCTCAGACCAACTCCTTGGAGTCTTACCGATCTTTGACGAACTCCGAGTCGAACTGATGGCTGGGCAATTCTTGGATGTCCACGAACAATCGCTCGCCACAACTGATTCCGAGCGGTCACTACGGGTGGCAAGTTACAAATCGGGAAAGTATTCAATTGAACGGCCACTTCACTTTGGAGCCAAAATCTCTGGCGGTAGCGATCAACTTCTCGATGCGCTCTCTCGATACGGTATTCCGATCGGCGAAGCGTTCCAACTCCGTGATGACATCTTGGGTGTGTTTGGCGATCCCAAGGAGACCGGCAAGCCAGCGGGAGATGATCTCCGCGAAGGCAAGCGAACCGTTCTGATCGCATTTGCTCACCAAGGTTCCAACGAGGTGGGAAGGCGAGAGCTTGAGAATCTTGGGAATGCCGATCTTGATGCGAATCAGGTCACACGATTGCGCGAAGTGATCACTTCAAGTGGCGCGGTGACCAAAGTCGAGGAGATGATTAGCCAACGAGCAGAACGTGCCCAAGAAGCACTCACTTCACCGCTTATCGCCGTCGAAGCAAAGCCACTTCTTGAATTGATGGCACATCTTGCTCTTGTGAGACGCAGCTAGTGGCTCGCTTCAACATCGCGTGAGGAATGAGGAGAGCAGATTGACTAGCAAGGCAGATACTCCTCCGCTCCACTCGCGCAAGGCGTCGAAGATTCGAAAAGTTAAGGGACCAACCGAAAAGATTGTGGTAGTTGGCGCCGGTCTTGCGGGATTGAGTGCTGCGCTTCGACTCGCTGGTGCAGGTCGAGAAGTCACACTCCTCGAACGAGAGAGTGTCCCTGGCGGACGTAATGGCCTGTTGGAGCGAGATGGATATCGCTTCGATACTGGTCCGACCGTTCTGACTATGCCCGACCTCATTGAAGATGCATTCAACTCAGTCGGTGAGACGACGAAAGATTGGCTCGACTTGATGCCAGTCTCACCGCTTTATCGCGCCTTCTACGCCGATGGCTCATCCTTAGATGTCCATGCAGATACCAAACAGATGGAAGAGGAAATCGCGAAGGTGATTGGCCCAAGTGAAGCACTTGGCTATCGCAGGTACGTTGATTTTGTCACCAAGCTCTACAAGTACGAGATGAATGACTTCATCGATAGGAATATCGACACACCCTTTGATCTGCTGACGCCTAATCTTGCAAAGTTGGTTGCTATCGGTGGATTCCGACGACTTGCGCCCAAGGTTGCTCAATTTCTCAAAGATCCACGGACGCAACGTGTCTATTCATTCCAAGCTATGTACGCCGGAGTGAGTCCGCAACAGGCGCTCGCTATCTACGCAGTGATTGCATATATGGACTCAGTTGCAGGTGTCTTCTTCCCGAAGGGCGGTATGCACGCGCTGCCACGAGGACTTGCTGGTGCAGCGGTAAAGCATGGCGTGACGATCAAGTACTCAAGCAAAGTGACGCGGATAGAGCGAGAAAATGGAAGAGCGACCGCTGCAATCACAGAGTCGGGTGAGAGATATCCCTGCGATGTCCTGGTCCTCAACCCAGACCTTCCAGTCGCCTGGCGAGATCTCCTCGGCAAGATGCCAGCACGTGTAAAAAGGCTTCGCTACTCTCCTTCTGCAGTCACTCTTCTTGTCGGATCCAACAAGAAGTATGACGGAGCAGCTCACCACAACATTCACTTTGGAAAATCCTGGGATGGAGTTTTCGAAGAGTTGATCGATAAGCGATCATTGATGAGCGATCCGAGCTTCTTAGTCACGGTCCCATCTCATGATGATCCCGATCTTGCACCGCCAGGAAAGCATTCCTATTACGTTCTATTTCCGACGCCCAACTTGGATGCGAATATTGATTGGAAGGTCGAGAAGAAGAAGTATCGCGACCAGATCCTTCGAACCATCGAAGCACGAGGCTATCCAGGTTTTGAGTCTGCGATTGAAGTTGAAGAGGTGACTACACCTTTGGAGTGGGAAGCAATGGGTATGGAGCGGGGTGCGCCATTCGCTAGCGCGCACACCTTCTTCCAGACCGGCCCATTTAGACCGCGCAACTTAGCAACAGGATTTGAGAACGTAGTATTCACCGGCTCTGGCACACAGCCAGGTGTAGGTGTGCCGATGGTTCTTATCTCCGGGAAACTGGCTGCTGAACGGATTATCTGATGAGCGCCGAACTCGATGCAGCGGGAATCACCGATGCTTCACTGCGCGAGTCTTATCTCGAGTGCCGGCGGCTTAATGCCGAACATGGCAAGACATACTTTCTAGCGACCCGGTTGCTCCCTCTTGCAAAACGCCCCTACGTTCATGCCCTCTATGGCTTTGCACGATATGCAGATGAGATTGTCGATGACCTCGCTTCAATGCTCACGCCAGATGAGAAACGAACCTGGCTTACAAGCTGGAGTGCAGGGATTCTCGACGACATTCGAGAAGGGAGATCAAACGATGCGATAGGTATGGCGTTGATTGACACGATTAATCGTTGGCAAATCCCGCACCACTACTTTGAAGCCTTTCTTCACTCGATGGCTATGGACCTAACTATTACCGAGTACGCCTCCTATGAGGCGCTCTCGGAATATGTATACGGTTCTGCGGCAGTTATCGGACTTGAAATGGTTCATATTCTTGGAATTACCAAGCCCCATCTATTCGAAGAGACACTGGTTGGTGCGAAGAAATTGGGAATCGCTTTTCAACTCGCGAATTTCATTCGCGATGTCGGTGAGGATCTCGAGCGTGGCAGGATCTATCTACCGCTCGATGAATTGCAGCAGTTTGGTATCGATAAGGAGCGGCTTCAGAGTCGACGTGTCGATAGAGAATTCAAGGATGCACTCGCTTTCCAGATCGATCGAGTACGAGTTCTTCAGCGAGAAGCGGAGGCAACGATCACAAATCTCACGCCACAATCTCATGGTTGTATCAAGGCGGCAAGTGAGCTCTATTGTGGGATCGTCGATGAAGTGGAGAAGATCGACTATCAAGTCTTCACAAAGCGAGCAAAGACTTCGACCTATCGCCGCTTGAAAGTCGCACTCCCGGCTTGGTGGCAGATGCGTCGTGCTTCAAGGCTCTAGCAAAAAAAATCGCTGAATTTTCCGCACTAACGAACGAGTCCCCTACGTCCCCAGTAAACCCAGAGAGCCATCACATTAGTCACGAGAGCAAAGCCAAAGCCAAGGTCTTCGATAGGGGCAGCTGCAATGCGTGCGCCGATGATGAAATCTTCGCTGTAACTCACTATTTCGTTTGAGGTCAGCCACCAGTTGGTGATCAACTGGAAGAAAAGAATGATGGCGTAAGAAGTCCAGAAGACTTTCCGTGTCACGAGCCGTGTCTTCAAAACTTTCACATCAATCAGAACTGTGAGGATGATTGCAAGGATTGTGAGCGCGGTATAACTCATGACTCGCGCTCCTCATCTCCAACGATCCAATGGCCCTTGACTCGTCGCACTGCTTCTATCGTCATGATCGCTGCAATCGGAACGATGATGAAGAAAAGGAACTCCTCGAGCGGAACGCCACTGGGACCCGTGATTCCAAGGGTCTGACTGATGTCATATCTCCAATGGCCTCGATTGACTGCGTAAAAGACCCAGATGAGAAAGACCAATGCCACCGGAAGAATCGCTGATAAGGCTCGACGAATTCGAATCAGGACTCTCACCTTGAGAGCAAGTTCAAGCCAGAACGAGGCAAGAATTGTGAAGGAGAGCATCACGGCGTACCCAAATGTCTCCATAGATGGATGCTATTCTCTCTCACATCGGGAGCCAAAAGTTGGCTGAGAGGACCGCACTCGCTCAGGTGTCGGTCGACCGAAGTACCAGTCTGGTAATGCAGATTGGAAAGGAGTCAAGATGTTTGAATCACTTCTCAATCAGGTGCTTTTCATTGCATGGGGGTATGAGGTAACGCTCCTTGAGATGGTTGCGGCACTTACCTCACTCGTAGCCGTTTACCTTGGCACCACTGGAAAGAGAATCATGTGGCCGTGGTGGGTGATCAGTTCTGCTCTCTACGGGATCTGGTTCTATCAATCAGGCTATTACGCAAGTGTCGCCACTCAATTCATTTTTATAGCCTTTGGTATCTGGGGATGGTTTGGGTGGGGACCTTCTGGAGCAAATCCGGAATCGATTCCGTTTCGTTATCGCGCAATCGGACTTGGAATATTTGCACTTGCTTGGGTTGCGTTAACACCTTTCCTCACTTCAGTCGGCGCGGTCTATATCTGGAGTGACACGCTCGGACTCCTAGGTAGCGCTTTTGCGCAATTCGCTATGGTCAAAGAAAAGTGGGAGAACTGGGCCATCTGGTTCGTCGTGGATATTGTCTTGACTGTTCAATATTGGATTGGCGGCGGATACTTCACTTCAATCATCTATTTCATCTTCACCGCAATCGCTCTCCTAGGAATGGTGCGCTGGTACCGACGTGCTCAAAGTTCATCACCTAACTTTTGATAGAGCCTGCTCGCTAGTCCTCGAGCATCTCAACGCGACAACACCTCCTGTTGGCGAGATAAAAATCATTGCAATCGATGGACCCGCTGGTGCGGGTAAGACCACAATGGCTGATGCCCTCTCGCTCTCACTCGATGAGGCGCCGATCGTTCATATGGATGAGCTCTACCGTGGTTGGGATGATGCATTGACGCCTCGGGTCGCATCAATCATGCGAGACCAAATTCTCATACCAATCACTCAATCCAAGAGGGGAAGTTATCGATGCTGGGATTGGATTAATGAACGCGAAGGTGAGCGAGTCACAATTAGCCCTCACCGCTATCTGATTGTTGAAGGAGTGGGATCAGCTCAACGAGTCATGCGCCCATTTGCGACAACAATGGTCTGGATAGATATCCCCGCTCCACTCGGTCTTAATCGAGTCCTCGCAAGAGATGGCGCCAAAGTGAAGGATTTCGATTCCTTTGAGAAACAGATGCACTCATGGCAAGGAGGCGAGATTCTCCACTTCGAACGCGAGGAGACCTTCCAATCGGTGCATCTTCGCTTCTCTGGTGAATCATTTATCGAGAATTAATCTTGAACTCTAGAAAATCTCTATCTTCACTGCCCAGTCCTACCGAAGGTAGAGCGTGAGCGATTCTAAGATCGGGTTATGGCCGACCTGACGGGTGAGATCATCGATGGTCGCTACCAATTGATGCGAATCATTGATTCTGGCGGAATGGCGACAATCTACTCAGCTCTGGACCTCAGACTCGATCGCCAGGTGGCGGTCAAGATCATGCATCCTCATCTAGCCCATGATGAAAATTATGTAGAACGCTTCATTCGCGAAGCGAAAGCTGCCGCTGCAATCTCTCATCCCAATATCGTCGCGATACAGGATCAAGGGTGGAATCAGGGTGGCGTCCCGGCTGTCTTCATCGTTATGGAACTGGTTGAGGGTGCGACCCTTCGTCAATACCTCAATCAGCAAGGAAGACTGCCGCTCACCGAACTGCTCCCCATCATCAAACCAGTGTTGAGCGCACTTGCTGCTGCGCATCGCCTTGGAATAGTCCATCGAGATATCAAGCCGGAGAACATTCTCATCAGTAAAGATGGTCGAGTAAAGATCGCTGACTTTGGACTCGCGCGCGGATCGATTATCGGACAGACCATGACTGCAGAGTCATCAGTCGTCCTCGGAAGCGTCTCCTATCTTGCTCCGGAGCAAGTAGAGCGAGGCGTGGCAGATGCCCGTAGCGATGTCTATTCCACTGGAGTGATGTTCTTCGAAGCGCTCACAGGTGAGAAGCCTTTCTCGGGTGATGACCCAGTCCAGGTCGCCCTGAAGCATGTTAAGGAGCGCGTTCCAAGGCTTTCGCAGATGATGACCGAAGTTCTGCCTGCTCTTGATGACCTGATCTATCTTGCAACCTCTTCCAATCCTGATGAGCGACCTATAGACGCTGGAGATTTTCTCAACAAGATCCGCTCACTCGCACTTGATACCGATGGGAAAGCAGATGCCTCTGGAAAGAGTCAGATGAGCCTTGAACTCGATCTGCCTCCCCGAAACGCAGAACCAGTGAAAGAGAAACCAATAAGTGAGAACCAAAATGAGAGTGGAGAAGAAGTGAGCCGTCCGGCCAAGCGAAAACTTTCAAAACGAGTCAAGCGGAATCGAACTATCGCTGTAGCTATCGTTATCGCAATAATCGCAGCGACGTGGTACATCGTCATTGGACCTGGCACTCGCATCGAGATTCCCTCCGTTGCAGGAATGACAATTACTCAGGCGAGCAATGCACTAACACCACTTGGCGTAAGTATTGAGATCCGTGAGAAAGAGTTCAGCGAAGATATCGCTGAAGGTAAGGTGATCAGAAGCGATCCCGCAGGCGGTGACAAAGTCGCTGAAGGTGGAACTGTTTACCTCTACGTCTCACAAGGCAAAGAGCGCTATACCGTACCCACGATCTCAGGACTCACCCCTGAAGAGGCAACTGAGCTGATTCAAGATAACAATCTGCGCGTTGGCGCAGTGAGCTCAAAGTTTAGCCCTGATGTAGAAGCTGGAAAGATCATCACTCAAGAGCCTGCCGCGAGTGCTCGCGTCATGCGGGATTCCTTAGTCAATTTCGTGGTGAGTAAAGGAATTGAGTCAATGGCAGTCAACAACTACACCGGAAAGAGCGGAGAGCAAGCGCTCAACGAATTAACTGCTGCCGGTTTTGATGTCGAGGTTGAATATCGATATTCAGAGACAGAGGCTCCAGACTTTGTCATTGCTCAATTGCCAGAGCCCAGTGGAGATCTTCCAAAAGGAAGCAAGATCATTCTCATCGTCTCTCAAGGCACTGAATTCATCAAGATCCCTAATCTGATTTCCAAACCAACAGACGAAGCAAAGAAGTTGCTGGAAGATGCTGGGTTGATCGTCAAAGTCGACCCTTCTGGAAAGAATGCGATCAAGCGTGTCTATGCCATCGACCCGAAAGTCGATTCAAAGGTGAAACGTGGCACAACGGTCACGATCTCGGTTCGATGAGGTAGGCGACTAGACTCAAGCGGTGCCGGAAGTGAAGTCAAAAGTAAAAGTCACGGTGAATTCTCCTCGGCCGCGTATTGGTGCGCACGTTCCAACATCAGGTGGAATGGCTAAGCGCTCGATTCAATATGCCGAGACAATCAAGGCAGAGGCGATTCAAGTCTTCGCCTCTAATCCACGAGGTTGGGCTATGCCCGAACCTGATCAGAAAAGCGATCTTGCATTTCGTGAGAAGTGTCTTGCTCTCGATATCGAGACCTATATTCACTCTCCCTTCCTTGTGAATCTTGGTTCGCCCAATCCATCAACTTACGAGAATTCAGTAGCAGCGACTGCCTATGCACTTCGCCGTGGCCGAGAGATCGGAGCGCTTGGCGTCGTAGTTCACACAGGATCTGCAGTCGATGCCGATCACCTAGCAAAGGCTTGGAAGCAGATCACTAAAGGTGTCATGCCTATTCTTGAATCACTCGAAGAGTCCGACCCCATGCTCCTTCTCGAGCCGACCGCAGGACAAGGACAATCCTTGGTCAAGCGTCTCGAGGACCTCAAGTTCTACCTCGATGCCCTCAAGGATCACCCGAAGGTCGGCATATGCCTCGACACTTGTCATGTCTACGCTGCTGGCCATGATGTCAAGAAGAAGGGCGGCATGACTCAAACCCTTGATCTCCTCGTAGAAATCGCTGGTCTTCAACGTATCCAACTCATTCATACCAATGACTCTATGGACGTTCTCGGTTCGCTCAAGGATCGCCACCAAAATCTTGGCGAGGGCGAGATTGGTATCGATCCATTTAAAGAACTCGTTGCACATCCAGCGGTCATCAATGCCCCACTTATCCTGGAGACCCCCGGTGAAGAGCCCGAACATGGTCGAGAGGTCGCTCTCCTGAAGAAGATGCGCGCATCGAAGAAATGAGCAGATCTGAGAGACTTCGCCCCTTTGCTCCTGCTGCATTGATAGCAGTTGCAGCCATGTGGGGTCTGGCTTTCGTGGTGATGGTAGACCCGATTAAACGACAAGGAATCAGCGACTTCCTCTCGTTTCGATTCCTCTTCGCAGTGCTACTTCTTATCATCTTGAGGCCAAAGGTACTTAGTGAGATCACGGGTGAAATGGTCCTCAAAGGTGGCGCCGCTGGACTCTTTCTCGGCTCGGGGTACATCTTTCAAACTTTAGGGCTCTCGCTCACGACACCAGCGATCACCGGTTTCATCACTGGCCTTTACGTCGTGATCACCCCAATTTTTGCGATCTTCTTCTTGAAAGTTCGAGTCAATGCAACTGGTTGGTTCGCAGTGATACTTGCTACTGCTGGACTACTCATCCTCTCTTTCAACGGATTTGAGATCTCATGGGGTGCGCTCTCTGTCTTCTTGAGTGCAGCCCTCTTCGCCGCTCACATCATCGCTCTCGGCGCATGGAGTTCGAAGTTTGATGTCTATGCCATGACAACAGTTCAACTCTCAGCATGTGCGATTCTTACAACACTGGCCGCAATTCCTGATGGGATAACCGGTCCAGTGGGAGGCAATGGCTGGCTTGTAGTTCTCTTCACAGCGCTCTTTGCAACGGTATTCGCATTTATCATTCAAACCTGGGCGCAATCAATCATCGCATCGACAACGGTTGCGGTGCTCCTGACCACTGAGGTCTTCTTCGCCGCACTCTTCTCGGTTCTCACTGGTACTGAATCACTCTCGCTCAGGGTCGTCATCGGCGGAATCGCCATCAGCGCTGGCATGTATCTGATCATCTTCACCGAACGCAGAATGAATGCTTGAGTCGAATCAAAACCATGTGCCAGACTCGCCACCTAGGCGATTACTAGAAGAGAAGTCGAGAGTGGTGAAGACTGATGAAGATGATTGACCTCAGATCAGACACCGTCACTCGTCCGACCTCTGGCATGTTAGAGGCGATAGCGAAGGCAAAAGTAGGTGACGACGTTTATGGAGATGATCCGACTGTTATCGCCTTCGAAGCAAAGGTCGCCGAGCTCTTTGGTAAAGAAGCGGGACTCTTCACCGCCACAGGATCGATTGCAAACCAGCTAGGAATCAGATCTCTGATAAAGCCAGGAGAAGAGTTACTTGCCGACGAGAGGGCACATGTGGTTCGAGCCGAGTTAGGCGCAGCCGCCGTTTTGAGTGGAGTCACTACCCGAACTTTTCATAGCCCCAAAGCGCGTCTTAATCCTGATTCAGCGATAGCGCTAGCTCATCCAAACGCTGGCCCCTATTTGGTTTCCACCGTTGCTATTGCAGTTGAGAACACGCATAACTTTGGCGGCGGCGTCGTTCAAAATATCGAAGCCATCGAGAGACTTCATCACCTTGCTGCACCTCTTGGGATCAAGCTCCATCTCGATGGCGCGCGAATTTGGAATGCGCATGTTGCATCAAGTGTTCCCTTCGCACGCTATGGCGCCTGCTTTGAGACTGTGAGCGTCTGCTTTTCCAAGGGCCTTGGCGCACCGATTGGTTCCATGCTTCTCAGCACGAGAGAGCGAATCGAAGATGCAAGGATTTGGCGTAAACGTTTTGGCGGTGGAATGCGCCAAGTCGGTCTTCTTGCTGCTGCTGCAGATTATGGCCTCACCCATCACCTAGCTCGATTAGCAACAGACCATGCCCATGCTCGCAAGATCGCCGAAGCAATAAGCGCTGTTGATTCTCGACTCGTTGATCTAGAGAGCGTCGAGACGAATATCGTCGGCATAGAACTACAAAGCACTCGAAGTAACGCAAGTGATTTCGCAAAGAAGTTAGGTGAGGCAGGCGTGCTCTCGGGCGCACTTGGTTCGCACTATCTTCGCCTAGTCACTCACGGCGATCTGACTTCTAGTGATATCGATGAGGCTACTGAGGTGATTACGACTTCACTTCGAGCGGTGCTCTAGCGCGCCTTCGAATTCGAGAAGCCAGCGCTTTGCTTTCACACCATAGCCATATTGACCTAAAGCTCCATCGCTTCGCACAACTCGATGACAGGGAACAATCAATGGAATCGGATTTCCGGAACAGGCGCTCCCTACTGCGCGGCTAGCTCGCGCTTTACCTGCTTTCCTTGCAAGGTCGCCATAGGAGGCAACTTCTCCAGGGCGAATCTTGCGCATCGCCCTCATTACCTTTCGATGAAAAGGTGACCCAGACTCGGCGACCTTAATGGAATCAAGCGCTCGTAGATTGCCAGCGAAATATTTCTTCAACTCTGTTGAGACCTTTGGGATTGATCGAACTCTTCTTCCCGTTGCTTTCAGTCGAGACAGCGCTCCGAAGGTCGCTGCTACGACGAGACCATCCTGGACTGCAAATGAGAACGGACCGATCTCCGTCTTGATGGTTGAGAGCAGAATCTCTGACTTCATTCGGCCTTATCTCTCGGTGAGTTGTTGCGAGATAAGAAATGCCAGCTCCAGGCTCTGTGTGTGATTGAGCCGTGGGTCGCAGGCGCTCTCATACCTCGTCGAGAGATCCTCATGCGAAATCTTCTCTCCGCCGCCGACACATTCTGTGACATCATCACCTGTCAGCTCGATATGGATCCCACCAGGATATGTACCCAGTTCGCGATGGACCTTGAAGAAGCCTTGCACTTCCCTGATTACATCATCGAAATTCCTCGTCTTGAATCCTGATGGAGCCTCATAGGTATTGCCATGCATGGGATCGCTGACCCAGAGAATCTTGGCTCCCATCTTCTCCACTCGCTTGATCAATGGCGGCAAAGATACTTCGATAGTGGATGCGCCCATACGAGTGATGAAAGTGAGTCGACCAGCTTCGTTATCTGGATTGAGGCGGTTGATGAGCGCTTCGACTTCATCACCAGTCGCTTTAGGCCCGATCTTCACCCCGACGGGATTCTTTACTTTCGATGCAAAATCAATATGTGCGCCATCAAGTTGCCGTGTCCGCTCCCCGATCCAGAGGAAGTGTGCCGAGACAGCATAGGGAAGATCACTTCGCGAATCGATCCTAGTCAGCGCCCGCTCGTACTCGAGTATCAGGGCTTCATGGGATGAGTAGAAGTCGACTGTCTTGATCGATTCATGTTCAATCCCGGCCGACTTCATGAAATCCAGCGCCCTGCCAATCTCTTTCGCCATTGCTTCGTACTGCGGACCGATCTTCGAATCACGGATGAAACCCTTATTCCATTCATGCACTTTGCGAAGGTCTGCGAAGCCGCCATGCGTGAATGCTCGAACAAGATTCAAAGTCGCTGAAGAGGTGTGATAGACCCGTAGCAACCGCTCTGGATCCGGACGCCTGGCCTCTGCAGTGAAGGCTAAATCATTGACTGCATCGCCACGATAGGCAGGAAGCCTCACTCCATCTCGGACTTCATCATCGTTGCTTCGAGGCTTTGCGAACTGTCCCGCCATTCGACCAACTTTGATCACTGGCATGCTTGCTCCGTATTGAAGGACTGCAGCCATCTGCAAGATGGTTTTGATTCGGTTTCTTATCGAATCCGCAGTAGCTGCCTCAAAAGTCTCGGCACAATCGCCACCTTGAAGCCAGAATGCCTTTCCCTCCTGTGCTGAGGCAACCTTCTCTTTGAGGGCATCAGCTTCACCAGCAAATACCAATGGCGGAAGTTTTCGAAGTTGTTCGACGACACGTTGAAGATGATCCCTGTCGGGCCAATTCGGCTGTTGTGCCGCAGGACGCGCAAGATCAAAGAGGGAAGAGAGTTCTGCCATGAGGGAAGCCTAGGTCAACTCTCTTATCAGCCGAAGAATATTTCTGCTTCGCGATAGAGCGATGGGTCTACCGTCTTCAATTTCTCAGTAGCCGAGGCAAGCGGTACTCGCTTGATTGCTGTTCCAGCTAGAGCAACCATCTTGCCCCAATCGCCCTCATGCGCCGCAGTGATCGCATGGAGACCGAATCGCGTCGCCAAAACGCGATCAAAAGCAGTAGGAGTGCCACCCCGCTGAATGTGACCAAGAACTGAAGTTCTCGCTTCATTTCCGGTTCGCTTCTCGATCTCCTTCGCCAACCATTCGCCGATTCCAGAGAGTTTTGCGTGGCCAAAAGCATCAAGGGTTCCATCTTTTGTGACGATATCGCCCTCTGCTGGCATCGCACCTTCAGCGACAACGATGATTGGTGCATAAGACTGAGTAAACCGTGATTTCACATAGTCACAGACTTTGTCGAGGTGGAAGGGAACCTCAGGAATCAGGATGCACGATGCCCCGCCAGCCAGCCCAGAGTGAAGTGCGATCCATCCGGCATGGCGACCCATCACTTCGACAATCAGTGCACGATGGTGTGATTCAGCGGTCGTATGAAGTCGATCAATCGCCTCCACCGCAATATTGACGGCGGTATCAAAGCCGAAGGTGTAATCAGTGTTATTGAGATCATTATCAATTGTCTTCGGCACTCCGATTACCTTGACGCCAAGGTGATCAAGTTTGGTAGCGACGCCAAGTGTGTCTTCACCGCCGATTGCGATCAGAGCGTCTACGCCCATCTTCTTCAAATTCTCTTTGATCTTTTCGACGCCGCCATCAATCTTGAATGGATTGGTACGAGAGGAACCAAGGATCGTTCCACCACGCGGGAGGATTCCGCGAGTAGTAGCGAAATCAAGCGGCATCGTGAGTCCCTCAAGCGGACCCTTCCAGCCATCGCGGAAACCGATGAACTCATAGCCATACTCTTTGACACCCTTGCGGACAACTGCTCGGATCACCGCATTGAGGCCAGGGCAATCGCCGC
>VGAI01000013.1 GCA_016870815.1 Actinomycetota bacterium
GTCTTCCTCAAGGCGCTCGGATGGAGCGATGAACAGGTAGCAGAAGAATTCGGCGATTTCGATTCTGTGAAGGGAACCCTGGAGAAGGACACCGTTCACGATCAAGACAACGCGTTACTTGATATCTATCGAAAGATGCGTCCTGGTGAGCCACCAACAAAGGAAGCGGCGCTCCAGTTAATCCAAAATCTTTACTTCAATCCGAAGCGTTATGACCTTGCAAAGGTCGGTCGCTACAAGATCAATAAGAAGCTTGGTATCAAGCATGAACTAACGCAAAACCTTCTCACCATCGAAGATATCGTCGCGACTATTCGCTATCTCGCAGCGGTCCATCGTGGAGATGCGTTTATGGATTATGGCCGCCAGGTGCATGAGACCGGCCGTGAAGTACGCGTAGAAGTCGACGATATCGACCACTTCGGAAACCGTCGTCTTCGAAGCGTTGGTGAATTGATCCAGAACCAGGTCCGTACCGGGCTTTCCCGTATGGAGCGTGTGGTCAAAGAACGTATGACCACTCAAGATGTCGAGGCGATCACGCCACAGACCTTGATCAACATCCGCCCGGTGACTGCATCGATCAAAGAGTTCTTCGGAACATCACAGCTCTCGCAGTTCATGGATCAGACCAATCCACTTTCCGGTCTTACTCATAAGCGACGTCTCTCGGCGCTCGGACCAGGCGGACTCTCACGAGATCGCGCAGGATTCGAAGTCCGTGACGTTCACCCATCTCACTATGGACGTATGTGTCCGATTGAGACACCAGAAGGTCCGAATATCGGTCTGATTGGTGCGCTCGCGACTTATGGCCGACTTACTCCATTTGGTTTCGTAGAGACCCCGTATCGAAAAGTTGTGAAGGGTAAAGTCTCAGATCAGGTCGATTACCTAACAGCTGATCAAGAAGACGAGCACATCATTGCTCAGGCGAACGCGCCATTGACTGAGGACAATCACTTCGCTGAGGCGAAGGTTCTGGTTCGACGTCGTGGTGGCGAAGTCGAGTACATCAACGCAGAAGAAGTTGATTACATGGATGTCTCACCACGTCAGATGGTTTCGGTTTCGACCGCGATGATTCCATTCCTTGAGCACGATGACGCGAACCGCGCATTGATGGGCTCAAACATGATGCGTCAGGCAGTTCCGCTGATTCGTGCCGAGTCTCCACTTGTTGGAACAGGTATGGAATTCCGCGCCGCTGTTGATGCTGGAGATGTTGTCACTGCAACACGTGCCGGCGTTGTCACAGAGGTCGAAGCAGATCGCGTTGTCGTAAAGACAGATGAAGGCGATGAAGACCTTTATATGCTGGAGAAATTCATCCGCTCAAACCAAGGCACTTCACGCAATCAGCGCGCTGTCGTCTCGGTAGGCGAGAAGATCAATGTAGGCCAGGTGATTGCAGATGGTCCTAGCACCCAACTTGGTGAGATGGCCCTTGGCAAGAACCTTCTTGTTGCTTTCATGTCATGGGAAGGACATAACTTCGAAGACGCGATCATCTTGTCCCAGCGTCTCGTCCAAGACGATGTTCTCTCCTCTATTCATATAGAGGAGTACGAAGTTGATGCCCGAGACACAAAGCTCGGACCTGAAGAGATCACTCGCGATATCCCGAACGTCTCAGAGGAGGTCCTCGCAGATCTCGATGATCGCGGAATCATCCGCATCGGTGCTGAGGTTGTTCCCGGCGATATCTTGGTGGGAAAGGTAACGCCGAAGGGCGAGACTGAACTGACTCCTGAAGAGCGATTGCTTCGAGCGATCTTTGGTGAGAAGGCTCGTGAAGTTCGCGATACCTCACTCAAGGTTCCGCACGGTGAAGGTGGCCGAATTATCGATGTGAAGATCCAAGATATCGATGAGGGTTATGACCTCCCTGCTGGTGTCAATCAAGTTGTTCGCGTCTATGTCGCACAGAAGCGAAAGATCCAAGATGGTGACAAGCTCGCTGGTCGCCACGGAAATAAGGGCGTCATCTCCAAGATCCTCCCCGTCGAAGATATGCCATTCCTCGCCGATGGAACTCCAGTTGATGTCGTACTTAATCCGCTTGGTGTTCCGGGACGTATGAATGTCGGTCAGGTTCTCGAAACTCACCTTGGTTGGGTCGCAAAGAGCGGTTGGCAAGTTGTCGGCGACGATGCTGATTGGAAGCGTCGTATGTCAGACCTCGGTGCAGCTGCTGCCGAACCTGGAACTCGCGTTGCGACACCAGTCTTCGATGGTGCGAAAGAAGATGAGATCTTCGGACTTCTCGGTTCGACACTTCTTAATAAGGATGGAATGCAACTTGTCGATGAGCGCGGTAAAGCGCAACTCTTCGATGGTCGCACCGGTGAGCCATATCGTGATGGCATCTCAGTCGGTTACATGTATATCTTGAAGTTGCACCACTTGGTCGATGACAAGATCCACGCACGTTCGACTGGTCCTTACTCGATGATCACCCAGCAACCACTTGGTGGAAAAGCACAGTTCGGTGGTCAGCGATTTGGTGAGATGGAAGTCTGGGCACTTGAGGCGTATGGCGCTGCCTATACCTTGCAAGAGCTGCTCACCATCAAATCCGACGATGTCCTCGGTCGCGTCAAGGTTTACGAAGCGATCGTCAAGGGAGAGAACATCCCAGAGCCAGGAATCCCTGAGTCATTCAAGGTCTTGGTGAAAGAGATGCAGTCGCTCTGCCTCAATGTCGAAGTTCTCTCATCTGAGGGCGTCGCCATCGAGATGCGCGACACTGATGAAGAAGTATTTAGAACCGCTGAAGAACTCGGAATTAACCTATCCAGGGTTGAGCCAAGTTCGGTCGAAGAAGTTTGATAGGGGGCTGAAAAGAAATGTTAGATGTCAATTTCTTCGATGAACTGCGGATTGGTCTTGCATCAGCAGGAAACATCCGTGAGTGGTCCTTCGGCGAGGTAAAGAAGCCAGAGACCATCAACTACCGAACCCTCAAGCCGGAGAAAGACGGACTCTTCGACGAGAAGATCTTCGGACCAACCCGTGACTGGGAGTGCTACTGCGGTAAGTACAAGCGCGTTCGATTCAAAGGAATCATCTGCGAGCGATGCGGCGTCGAGGTAACTCGAGCCAAAGTTCGTCGTGAGCGCATGGGTCATATCGAGCTTGCTGCTCCTGTAACGCATATCTGGTACTTCAAAGGTGTTCCAAGCCGACTTGGTTACCTCCTCGATCTTGCACCGAAGGATCTCGAGAAGGTCATCTACTTCGCTGCTTACATGATCACTGAAGTTGATAACGAACTTCGTGAAGAGGATCTACCAAAGCTCGAGAAGAAGCTTGCGACCGATCTCAAGAAGATCGAAACCAAGCGCGATCTCGATCTCGATACGCGCCAAAAGAAGCTTGAGGCCGACTTGGCGGAACTTGAGGAAGAGGGCGCGAAGTCTGACGCTCGCCGAAAGGTTCGCGAATCTGCAGAGCGTGAGTTGAAGTCGATCCGTGAACGTCACCAGAAAGAACTCGATAGATTGCAAGAAGTCTGGTCACGTTTCAAGAATTTGAAGGTCCAAGATCTCGAGGGCGATGAGAATCTCTATCGCACTATGCGTGATCGTTACGGAATGTATTTCAAAGGTGCGATGGGCGCTGCTGCGATCCAACGCCGACTTGAGACATTCGACCTTCAGGCCGAGTTTGATAAGTTGAATGACCTGAGCCAAAACGGCAAGGGACAGAAGAAGACCCGCGCGATCAAGCGTCTCAAGGTGGTCAACTCCTTCCTCAGCACCGGCAACTCAGCGACCTCGATGGTCCTTGATTGCATCCCAGTCATTCCACCGGATCTTCGTCCGATGGTTCAACTCGATGGTGGTCGCTTTGCGACATCAGATCTCAATGATCTCTATCGCCGTGTCATCAACCGCAACAATCGTCTCAAGCGATTGGTCGATCTTGGTGCACCAGAAATCATCGTCAACAACGAGAAGCGAATGCTTCAAGAAGCAGTCGATGCGCTCTTTGATAATGGTCGACGTGGTCGTCCGGTCACTGGACCTGGAAACCGCGCACTTAAGTCACTCAGCGACATGCTTAAGGGTAAGCAAGGTCGATTCCGACAGAACTTGCTCGGAAAGCGCGTTGATTACTCGGGTCGTTCAGTTATCGTCGCTGGTCCACAGTTGAAGTTGCATCAATGCGGTCTGCCAAAGCAGATGGCACTCGAACTTTTCAAGCCATTCGTTATGAAGCGACTTGTTGACCTCAACCACGCCCAGAACATCAAGTCTGCAAAGCGTATGGTCGAGCGTTCACGTGCGGTTGTTTGGGATGTCCTCGAAGAGGTCATCGCAGAGCATCCGGTCTTGCTCAACCGAGCACCGACACTTCACCGACTTGGTATCCAAGCTTTCGAACCACTCTTGATTGAAGGTAAGGCGATCCAGATCCATCCGCTCGTCTGTACTGCATTTAACGCAGACTTCGACGGCGATCAGATGGCGGTTCACGTCCCACTCTCTGCAGAGGCACAAGCGGAGGCGCGCATCTTGATGCTCTCCTCGAACAACATCCTCTCGCCAGCGAGCGGTCGTCCTCTTGCGACACCGACACAGGACATGGTTCTTGGCATCTTCTTCCTGACCTCACAGCGAGATGGTGAAGTCGGCGAAGGCCGTGCATTCACCTCGATCGCAGAGGCATTGATGGCCTATGAACAGCGCACACTCTCACTCCAGGCGACGATCAAGATCCGCCTTGGAAATGAGACTCGCGAAACCACTCTTGGTCGAGCACTCTTCAACGAGGTTCTTCCATCTGACTTTGGTTTTGTCGATGGCGAAGTGACGAAGAAGGGCATCTCCGGAATCGTCGATCGCCTTGCGGAGACTTACCCGAAGGTCGTCGTCGCAGCAGTCCTTGATCAACTCAAGGCGCTCGGCTTCTACTGGGCAACTCGCGCTGCAGCGACAATCGGTATCGAAGATGTCGTCACGCCACCACTCAAGCAGGAGATCCTCGACAAGTACGAGGCTGATGCTGACAAGGTCCAGAAGCAATATGACAACGGTCTGATCACCAATGACGAGCGTCGTCAGGAATTGATCGAGATCTGGACTGAAGCTACTGCCAAGATCGGCGAGAGCATGGAGAAGAACTTCCCGAAGACCAATCCAGTTTGGATGATGGTCTACTCCGGTGCTCGCGGAAATATGATGCAGATCAGACAGATCGCAGGTATGCGTGGACTTGTTGCGAATCCGAAGGGCGAAATCATCGCTCGTCCGATCAAGTCGAACTTCCGCGAAGGTCTATCAGTACTCGAGTACTTCATCTCAACTCACGGTGCGCGCAAGGGTCTTGCAGATACCGCACTTCGTACCGCTGACTCGGGTTACCTCACTCGACGTCTTTGCGATGTGGCACAAGATGTCATCATCCGTGAAGAGGATTGCGGTACCGATCGTGGACTTACACTTGTCATCGGCGCGAAGACTCCTGAAGGAATCGTTCGCGATGAGCATGTTGAGACTTCGATCTATGGTCGCGTTCTCGCTGAAGCGGTCTCGGCAAATGGCAAGGAAGTCCTTGCTGCAGGCACCGATCTAGGCGATCGTCATATCGATCTCTTGCTCAGCAACGGCGTCACCGAAGTGAAGGTTCGCTCGGTTCTCACTTGCGATTCCAAGTTCGGTCAGTGCTCTATGTGCTACGGCCGTTCAATGGCTTCAGGCAAGTTGGTCGATGTGGGCGAAGCGGTGGGAATCATTGCTGCTCAATCAATCGGTGAGCCAGGAACCCAGTTGACGATGCGTACCTTCCACACCGGTGGTGTGGCTGGAGATGACATCACACATGGTCTGCCACGTGTCGTCGAACTCTTCGAAGCCCGTACGCCAAAGGGCGTTGCTCCGATTGCAGAAGCAGCCGGCGTCGTCTCCTTCATGGAAGATTCAAAGGGCAAGAAGATCCTCGTCACCCCAGAAGATGGTGGCGAAGCGACTGCTTATCCAATCTCTCGTCGCCAGAAACTTCTGGTTGAAGAGGGACAACGTGTCGGTGTTGGTGAGAAGTTGGTCGTCGGTGCGATCGATCCGAAGCAAGTTCTTCGAATCCTCGGCCCACGTGCCACCCAAGTTCACCTTGTCACTGAGATCCAAGAGGTCTATCGATCACAAGGTGTATCGATCCATGATAAGCACATCGAGATCATCGTTCGTCAGATGCTCAAGCGCGTCACGGTTCTTGAACCCGGTGAGACTGAATTGCTACCTGGTGAGTTGGTCGATCGCGCTCGCCTCGAAGCAGAGAATCGTCGCGTCGTCCAAGAAGGCGGCAAAGCAGCTGCAGGTCGTGCCGAGTTGATGGGTATAACCAAGGCATCTCTTGCTACTGAATCGTGGCTCTCTGCTGCATCGTTCCAAGAGACGACTCGCGTCCTTACCGACGCAGCGCTCGCCGAGAAGCGCGATCCGCTTCTTGGTCTCAAAGAGAACGTCATCATCGGCAAGCTGATCCCAGCCGGTACCGGTCTTGCACGTTATCGAAACGTCAAGGTCGAACCGACCGAGGAAGCGAAGGCAGCGGTCTACGCCGCCTACGACGAGTACGACTACACACCATTTGAATCAACAGGTTCGGGTGAGGCGGTCAGGCTCGATGAGTTCGATGTCGATGCTCGTTAAGAAGAAGTAATAGGACGGAAGTCCTAACAGTTAAGGGCCCCGAGGCGACTCGGGGCCCTTATATTTTCCTTCTCTCTTTCGGAGTAATCTGCACACATGCATGAGTTTGATGAAGAAATCGATTCGCTTGCTGCGAAAATTCTCGATTACTCGCTGATTCGACTCAAGACAGACCCACCGCTTGATCATCCATGGAGCTACGAAGAACTTTGTGAAGAAGTGGGCGAGACCATTACTGAAAGTGGGCTCGGGGGCGAGAAAGCTCTACAACTTTTCAAAGATGTGCTGGCTCCTGCATGTATTTCAACTGATCACCCTAGGTATTTAGCTTTCATCCCATCAGCCCCGACTGAATCAGCCAACCTCTTTGACCTAGTCGTTGGTGCCTCCGCGCTCTATGGCGGTTCTTGGTTAGAGGGGGCGGGCGCGGTCTTTGCTGAGAATCAGGCGCTGAAATGGATCAGTGATCTAGCAGGACTTCCCGAAGGGTCGGGTGGCACATTTGTCCAAGGTGGAACGATCGGAAATCTCTCGGCACTTGTGACTGCTCGTCATGATGCGAAAAGCAAACACCCAGAGATCGAAAAGTGGATTATTGCATGCTCAACGGAGGCCCACTCATCGATCAAATCGGCAGCTGAAGTGATGGATGTAGAAATCCTGACTATTGCCACTGATGAAAGTAATAGATTGTTGGGAAAGAAAGTTGCTCAGGCGATAGATGAGTTTCATCTGGAGAATCCCAAGAAGCGAGTCTTTGCGATTGTCGCAACGGCAGGAACAACCAATCTTGGTGTCATTGATGAGATCGCTGAGATTGCCAACGTCGCTAGAGAACTAGGGATCTGGTTTCATGTTGACGGAGCGTATGGGCTTGCCGCGCTTGCATCTGAACGCACAAAGCCACTATTTCGCGGGGTAGAGAAAGCAGATTCACTTATTGTCGATCCCCATAAGTGGCTATTCGCGCCATTTGATGCATGCGCGCTCATCTATAGAAATCCAGAGATTGCCCGGAGAGTCCACACCCAAAGCGCTGGCTATCTGGAAGCACTTGAGCGAGGTGAGTGGAATCCATCTGATTATGCGATCCATCTGACACGTCGTGCCAGGGGTCTTCCGTTCTGGTTCTCACTGGCCGCGCATGGAACCAAGAAGTATGCCAAGGCAATGGATAAGACGATGGACGTTGCCCAAGCTGCCGCAGTTCTCATCAAAGCCCATCCAAACCTTGAACTATTGATGGAACCGACTCTGTCGATCGTGGCATTCACTCGAAAAGGTTGGAAGTTGGATGATTACAAAGCCTGGAGCGAGAAGTTATTAGGCGACCAAGTTGCTTTTGTGACGCCTTCTTTTCATAGAGGAGAGCCCCTATTGCGTTTTGCGATAGTGAATCCATGGACCTCTATCGAGGACATCAAGATGATCTTGGAACGGCTCTAGAGGCTTCAAATCTAGTTTGCAAGATAGACAACCAGTGCAGCAGCAACAAAGTGGCAGATAAATGCAGCTGCGGTCATCGCATGAAAGAGTTCATGAAAGCCGAACCAGTTGAATGAGAAGTTTGGCTTCTTCAGCGCGTAGATGACTCCGCCTGCTGAATAAAGAATTCCGCCGACAAGAATTAAAGTGAATATTGCAACGCCACCTTCACGGTAGAAGTCGGGGAGATAAATCAAAGCCATCCAACCAAGTGCAATGTAGATAGGCACGTAAAGCCATCGTGGCGCCGTTATCCACGCGATTCGAAATATCGCTGCAGAGACAGCAGTACCCCAGATGATGGATAGCAAGAGCGTTGCTTTTCTTGAATCGAGAAGAAAAATAGCGAAAGGCGTATATGTCCCTGCAATCAGGAGCGGAATATTTGCATGATCGATTCGTCGCCAGAGTGCTTTCATCGATTCGCGCCATTTCACGCGGTGATAGAGGGCGCTACTTGTGAAGAGAAATCCAGCAGTGAGCGTGAGAATCCCAAGTGTGATTCGCCCTCTTAGTTCATGAGCAATGGTGACCAGGGTTAGCCCTGCAACCAAAGAAAGTGGAGACATCACAAGATGTATGACGCCTCGTAACTTTGGTGTTGTTATTGCTCCCGCACTGCTCACGCTTCTCCTTGCGCTTGGTCTAGGTGAAGTCTCTCATCTAGAGCAAGCGCACGAACCACTCGACATCAAGCCAGGCGCTCGTAAATGGCTTTCATCCTTTGGTCAAAGGTGAGTAGCTCTTGCTTTTCGGCCAAGGCTGAGGCGATGATGATTGCTTCACCTAGAGAAACTTGATATTCGACTCGAATATCAGCTGCCCGCGCGGCGACGGCGGTTTCAACGGCAAGAATCGAAGGAAAAGCTGCTTTTAGCTTCTTTGCCCGCTGACTTCTCCGGGTTGGAAACCGGCTTAGGACCTCTGCGATGGTTAACGCGCTTATGGCTGGAGGAATCTTCAAACTCTCAAATTGAGCGACAGCTTCTGCGTGATGATGGTCCGCTCCATCCAAAAGAGCAATCAGCCACGAAGTGTCAGCCTGGCATCCCACTCTTCACGCTCCTTCTTATAGTCAAAGTCCTTGCCGAAATTCGGCTCAGACCCAATGAGTTCACGAAGACTGCTCTTCCATGCTGGTTCATCGATCTTTTCAAGGACTATTCGCCCCTTCCCATCTTCGGTGAAGCGCACAACATCGCCAATCTCGATGTTTACGGCGCGAAGCAGCTCAACCGGGATCGTTACCTGGTTCTTCGAGCTGACTCGGGATGTGGATGAGCGGCCACGGCGGATAACTTTGGCGGGGGTTTTCTTTACTTTGCGAGCCATAAGCAAAGGCTAACAGGGGAATTATCGGCGTGTCGCAACTTCGAAATACAAGATCACTGGGTCAAAGGGGAGTAAGGGCAATTTTGACCCACAGCGCTGGGCTCGGCTACCCTCGCGCTCTTGTTCACGTGGGCTTCCTGCCTTCGGTTGTCTCGTTGCTGGGACTGACGCAGGAAAAAAGTAGTGAGCAATCAAGATGAAGTTCATCTAAGTCTCTGTCGTGTGACTTTGCCTGGATGAAAATGCGATGTGTTGCGACACACCCGACCGCGTGGGTCGGGAGTTAGCGAACGCGTCAAAGAAAAGAAGGCGTAAGCCAGAGAGAAGAGAGAGCAGTGCCAACTATTCAGCAGCTGGTCCGCAAGGGTCGCGTCGAGAAATCTTCGAAGACGACGACACCTGCACTCAAGGGAAGTCCGCAACGTCGCGGTGTCTGTACTCGTGTTTACACGACGACACCAAAGAAGCCGAACTCTGCACTTCGCAAAGTTGCGCGCGTTCGTCTGACAAGTGGAATGGAAGTAACTGCATACATCCCTGGTGAAGGACACAATCTGCAAGAGCACTCAATCGTTTTGGTTCGTGGTGGCCGTGTGAAGGATCTTCCTGGCGTTCGTTACAAGATCGTTCGCGGTTCACTCGACACTCAAGGTGTCAAAGATCGTAAGCAAGCCCGTTCCCGCTATGGCGCAAAGCGCGATAAGAAGTAAAGGGAGATAACAGAAGATGCCTCGTAAAGGTCCCGCTCCCAAGAAGCAGGTCATTGCTGATCCGGTCTATAACTCACCGGTTGTCACTGCATTGATCAATCGAGTTCTAACATCCGGTAAGCGATCGACTGCTGAAGCGATTGTCTACAACGCGATGGAAGGTTGCCGTTCAAAGGCTGAAGTTGATCCAGTGATCACACTCAAGCGCGCAATCGACAATGTCAAGCCATCTGTTGAAGTTCGCTCACGACGAGTCGGTGGCGCTACTTATCAGGTACCGGTTGAAGTGAAGGCTGCACGTGCGATGACACTTGCACTTCGTTGGTTGGTCGAGAACGCAAGCGATCGTCGCGAGAAGTCAATGGCAGAGCGCCTGACAAACGAGATCATCGACGCCAGCAATGGACTTGGCGCAGCAGTGAAGCGTCGCGAAGACACCCACAAGATGGCAGAGGCGAACAAGGCCTTTGCTCATTACCGCTGGTAATCCCGAGACCAACAAAGAATCAACCAGAGAACAACCTAGAGATTCAATAAGAAGAGAAGAAGAGGAAGAGAAGAAGTGGCAGCTATCGATACGGCAGTTGATCTCTCAACCGTCCGCAACATCGGCATCATGGCTCACATCGATGCCGGTAAGACGACGACCACTGAGCGAATCCTTTTCTACACCGGTATCAACTACAAGATCGGTGAAGTCCATGATGGCGCTGCGACTATGGACTGGATGGAACAAGAGCAAGAGCGCGGAATCACAATCACTTCGGCTGCGACTACATGCTTCTGGAAAGACCACTTGATCAACATCATCGATACCCCAGGTCACGTCGACTTCACTGTCGAGGTCGAGCGATCACTTCGCGTCCTTGATGGAGCGGTTGCAGTCTTCGATGGCGTCGCAGGTGTTGAGCCACAATCAGAGACAGTCTGGCGCCAAGCAGATAAGTACAAAGTCCCAAGAATTTGTTTCGTCAACAAACTCGATCGAACTGGTGCATCCTTCGATCGTTGCGTGAGCATGATCAAGGATCGCCTTCGCGCTACTCCACTCGTACTTCAGATCCCAATCGGTGCCGAAGCTGATTTCGTCGGAGTCATTGACCTTATCCAGATGAAGGCACTTGTCTGGCCGGGCGAGACGAAGAAGGGCGAGGATTACCTCGTCGAAGAAATCCCTGCAAACCTCAAAGATGTTGCAGATAAAGCTCGACACGATCTGATCGAAACTCTCGCTGATAAAGATGACGCAGTGATGGAGAAATATCTCGAGGGACAAGAACTCTCCGAAGAAGAGATCATTGCTGGAATTCGTCGTGCGACCCTTGCAGATAAGGCGACACCAGTTCTCACTGGTTCTGCTTTCAAGAACAAGGGCGTCCAACCAATGCTTGATGCAGTCGTTCGTTACCTGCCAAGCCCACTCGATGTCGAAGCAATCATCGGAACCAAGATGGGCAACTCCGCAGAAGAGATCGCCCGCAAACCTTCCGATAGCGAGCCATTCTCAGCGCTCGCCTTCAAGATCATGAGCGATCCTCACCTTGGAAAGCTCACCTTCGTTCGCATCTATTCCGGAACCCTCACCGCAGGTACCGGAGTCCTTAACTCAACCAAGGACCGCAAGGAGCGCATCGGAAAGATCTATCAGATGCACGCCAACAAGCGTGAAGAGCGCGATACCGCAGGCGCCGGAATGATTATCGCTGTGATGGGTCTTAAGGACACCACCACAGGCGACACCCTCTCTGATCCAGATAAGCCAGTGATCCTCGAGTCGATGGAATTCCCGGATCCAGTTATCCACGTTGCGATCGAGCCGAAGACAAAGGGCGATCAAGAGAAACTAGGAACCGCGATCCAACGTCTGGCTGAAGAAGATCCAACATTCCATGTCCGATCAGATGAAGAGACTGGCCAGACCATCATCGGTGGAATGGGCGAGTTGCACCTTGAGATCCTCGTCGATCGTATGAAGCGTGAATTCAAAGTAGAAGCAAATGTCGGTAAGCCACAAGTTGCCTACCGCGAGACGCTTCGAAAGCTTGTTGAGAAGTATGACTACACCCATAAGAAGCAGACTGGTGGTTCTGGTCAGTTCGCAAAGGTCCAGATCTCACTCGAACCACTTCCAGTCGGTGAAGTTCCTGCCGGTTATGAATTCGTCAATAAGGTCACGGGTGGACGTATTCCACGCGAATACATCCCTGCAGTTGATGATGGTTGCCAAGAGGCAATGCAGACCGGACCCCTTGCTGGATATCCACTCACTGATGTCCGCGTAACTCTTCTTGATGGTGCGTATCACGATGTTGATTCATCGGAACTCGCCTTCAAGATCGCCGGTATCGCAGCATTCAAGGAAGCGGCTCGTTTGGCCTCTCCTGCACTGCTCGAACCGATGATGTCCGTCGAAGTTGTCACTCCTGAAGATTTCATGGGTGATGTCATCGGCGACCTCAACTCTCGACGTGGCCAGATCCAGGCCATGGACGAGCGTTCTGGTGCCCGCGTTGTGAGGGCACTGGTCCCACTTTCGGAGATGTTCGGCTATGTCGGAGATCTACGAAGCAAGACTCAGGGTCGCGCTTCCTACTCGATGCAATTCGATTCCTACGCTGAAGTTCCAGCAGCGGTATCGAAGGAAATCATCGCGAAGGTTCGCGGCGAGTAACAACACACACGAGAAAAGAAAGAGGAACAGAGAGTGACAAAGGCGAAGTTCGAGCGGAATAAACCGCACGTGAACATCGGCACCATCGGTCACATCGACCACGGTAAGACAACTCTTACTGCGGCGATTTCCAAGGTGCTTCACGACAAGTATCCAAACCTCAATGAGGTAAGCGCATTCGATCAGATCGACAAGGCGCCTGAAGAGCGTCAGCGTGGTATCACGATCTCAATCGCTCACATCGAGTATCAGACTGAGAAGCGTCACTATGCACACGTCGACTGCCCAGGCCACGCCGACTATATCAAGAACATGATCACTGGTGCGGCACAGATGGACGGTGCGATTCTCGTAGTCGCAGCGACCGATGGCCCAATGCCACAGACCAAGGAGCACGTCCTCCTTGCACGTCAGGTTGGCGTTCCTTCAATCGTCGTCGCACTCAACAAGTCCGACATGGTTGATGATGAAGAAATTTTGATGCTCGTCGAAGAGGAAGTCCGCGACCTCCTCAAGAAGTACGAGTTCCCAGGCGACACCACTCCGATCGTCCGAGTCTCTGCACTCAAGGCGCTCGAGGGTGATGCTGAGTGGGGCAACAAGTTGATGGATCTCATGGCAGCAGTCGATGAGTTCATCCCAACACCAGCTCGTGAGACAGAGAAGCCGTTCTTGATGCCAGTCGAAGACGTCTTCACTATCACCGGCCGTGGCACCGTTGTCACCGGTCGTATCGAGCGTGGCATCGTCAAGGTCAACGAAGAAATTGAGATCGTCGGTATCCGTGAGGCGTCACAGAAGACTGTCGTTACCGGTGTCGAAATGTTCCGCAAGCTCCTCGATGAGGGTCAAGCAGGCGAGAACGTTGGTCTCTTGCTTCGTGGACTAAAGCGCGAAGATGTCGAGCGCGGTCAGGTTTGCTGCAAGCCTGGTTCGATCACGCCACATACTGAATTCGATGCATCTGTCTACATCCTTTCCAAGGATGAAGGTGGTCGTCATACCCCGTTCTTCAACAACTACCGTCCTCAGTTCTACTTCCGTACAACTGACGTGACCGGTGTTGTGACACTTCCAGGAGGCAAGGACATGGTGATGCCAGGCGACAACGTCGAAATGGCAGTTGCTTTGATCCAGCCAATCGCTATGGAAGAGGGTCTTCGTTTCGCTATCCGTGAAGGCGGTCGAACCGTCGGCGCAGGTCGAGTCACCAAGATCAAGAAGTAGGGATAAAAAGTAGTAATGCAGTAACTCTCGTGTGAGCCTCGGTGGGGCGAAAGCCCCACCGCAAGGCGAAGACGAAAGCGAAAGAAAAAGTTTTGAACCAGTTGTGAAGTAGAGGGACCCGAAGAAGGAGAAGAGATGGCCGGACAGAAGATCCGCATCAGGCTCAAGGCATACGACCATGAGGTGATCGACTCTTCCGCGAAGAAAATCGTGGAAACCGTCGAACGCACCGGGGCGACTGTCGCGGGCCCAGTACCGCTGCCCACAGAGAAGAATGTGTACTGCGTCATCCGCTCTCCACACAAATATAAGGACAGCCGCGAGCACTTCGAGATGCGCACCCATAAGCGCCTCATCGACATCATCGACCCGACGCCAAAGACCGTCGACTCATTGATGCGTCTGGATCTCCCTGCTGGCGTCGATATCGAGATCAAGCTCTAAGGGGAAGACCGATGAAAAACACTCAAGCGCATAGCGCGGCGATCAAGGGAATCCTTGGCACCAAGCTCGGCATGACTCAGGTCTTCGATGAGCAGAACAAGGTGATTCCTGTGACGGTGGTCGAAGCTGGACCATGTGTCATCACTCAAATTAGAACCATCGAGAAGGATGGATACGAAGCGATCCAGTTGGCATTCGGTGCCATCGATCCACGTAAAGTGGCAAAGCCAGAGGCTGGTCATTTCGCCAAAGCTGGCGTCACTCCTCGTAAAGATGTCGCAGAGCTTCGCACCTCTGCCGCTAACTCTTATTCCCTCGGTCAAGAGATCAAGGCCGATGTATTCACCGCCGGTGATGTCATCGATGCAACCGGAACTTCGCTCGGAAAGGGAACTGCGGGCGTTATGAAGCGCCACAACTTCCACGGTTTCGGTGATGGCCACGGTGTCGAGCGAAAGCACCGAACCTCAGGATCGATCGGTAACCGAACCACCCCAGGTCGCGTCTTCAAAGGAAAGCGAATGATGGGTCGTATGGGTATCGAGACTGTGACGATGCAAAATCTCAAGGTGGTCAAGGTCGATGCCGAGAAGAACATCATCTTGGTAAGCGGTTCGCTTCCTGGCGCGATCGGCACAACAGTCTTCCTTCGCACCGCCTCTAAGAGCGTTGCAAGTGAATCAACTCAGAAGGCAGGTGCATGATGTCATTAACTGTAGATATCAAGGATGTCGCTGGTAAGAAGACCGGCACATTCGCACTTCCAGCAGAGATCTTCGATGTTCAGGTGAACATCCCGTTGATCCATCAAGTTGTCACCGCACAACTCGCTGCTGCACGCCAAGGCTCGCATAAGGCGAAGAATCGTGGCGAAGTCAGTGGTGGTGGAAAGAAGCCGTTCAAGCAGAAGGGAACTGGTCGCGCTCGTCAGGGTTCGACTCGTTCACCAAACCAGCGTCACGGTGGTGTTGCTCATGGTCCAGTTCCACGACTCTATGACCAGCGCACACCAAAGAAGATGATAAAGGCTGCGCTCGCCGGAGTCCTCTCTGATCGTCAACGCAACGAGCGAATCCATATCGTCGATGGCATTATCGAAGCACCGAATACAAAGGGCGCAATCACTGCAGTTCGTCAGTTCACAGATCGCAAGCGCTCACTTGTCGTTCTCTCTCGCACTGAGGAATCAGTATGGGTCAAGCTTCGCAATGTCGATGGCCTGCACTTGATCGCATCCGATCAACTCAATGCCTATGACGTCATCGTTGCAGATGATGTGATCTTCTCGAAGAACGCGATCGATGAGTTCGTCCAAGGTCCAGCAAAGGGCAAGTCAGTCACTGCCGTTGCCCGTGAGAGCGAAGTCGAGGTCTTGGCATGAAGGATTATCGCGACGTCTTGATCGCACCTGTGGTCTCAGAGAAGTCCTATGGGTTGCTTGATCAGAACAAGTACACATTCCTTGTTGCACCAGATGCCAACAAGACCGAGATCAAGATCGCGGTCGAGAAGGTATTCAAGGTCGAGGTGCTCAAGGTCAACACCATCAACCGCGAAGGAAAGATGAAGGTCAATCGATTCGGTAAAGGCAAGCGCAAGGACACCAAGCGCGCCATCGTCTCGGTCGCACCAGGACAACGCATCGACATCTTCGGAGGTCCAGTCGGCTAAGCCTTACGGCTAACCGAAATGGATCCCAACGGGACAACAAAAAGAATTCACTGAAGCGAAGAACGACAAAGGAGAAGCAAGGACATGGCACTGAGAAAGTACAAGCCGAAGACGCCAGGCACTCGAGGTAAGAGTGTTGCCGACTTCGCCGAGGTGACTCGCTCCACTCCTGAGAAGTCGTTGATCCGTCCGATCAACTCCAAGGGTGGTCGTAACGCCCAAGGTCGCATCACCACTCGCCATCAAGGTGGCGGACATAAGCGCGCCTTCCGCGTCGTCGACTTCATCCGTAACGACAAAGACGGAATCCCAGCAAAGGTCGCACATATCGAATACGACCCGAATCGCACTGCTCGTATCGCATTGCTTCATTTCGCAGATGGCGAGAAGCGCTACATCATCGCGCCAAACAAACTTAATCAAGGCGACACTGTCGAGACCGGTCCTTCGGCTGACATCAAGCCTGGAAATAACTTGCCGCTTCGAAACATCCCAGTTGGAACCATGGTCCACGCGGTCGAGGTTCGTCCTGGTGGCGGAGCAAAACTTGCTCGTAGCGCAGGCGCAGCGATCCAACTCGTCGCAAAAGATGGTCCATATGCACAACTTCGTATGCCATCGGGTGAAATCCGAAATATAGATGTCCGTTGCCGAGCAACTGTCGGTGAAGTCGGTAACGCTGAACAATCAAATATCTCCTACGGAAAGGCAGGGCGCTCACGCTGGAAGGGTCGCCGCCCAACCGTTCGTGGCGTTGTTATGAACCCAGTCGATCACCCACATGGTGGTGGAGAAGGAAAGACCTCTGGTGGTCGCCATCCAGTATCACCGTGGGGTAAGCCTGAGGCACGTACTCGCAAGAAGAAGGCGAGTGATCAACTCATTGTCCGTCGTCGTCCATCTAACAAGGCCCGATAAGGAGAGCGCATGGCACGAAGTCTGAAGAAGGGTCCATTCGTGGACGCTCACCTCGAGAAGAAGGTGGATGAGCAGAACGCGAAGAACACCAAGACCGTGATCAAGACCTGGTCACGTCGTTCAACGATCACCCCATCGATGATCGGTCACACCATTGCAGTCCATGATGGACGCAAGCACGTGCCGGTTTTCATCACCGAGGCGATGATCGGCCACAAGCTTGGTGAGTTCGCACCAACAAGAACTTTCAAGGGTCACGTCAAGACTGAAGATCGGAGGGTCAAAGTTGGCTAACGACAGAGCGCTCGTCGCAACTGCGAAGGCAAGAAGCCTTCGAGTCACACCACAGAAGGCCCGCCGCGTGGTCAACATGATCCGTGGACAACGCCTTGATCAAGCTCTCAATATCTGCAAGTTCTCGACCCAGGTAGCAGTGAGCGAAGATCTTTACTCTCTCCTCAACTCTGCATTCGCCAATGCCAAGCAGAAGAATCCAAACCTTCGCGAAGCAAGCGAACTATGGGTCGCTGAGGCACTTGTCGATGAGGGCTTCACCATGAAGCGCTATCGCCCACGTGCGCAGGGTCGTGGTTATCAGATCCTCAAGCGCTCAAGCCAGATCTCAGTAGTCATCTCAGACGATAAGAACTATCGCTCGCACACCCTCAAGAAGAAGGCTGGAGCGAAAGCTGTTGCGCCTGTTGATTCCGCTGATTCTGCTGCTGTAACCGGAGAGGAAGTGAGTGAGTAAATGGGTCAGAAAATAAACCCGCATGGCTTCCGCCTCGGTATCACCACGGAATATAAGTCCCGTTGGTATGCAGGCAAGCTCTACAAGGATTACGTCAAAGAAGATGTGAAGATCCGAAAGATGATGCACGAGAAGATGGAACGTGCTGGCGTCTCTCGCATCGAGATCGAGCGCACCCGTGAGAAGGTCCGTATCGATCTTCACACCGCTCGTCCCGGAATCGTCATTGGTCGTCGTGGAACCGAAGCAGACAAGCTTCGTCTTGATCTTGAGAAGTTGACTGGCAAGCAGGTCCAGCTCAACATCCTCGAAGTAAAGAACCCAGAGACTGATGCGCAGTTAGTGGCACAAGGAATCGCAGAGCAGCTCGCTGCTCGTGTCTCATTCCGTCGTGCGATGCGTAAGTCGATGCAGACCGCACTCAAGGCTGGCGCGAAGGGCATCCGTGTCCAATGCGGTGGCCGTCTTGGTGGCGCAGAAATGTCACGTAACGAGTTCTATCGCGAAGGTCGCGTGCCATTGCACACTCTTCGCGCCGATATCGATTACGGATTCCATGAGGCTCATACGACTTTCGGTCGAATCGGCGTCAAGGTGTGGATCTACAAGGGCGAAGTTGTTGAGTCTCGCGCAGAGCGCGAAGCACAAGCACTCGCTGCAGCGAAGGCCGCGCGTGAACAACGTGCAGCTCGCGTCTCCAAGCCACGTCAACCAAAAGGTGAAGTCACGGTCTCACATGTCTCAGATTCAGCAGTTGCTGATGCTCCCGTAACTGAATCGCCAATAGTCGAAACACCGGTAGTTGAAACTCCGGCAATCGAAACACCGGTAGTTGAAACACCGACAGCGACGAATGAGGGAGGCGAGTAACGATGTTGGTCCCACGAAAGATCAAGCACCGTAAACAACACCACCCCAAGCGTGGCGGTAAAGCAAAGGGTGGAACGACTCCTGCTTTCGGTGATTACGGCATCCAGGCGTTGGAGAGTGGCTATGTCACGAACCGACAGATCGAGGCTGCACGTATTGCTATGACTCGATTCATCAAGCGTGGTGGAAAGGTTTGGATCAACATATTCCCAGATCGCCCACTGACAAAGAAGCCGGCGGAAACTCGTATGGGTTCCGGAAAAGGCTCACCAGAATGGTGGATCGCAAATATCAAGCCAGGTCGCGTGATGTTTGAGATCTCAGGTGTGAGCGAAGAGATCGCTAATCAAGCGATGTCACGCGCAATCCACAAACTTCCAGTGAAGTGCCGCGTCGTCCGTCGAGAGGAGGCATAAATGGCAAAGAGTGAGAGTGCAGAGGATCTGCGCGCCCTCCCTGTCGAGGAATTGCAAGAGAAGGTGAAGCGTTTGAAGGAAGAACTCTTCAACCTTCGCTTCCAAGCCGCGACTGGACAGATCGAGAGCCATGGTCGCCTTGGTGCAGTCCGTAAAGAGATTGCACGGATCTACACGATCCTTCGTGAGCGCGAGCTCGGTATCGGAGGTGCGGCATGAGCGAGAAGCGTCCATTCCGAAAGGTCCGTGAAGGAATCGTCGTGAGCGACAAGATGGATAAGACCGTCGTCGTATTGGTCGAGGATCGTGCAGCGCACAGCCTCTATTCCAAGGTCATGACCAAGAACAAGAAGTTCAAGGCGCATGATGAGTCGAACTCAGCAGGCGTCGGAGACCGAGTCCGAATCATGGAGACCCGCCCGATTTCAGCGACAAAGCGCTGGCGAGTGGTGGAGATCCTTGAGAAGGCCAAGTAAGAGCAACGAGTAACGGAAGAGAAAAGGAAAGGTAGCGAGCAATGATTCAGCAAGAATCACGACTTCGCGTCGCAGATAACACTGGCGCGCGCGAACTGCTCTGCATCCGCGTACTCGGAGGAACGAAGCGTCGCTATGCAGGTATCGGCGATGTCATCGTCTGCTCAGTCAAGGATGCAATCCCAGGTGGTCAGGTAAAGAAAGGTGAAGTGGTGAAAGCCGTCATCGTTCGTACCGTGAAGGAGAACCGCCGTGCGGATGGCAGTTACATCAAATTCGATGAGAACGCAGCCGTCATCATCAAGGACGACCTCGAGCCACGTGGCACCCGTATCTTCGGACCGGTCGCCCGCGAGCTTCGTGACAAGCGTTTCATGAAGATCATCTCACTAGCGCCGGAGGTGCTCTAGATGGCCCGCATCAAGAAGGGTGATCGCGTACTCGTGATCTCCGGAAAAGACAAAGGGATCACCGGCACGGTGCTCAAAGTCGATCTCAAGCGAGAGCGCGTCATTGTCGAAGGCGTCAATCGCGTGAAGAAGCACACCAAGCAAGGCACCACTGATCGTGGCGTCAAGACTGGTGGCATCCTCACTGTTGAAGCGCCGATCCACTATTCCAATGTCATGTTGCTCGATGAGGATGACCAAGCCACTCGTATCGCCGTGAAGCGTGAAGATGGCAAGAACGTCCGCATCTCGCGACGTACCGGAAAGGAGATCTAGTCATGGCTACCGCCACTGCACCGCGCTTGAAGGCGCGTTACAAGGATCAGGTTGCTGCCAAGCTCAAAGATGAATTCGGTTATAGCAATGTCATGCAGATCCCGACTGTTGCGAAGATCGTGGTCAATATGGGCGTGGGCGAAGCCGCGAAGGATTCGAAGTTGATCGAAGGGGCGGTCCGTGACCTCACCATCATCACCGGACAGAAGCCAGTCGTCACTCGTTCCAAGAAGTCAATCGCTAACTTCAAACTCCGTGAAGGTATGCCGATCGGCGCGCACGTCACTCTTCGTGGCGACCGGATGTGGGAATTCTTCGATCGTCTCCTCTCTATCTCATTGCCACGTATCCGCGATTTCCGTGGACTCTCACCGAAGCAATTCGATGGAAACGGTAACTACACCTTCGGCGTTACCGAGCAGGTTGTATTCGCTGAGATTCCACAAGACAAGATCGATCGAGTCCGTGGCATGGACATCACGATCGTAACGACTGCCAAGAATGACGATGAAGGTCGCGCGTTGCTACGTGCGCTCGGATTCCCATTCGCTGACCGGTAAGGGGAGAGAGACTCTTTATGGCAAAGACAAGCCTGAAGATAAAGGCGAGCAGGAAACCGAAGTTCAAGGTACGCGGTTACACCCGGTGCCAGCGATGCGGTCGCCCTCACTCGGTCTACAAGAAGTTTGGTATCTGTCGCGTCTGCTTCCGAGAGATGGCACACCGCGGCGAGCTACCTGGAATCACAAAATCAAGTTGGTAACGACTATCGGAAAGGTCTTCAAGGAAACCCTTGAGGAAACCGCTCGAAGAAAGGCCATAGGCCACGCATGACAATGACAGACCCGATCGCAGACATGCTTGCACGTCTGCGAAACGCCAACATGGCGTATCACAACTCGGTTTCGATGCCGTCGTCGTCGGTGAAGACCCGTATCGCTGCGATCTTGCAGCAAGAGGGTTACATCGCCGGCTTCAACATCGCCGATAACAAAGAAGGGTTCGGCAAGACGCTAACTCTCGAACTCAAATACGGTTCAAATCGCGAGCGCTCCATCGCTGGACTTCGCCGCGTATCAAAGCCAGGTCTTCGCGTCTACGCGAAGTCGACTGGCCTTCCAAAAGTCTTGGGTGGACTTGGTGTCGCAATCATCTCGACATCACAAGGACTCCTTACCGATCGACAAGCGAATCAGAAAGGCGTAGGCGGAGAAGTTCTCGCTTACGTTTGGTGATCGCGATGTCACGTATCGGAAAGATGCCAGTTGCTATCCCATCTGGCGTTGAAGTGAATGTGAATGGCAATGCCGTCTCAGTTAAGGGACCAAGGGGTTCGCTCTTGGTCACGATCTCTGAGCCATTGACTGTTACAAAAGAAGAGAATGCGATCGTCGTCGCACGCCCGAATGATGAGCGTCGCGCGAAGGAATTACATGGACTCTCACGCACCATGGTCGCGAACATGATCACTGGTGTGACGACTGGATTCAAGAAGAAGATCATCTTGACCGGCGTTGGTTATCGTGTTGCTTTGAAGGGCAAGGATCTTGAGTTCCAACTTGGATACTCACATAACATCCTCTTCCCAGCACCAGAGGGCATCACTTTTGCTTCTGCTTCACAGACTGAACTTGAAGTCTCTGGCGTCGACAAGCAACTTGTCGGCGAAGTGACCGCAAAGATCCAGAAGCTTCGAAAGTCCGATCCATATAAGGGCAAGGGTCTGCACCTTGAAGGACAGCGAATCCGTCGCAAGGCAGGAAAGGCAGGTAAGAAGTAATGAGCGCTAAGGCAAATAACAGGATCGTCAAAGGCTCGGCACAGATTGCCCGCATCCGCCGTCACTTCCGTGTCCGCAAGAAGGTATCGGGCACTGCTGAGCGTCCACGCCTCGTGGTCTCACGTTCAGCGCGCCACCTTTTCGTTCAAGTAGTTGATGACACCAAAGCGATCACACTCGCAAGTGCATCGACAATGGAGAGCGATCTTCGCGCTGATTCTGGCGATAAGACAAAGAAGGCTCGACGCGTTGGCCAACTCGTGGCTGATCGCGCCAAGGCAAAAGGGATCTCTGCAGTGGTCTTTGATCGTGGTGGCAATCGCTTCCATGGTCGAGTGGCGGCGCTCGCAGAAGGTGCTCGGGAGAATGGATTGGACTTCTAATGACTCCTAACGAAAAACCAGAACGCGACGAGACGACCGCGGCCGCAAAGCCCGATCGCCGAGAGCGACGTCCTCGTGAGGAGCGCGCCGAGAAGAGCCCGTATATCGAGCGAGTCGTATTCGTCAATCGTGTAGCCAAGGTCGTGCAAGGTGGTCGAAGGTTCTCCTTCACCGCACTTGTCGTTGTTGGTGATGGAAACGGAACACTTGGCGTTGGTTACGGCAAAGCCAAGGAAGTTCCACAAGCAATTGCAAAGGCAGTAGAAGAAGCGAAGAAATCCTTCTTTACCGTCTCACGTCTTGGTTCCACTATCCCGCACCCAGTTCAAGGTGAGAAGGCCGCTGGCGTCGTTCTGCTTCGTCCCGCTGCTCCTGGTACCGGTGTCATTGCTGGTGGTCCAGTTCGTGCCGTCCTTGAGTGCGCTGGAATCTCAGATGTCTTGACCAAGTCACTCGGTTCTAACAATCCGATCAACATGGTCCACGCGACTGCTACCGCGCTTAAGATGCTCGAATCCCCAGAGAAGATCGCGGCACGTCGCGGTAAGTCTTTGGAAGATGTAGCACCTAAGGCGATTGCGCGTGCAGTTGCTGCTGCCAAAAGTACAAGCAAGGCAGGTGCATGATGGGTCGAATCAAAGTTACGCAACTTCGCTCTAAGGTCGCAAATATCCCAAGCCAGCGCGAAACTCTTCGCACTCTTGGTTTGAAGCGAATTGGTGATGTTGTTGTGAAAGAAGATCGTCCAGAGATCCGCGGAATGATCTATGCGGTAAGACATCTGGTCAAGGTCGAGGAGGTCAAGTAATGGTGCTCAAGGTTCATCATCTTCGCCCAGCTCCTGGCGCAAAGAAAGCCAAGACTCGTAAGGGTCGCGGTGAAGCGTCCAAGGGAAAGACTGCTGGTCGTGGCGGTAAGGGAACACATGCCCGCAATACCGTCCGTGCCGGATTCGAAGGCGGACAGATGCCACTTGTGATGCGTTTGCCGAAACTTCGTGGATTCAAGAATCCCGAGCGAGTCGAATTCCAAGCGGTCAATGTCGCGACCATTAACGCGCTCTTCCCAACGGGTGGAAGCGTGTCAGTCGATGACTTGGTCAAGGCAGGGGCTGCTCGCAGTGGTCACCTGATCAAGGTTCTCGGCAATGGCGATATCTCGGTCAAAGTCTCAGTAGAGGCGCATGCATTCTCCAAGTCAGCGGAAGAGAAGATCGCCGCTGCTGGCGGAAGCACTAAGACGGTATAGCTCATGTTGCAAGCGTTCAGTAAGGCATTCAAGACACCAGATCTGCGAGTGAAGATCATTTTCACACTCGCGATCATGGCGCTCTTTCGCTTCGGTTCGATTGTTCCGACTCCTGGAGTCTCCTATGAAGCGGTTCAGCGATGTCTCGCTGTCGCAGATACGGGCGGGCTCTTTGGTCTGATCAATCTCTTCTCCGGCGGTGCTTTGCTGCAACTTTCGATCTTTGCACTTGGAATCATGCCTTACATCACGGCATCGATCATCGTTCAACTTCTCACCGTGGTGATCCCGCGATTCGAAGCGCTCAAGAAAGAAGGCGCATCGGGAACTGCGAAACTCACCCAATACACCCGCTACCTCACCATTGGTCTTGCGATCTTGCAGTCAACTGGTTTGATTGCGGTGGCACGAACTCCTGGACGATTGATTCAAGGTTGTAACGAACAGATCATTCCAGTGCAATCGTGGAACATCCTCTTCGTGATGGTCATCGTCATGACCGCAGGTACTTCAGTAGTCATGTGGCTTGGTGAGTTGATCACAGATCGTGGCGTCGGTAACGGTATGTCGATTCTCATCTTCACTTCGATTGCCGCTGCGTTCCCTGGCCAACTCTGGTCGATTCGTCTCACCAACGGCTGGGTTCCATTCTTCGCAGTGATTGGTATAGGACTTCTGATCGTGGCTCTTGTTGTTCTCGTCGAGCAATCTCAGCGACGAATCCCAGTCCAATATGCAAAGCGCCAGATCGGTCGCCGTTCTTACGGTGGTACATCGACCTACATTCCGATCAAGGTCAACCAAGCGGGAGTTATCCCAGTCATCTTCGCATCATCACTTCTTTACATTCCATCGCTCGTCGCATCATTTTCTGGAAGCACTGCACCATGGGCGGTCTGGATCAATAACAATTTCACCCTTGGTGACAATGCCTTTTACGTCACGGCCTACGCGCTACTCGTTATCTTCTTCTGCTACTTCTATGTAGCAATCTCATTCAATCCTGAGGAAGTCGCGGAGAATATGCGTAAGTATGGTGGCTTCATCCCCGGTATCCGCGCTGGACGACCAACAGTTGAATATCTGCAATATGTCCTCTCGCGCATTACTGCACCCGGATCGGTCTATCTCGCATTTGTTGCGATTATTCCGATCATCGCTTTGATACTTTTCAATGCATCTGCAAACTTTCCATTCGGTGGAACTTCTATTTTGATCATCGTAGGTGTTGGTCTCGATACTGCGAAGCAGATTGAGAGCCAGTTGCAACAGCGCTCCTACGAAGGCTTCTTGCGTTAATGCGACTCGTTCTGGTCGGTCCACCGGGAGCAGGCAAGGGAACCCAGGCCGTCAACCTCGCATCACACTTTGCGATCCCTCATATCTCAACGGGTGACATCTTCCGCTCAAATCTGAAAGCAGGAACCCCGCTCGGCATAGAGGCAAAGTCCTATATGGATCGTGGTGAGTTAGTACCAGATGAAGTAACCAACAAAATGGTCAAGGATCGTTTGTCCCACGATGACGTGAAACCGGGATTTCTCCTTGATGGATTCCCAAGAAATGTTGCGCAAGCTGATGTGCTCAGAGCGATTCTCGCCGAGAAAGGAACTCCAATTGAAGCGGCATTGGAACTTCTTGTCGATAAGAACGAGATTATCAATCGTTTATCAGGACGTAGGACTTGTAAGAATTGTCAGCGCGCATTTCATATCCAATACGAAAGACCTTCGAAAGATGGCGTTTGCGATGGATGTGGTGGCGATCTTTACCAACGTGACGACGATAAAGAAGAAGTCATTGCCAGAAGGCTCGAGGTCTATGGCGAACAGACAGCACCAATCATCGATTTTTATGTTCGCGATGGCGTTCTACTCTCTATCCCCGCAATAGGCGCAGTCGATGAGGTCACGAAGCGAGCAATAGATGCTCTCTCTGGGTTTCGCTCAAAGAACTAGCGAATCTAGGATTTCGAGAATCTAGCCGTGGCGATTCAATATAAGACAACCGAAGAGATTGCTCTGATGCGAAAGGCCGGAATACTTGTCGGCCAAACGCTGGAGTTGATACATAAGAACATCAAACCTGGAATCACAACTGGCGCGCTTGATGCCCTCGCTGAAGAGAATATTCGTTCCTCTGGTGGAATTCCTTCGTTCAAGGGCTATCACGGATTCACTGGCTCCATCTGTGCCTCAATCAATGAAGAAGTGGTCCATGGGATTCCTGGCGATCGTGTTATTCGTGAAGGCGATGTGGTTTCGATTGATTGTGGTGCGATTGTCGATGGATGGCATGGTGATGCTGCATTAACCATAGTGCTCGATCCGATTGATCCGGATGACTTGAAGCTCTCACAAGTCTGCGAAGAATCACTCTGGCGCGGGATAGCCGCGGCAAGAGTCGGTGGCAGACTCACTGATATCAGCCATGAGATTGAGAAATACATCAATTCTCAAGGCAAGTACGGAATCTTGCGTGAATATGGTGGCCATGGAATTGGAACTGAGATGCATATGGAGCCCCATGTCCTCAACTATGGCAAGAAGGGTTTTGGTCCGGAGTTAGTCGCAGGTATGACCCTTGCGATTGAACCGATGATCACTCGCGGTACTGAACGGATGAAAGTGATGCCAGATAAGTGGACCGTCTCAGCGATGGATGGATCACGAGGTGCACATTGGGAACATACCTTCGCAATTTTGGATGATGAGAAAGTCTTTGTTCTTACCGCACTTGATGGTGGCAAAGAGAGACTCAGCGCACTCGGCGTTGAAATCTCAACCCTTCTTAATTAAACGACTTCACTTCTCGCAACCCGAGTAGTTAGATCTCGACGCCGATGTACTTCTTCTCTAAGAACTCGTTAATGCCATCAAAGCCGCCCTCGCGCCCAATTCCAGATTGCTTGACGCCACCGAATGGCGCAGCAGGATCAGAGATCACGCCGCGATTGATTGCCACCATCCCTGATTCGATTGCTTCGGCGGCGCGAATCGCACGGCCGAGATTGCTCGAGAAGACATAACTAATTAGACCGAACTCAGTGTCGTTAGCCATCTCGATTGCATGGTTATCATCATCGAAGGTGACGATAGGGGCTACGGGCCCGAAGACTTCATGCTTCAAGATCTCATTCTTTGCATCGACTTCAAGGACGGTAGGGGGATAGAACGCACCCTTCTCGGTCACGATCTTTCCGCCAGTCTTCACATCCGCGCCACCTTTCACAGCGACATCAACTAACTCGGCGATCTTGTTTCGCTCTTTCATCGAGACGAATGCGCCGAGTTGCGCACCTTCACTTAACCCTGGCGCCATTTTGATCTTGGCCATCGCATCGGTAAGGCGAGCAGTGAAATCCTTGGCGATCTTCTTTGAAACATAGATGCGATTGGCTGCAGTACAGGCTGCGCCGCCATTTCGCATCTTAGCCACGAGAGTTCCTTGGACTGCGACATCGAGATCTGCGTCATCAAAGATCACTACTGGCGCATTTCCACCAAGTTCCATCGAGGTACGTACGATGCGATCGGCCGATTCTTTTAGCAGCACTCGACCAACCTCAGTTGAGCCGGTAAAAGATAGATTCATAATGCGTGGGTCATGGAGCATTGATGAGACGGCCTTACCAGTCTGCTTCGGCAAGATGACATTGACGACGCCATCTGGCACACCTGCTCGTTGCAAGATATCGACGACAGCGAGTGCGGTAAGTGGCGTCTCTGTGGCGGGTTTCAAGATAGTGGTGCAACCAGCAGCGAGTGCAGGGCCGATCTTTCGCGTTGCCATAGCGGCTGGGAAATTCCAAGGTGTGATTAGTAGTGAGACACCGATTGGTTGTTGCGTTACAAGAAATCTCTTATCGCCAGAAGGTGCATGTCGAAACTCGCCGTTGATGCGGACCGCTTCTTCAGCAAACCATCGGAAGAATTCAGCGGCATAGATGACCTCGTTACGTGCATCGGTAAAGATCTTTCCATTCTCTTTCACAACAATCGTTGCTATCGCATCAGCCTCTTGGACCATCAGCTCGAAGGCTTTGCGAAGGATCTCTCCCCGAACTCGCGGTGCAGTCTTTGCCCAGGATTTTTGGGCGTTGTAGGCGGCGCTTACCGCCATCTCGACTTCCTTCTCACCAGCGAGTGAGATCTCTGTGATGGTTGATTCGTCACTTGGGTCAGTGACCGGAATTCGTTCAGCTCCAGCAATCCAATTTCCGCCGATGAAGAGATCTGATTTGAGTGCCATAGGGCAAGCATAAGACGGATAGATTTGGGGCATGTCCGAGCGTCAATTAGAACAGCGAGAGAAGCATGCTCGACTCTGCACCCTGATGGACGAGAAGGGTTATGAGGCGATAATCCTTCGAAAAGGGGCGAATATCGCCTGGTTAGTCGGTGGCCGGGCGCATGTCCCGACCACGCTGGAACTCGCTTGTATGGATCTCATTGTCCGTCGCGATGGCATTGAAGTTGTGACAAATAAGATCGAAGCCGAGCGGCTTAAGGATGAAGAGTTATCTGGCGATGAGAAAGTGACGGTCGTCAATTGGTTCGAGTCTAGAGATGGACAACTTCCCTCTGGTGAGAGAGTTGCAGTTGATGGCATGGATCCACTGCGAGTAAATGCTTCGGCAGAAATCGAAACTTTGAGGAGAAGTCTTAATCCACAAGAGGTTCTTCGCCTACGTGATCTTGCTCGAGAGTGTGCGCTAGCCCTAGGTATTGCTATGCGTTCGGTAGAGAAAAACGATAGCGAAGTTATTGCAGCGGGAAAGATCGCGTCACAACTGTGGGCGATGGATATCGAACCAGTGGTTCTCCTGGTGGCAGGAGAAGCGAGATTGAATAAGTATCGCCATCCACTTCCCACAAGAGAGAAGATTGGCGTGCGATACATGGGAGTCGTCTGCGGTCGAAGAAAGGGATTGATCGCGAGCGTTACCCGAATCGCTTCCTTTACATCACTTCGTGATGAGGACCGAGATTGGTATTCAAAACTCCTCGCAGTAGAGCGAGTATTTCTCAATGAGAGCAAAGTTGGCGCAAAACTTTCAGGGGTAGTTGAAAAGGGGATTGCGGAGTACATCAAGCAAGGTTTCGATTCCGATGAATGGACGAGACATCATCAAGGTGGTCCTACGGGATATCTTCCGCGCGACTTCCCGGCTCACACCAAGAGTGAGATTGTGATTGCCCCGGATAATGCGCTCGCTTGGAATCCTTCGGGTAAGGGTTGGAAAGTTGAAGACACCATATATATAGGAGCGAACGGTCTTGAAGTTCTCACCATTGACTCAGATTGGCCGAGTGAGATGCACTTTGAACGAGCGCGGCCTTCCATCCTCGAGCGCTAGAACTGTTACCTATTCGTTGCTGATTTCCCTTGACCAAGGCTTCCAGGGCGGTAAGAATCCCCAGAGGTAAGAGGTCTGACCACTTCCCCGTGGCTTGCCAACGGTCGCCTCAACGTTGACGAAGGAGTCAAGGAACTGATCCGTTACGGGGTAATCGGTGCAGGGGCGATGGGTCGAGAGCACATCGCAAACCTCTCATTCATCGATGGCGC
>VGAI01000014.1 GCA_016870815.1 Actinomycetota bacterium
CATGAACTTTCAGGTGGTCAGCGTCAACGCGTTGGAATCGCGCGAGCTCTAGCGCTCACTCCTGACTTACTTATTGCCGATGAGCCAACTTCGGCGCTTGATGTCTCGGTTCAGGCACGATTCCTCGACTTGCTCCTCGAACTTCAAAATAAATTGAAGTTCGCATGTCTCTTCATCAGTCACGATCTTGCTGTCGTAGATATCCTCTCGCATCGAATTGCTGTAATGCAGGATGGGCGCCTTGTCGAAGAAGGAGATAGAGACCAGATCCTTAAAAACGCCAAGGATCCCTACACTCGCAAGTTGATCGCTGCAGTTCCCGTCCCAGACCCGATCGAGCAGAAGGCACGGCGCGAGGCGCGCCTAGCCGCCAAGGGCAACTAACTCGCACCCGATCACCAGATTCGAACGCGTTCCTTCGGATCTAGATAGAGCTGATCTCCGGGTTTCACGCCAAAGGCTTCTGCAAATTGGTCGAGATTCTTCACAATCTGATTGCAGCGAAACTCAGCTGGCGAGTGAGGATCGGTAGCCAGACGGACCCGCATCGCCTCTGGTCTGATCTTTGATCGCCAGACTTGCGCATATCCGATGAAGAATCTCATTACTCCGTTAAGACCATCAATTGTTGAGGGTTCTTGACCCTGAAGTGATCTCATATAAGCCTTGTAGGCAATAGTTGCCCCACCAAGGTCGCCGATATTCTCACCGATAGTGAGTGAGCCATTTACTTTGGCATCAGGAGTCTCTTCCGGGGAGAGCGCGTCATATTGCTCAATCAACGACTTAGTCCTCTTTTCAAATTTACTTCGATCGCTATCGCTCCACCAATTTGATAGTCGGCCATCTCCGTCATATCGAGAACCCTGGTCATCAAATCCATGACCGATTTCGTGACCAATCACTGCCCCGATGGCGCCATAGTTGACTGCATCATCTGCGTCGAGATCGAAGAATGGTGGTTGCAAGATCGCGGCTGGGAATACGATCTCATTCATCCCTGGGTTGTAGTACGCGTTAACGGTCTGCGGTGTCATGAACCACTCGCTTCGATCAACTGGTGCATCAATCTTGGCGTATTGGAAGGCGCTTTCGAAGGCATGGACTCGAGCTAGATTGCCTATCAAATCGCTCGGAGTGATGTCCAGAGTCGAATAATCACGCCATTTCTCTGGATAGCCGATCTTCGGTGTGAACTTCTCGAGTTTGTCGAGCGCTTTCTCTTTAGTGCCCGCGCCCATCCACTCCAACTCAGTGATGCTCTCTCGATAGGCCTCGATCAAGTTCTCAACCAGGTGTTCCATGCGGGTCTTCGCCTCAGGTGGGAAGTGGCGCTCGACGTAGATCCGACCAACAGCTTCACCAAGAGCGCCCTCCACAAGGGCCACACCACGTTTCCAGCGATCTTTGAGAATCGGGATTCCCGAGAGTTTGGTGCCGTAGAACGCGAAATTCTCGTTGACGAATTGTGAGCTGAGATAAGGAGCGCTACCTGAAATGACCTTGAAGGCCAGCCATGAGCTCCATTTGAAGGAGTCAAAAGACCCTAAGAGTTCTCCAAGACCGGTGAAGAATGAAGGTTGGCTAATGACTGCCTGGCGAAGGACTTTTTCGGGAGTCCGCGATCGCTCACTCCAACTCCGCCAATCAAAGTGCGGCGTCAGCGCCTCAATCTCTGCGAAAGACATCTTGTTGTAGGTGGCGACAGCATCACGGCTTTTGACGTTATCCCAGTGATGCGAGGCAATTTCGGTCTCAAGCGCCATGATCGCATCGGCACGCTTTGCGCCATCGTCGACTCCGGCTAGTTCGAAGATTCTCGCGATATGGCTCGCAAGGCCTACTCTGATCTCGCTATGCGCGCTTTCGCGGTAATAGGACTCATCAGGAAGACTGAGACCGCCCTGGTAGAGGTAGGCGATGTTGATAGTGGGATCTGAGTAATCACTGGTGATATAGCCACCAAAGAGCGAGGCGCGACCGCGAGATTCCAAGGTACCGAGGAGGGCGGTGAATCCTTCGAGATCTGAGAGGGATAGAGCCGATTCAAGGTCAGATTTGATCGGAGCGATCCCCGCAGTTTCGATCGATGCCTCATCCATGAAGGTTTGATAGAGATCGCCGATCTTCTGCCCGTCACTGCCCTTGGGTCCATTTGCGCTCTCGATGATCGCTCGCACGCGCTCCTCGGATTGGTCCCTGAGTGCATAGAAAGAGCCATCGACCGCTCGATCGGCCGGGATTTCGGCGGTATCGAGCCAAGCGCCATTGACGTGACGATAGAAATCATCTTGTGGGCGGATGCTTTGCTTGAAGTTCTCAGTGATGATCCCACTCGAACGAGGTGTCATTTTGTCTGCTCCTAATCGAGGTTCGATACTTTGGGACGCGCTCGGGTGAGCCAAAGGAAAACTGGGATGATGGCAAAGGAAATAATGGTGCTCCAGACCCACTCCAGTTCGCCCGTGAGGAAGAGGGCTGCTGAAGGCAAGGCCGCATCTTGATACGAGACCAACGTTCCCGCAAGAAGGTTATTCGCGAAGTGCGCCCCGATGGCAAGTTCAAGAGTGCCATCTCGAAGCGTCGCGAGAGTCAACATCGCGCCAGCTGAGGCGTAGTAAAGGAAGGCGAGTGGGTATTCGCCCTTCACCTCGGGATTGAACATATGTGGAAGAGCAAAGAGCGATGAGTTGATGATGACGATGAGGAATTTAGGAAATTTGCCGTTGTCGTTCCACTGCAGTAGCCAGCCCCGAAAGAGGAACTCCTCGGAAGTGGTCTGAATAGGAAGCAGGACCAGGCAAACCAGAATGTAGGGGAGGAAGGTCCGGAGATCGAAGGTGAAGGTGTAGTCCTTCTCATTGAGGAAGAGATCAATTGCAGATAACGGGACGATGATCGCGGCCATGGCGAAGAAGCCATGCCAGATCCTTCGGAAGGAGATCAAGAGGTGAGGGGTGATGAGTCGTTTCCAAGGCAGGCGAAGTAGAAGTGGGTAGAGCAAGGGGACGACAATGAAGAGCGGCAGGAAAGTAATCAAGACGATGAAGAGGGCTATCCACGGATCTACATCGGGGAAGGTGTCGAGGGCATCCCAGGGAACATCAAAGGCGCTCGCCGTAGCAAGCATCGCGATAGCTCCAGCGGCTTGCCAGACGATAACGGCGATGAATGCGCCGAGAAACCACTGCCACCATTTGGGGCGGCTAACTTCTGTCTTTGATGATTCAAGAAACGGCGGAGTGCTTTGAAAGACCACGAGTGAAGAGTAACGCCAGGGTCTCGAATAAATCTCGACTGTCATTTAGTTGAACTTTCAAGTAAAGTGCCGTCATGGCCAAAGTTGAGCCAAAGTGGCTTAATCCGAAGGAGATGAGAGCCTGGCGCTCCTACATCATCGCATCGAGAAGGCTCCTTGAAGCCCTCGATCAAGACCTCTCGGGGCATGATCTCTCGATGGCGGATTATGAGGTGCTCGCGCAATTGAGTGAAGCGCCAGGGCGCCGGATAAGAATGAGTGATCTCGCTGAAATAGCGATGCTCTCTAAATCGCGACTCTCCCACAGAATCACGGTGATGGAGAGAGCTGGATGGGTTAAACGAGAGGCGTGCAAAGAAGACCGGCGCGGCGCATGGGCGGTGATGACCGAGAAGGGTTTGAAGGCGATAGTGAAAGCAGCGCCTGATCACGTTGGCTCGGTACGGGCCAGATTCTTGGATCGCCTTGATGGAGAGGATCAGGTGAATCTCGCTCAAGTCTTTGAAGAGGTTTTGACTGGACTTCGAAGCGAATTCAAGAGTGAAGCGGCTGACGATAAATCTTGATGTGAACTGATCTGAGAAAGTAAAAAACCCGCTGGGACGAGCCCAGCGGGTCTTTCGTTAAAGCGAGGCTTACTTCTTCTTAGCAGCCTTCTTGCGGCGACGCTTTGGAGCTGCCTTCTTAGCAGCAGCCTTCTTGCGACGGCGCTTCTTTGGAGCTGCAGCCTTAGCAGCAGCCTTCTTGCGGCGACGCTTCTTTGGAGCCGCTGCCTTAGCAGCAGCCTTCTTGCGACGGCGCTTTGGCGCTGCCTTAGCAGCAGCCTTTTTACGACGCTTTGCAGCCACGTGGTTCTCCTATCAGAATGGTCCGATCCGTCACCGGACCTGTTCATGGCAAAGCCTGTCACTTACTGAAGAATTTTTCTAGCATACGTAGAGATTTCTAGATGGGCGTGTCGCGTCGGATTTTCCAGAAAATATGCTTCTAGCAAGAGTTTCAACGACTCAAAAACCATTGTAAAACACTGCAAATTCTCGATTTCTGGAAAAGTCGACTTTTAATTCTCTAATGACGGGCGAATGGGTGCGAAAAGTATTTTGAAAGTTTTTTCAAATTCGGACAAAAAAAGGATCAATCCGAAGTGAAATTCGAGCTAGTAAGTCGCTAGTGAAAAGTCTCGTCCTCGCTCGGAAATTTGCCCATCGATACATCCTCGCGCCACTTTCGAGTTGCATCAACAATCTGGCTTCGAAGATCAAGGTATTGCCGTGAAAATCGAGGGGGTTTGGCGGTGAGACCGAGGAGATCTGTCCAGACCAGGACCTGGGCATCACAGTCGATTCCAGCCCCAATTCCTATCGTTGGAATGGAGAGCTCTTTCGAGATCTCCCTAGCCAGTTCTGCAGGGACGAGCTCAAGGACTATCGCAAATGCCCCCGCCGCTTCGAGCGCTTTGGCATCAGCGAGGATTTGAGAGGCACTATCGCCTCGACCTTGGACTCTATATCCACCGATGGTGTTGACCGATTGTGGCGTCAGACCAATGTGACCGACTACTGGGATGCCAGAGGAGACCAAGCGACGAACTTGATCAGCAACCCTTGCGCCACCTTCAAGTTTGACGCCATGAACACCAGATTCCTTCATGAATCTGATTCCAGTTTCGAGCGCTTGATCGGTAGAGAGTTCGTAGGATCCAAAGGGAAGATCGGCGATCACCATCGCAAGCTTCGAACCTCGTACTACTGCGCGTGCCAATGGGATCAACTCATCAACAGTGACTGGAATTGTGTTGATCTCGCCTAGGTAATTGTTCGCTGCCGAATCACCAACGAGGAGCATAGGAATTCCCGCCTCGTCAAAGAGTGATGCCGTGAGCGCGTCATAGGAGGTAAGTACCGTCCATTTGCTCTTCTCTCGCTTAAATCGAGCGAAATCGATGAGGGTGTATCGCGATTTCTTGATGGGCTTTTCACCACGAGTCTCGCCCTCGATGGCTGATGGGTAATTGCTCATAATCGATGAACCTCGTTTCCTCGAGGCCATTGCTGGTCCCCGGGCGATAAGACCGTGAACTCCATTGACCAATTCCTTCGAGAGAGCCAAGGTCGCTCGGTAGCGCTGGGTAGCGCTCGGTACTAGGTGAGATAGTACCCTCGCACATATGAGTAGCTCCAGCGCATTGACTCAACTTCGGGTAGCTCTCGCTCAAATCAACCCGACTCTTGGGGAAATTGCCGGCAACACTGCCCTGATAAAGAAGTATGCCCAGCACGCGAGAGACGCTGGGGCACACCTCCTTCTCTTTCCTGAGATGACGGTGACTGGATACCCGGTTGAAGACCTTGCCTACCGCCAGAGTTTGCAGCGGGCCTCCCGGCAGGCGATCGAGAATCTTGCGAGAGAACTTGCAGATGAAGGCATGGGCGAGATTGCGGTGGTGGTCGGTTTTCTCGATGGTCCAAGTGAAGGTGGGCAGAGGCCAGTCAATGCTGCCGCCCTCCTGCACCGTGGTGAGGCAAAAGGTCGCTACATCAAGCGGTATCTACCGAACTATGGCGTCTTTGATGAGTTTCGCAATTTCGAGCCAGGGAAGAGTTCGTTCATCTTCCGCCATTGCGCAGTAGATATTGCCCTCTTGATCTGTGAGGACATCTGGCAAGAAGGGCAAGTGATGGCCGAGGTGGCTCAACGTGCTCCAGGGTTGATTGCTGTCATCAACGGATCACCGTATGAGAAAGATAAGAACGATATTCGTCTGGGTTTGACTCAGCGGCGAGCAATCGAAGTGGGCGCACCTCTCTGCTACGTCAATATGACTGGTGGTCAAGATGACCTTGTCTTTGACGGCGATTCGATTGTTGTTGACGCTTCAGGAAAGGTGGTCGCAAGAGCGCCACAGTTCGACGAGGGTTTGATGGTGGTTGACCTTGATCTCAAAGCCAATTCTGCAGAACCAGATCTCATCCTTACCGATGGACCACTTAATCCCTATGCCAAGAGCGTGCCCGGTGTTGCCACTCGACTGAGAGAAGAGGCCGAGCTCTGGTCGGCGCTGGTGATGGGGTTACGGGATTACGTGAGAAAGAACGGTTTTGCTTCGGTGGTTATTGGGCTCTCCGGTGGAATTGATTCAGCAGTGGTAGCGGCACTTGCTGTCGATGCGCTAGGTCCAGAGAACGTTTTTGGCGTCTCACTGCCGAGCAAGTATTCATCGGATCATTCACTCAGTGATGCCAAGGAGTTGGCGCTTGCCTTAGGCATCTCGTATCAAGTGATTCCTATCCAGCCAATGGTCGATGCTTTCCTCGCCTCCACCGAACTCACTGGAATCGCAGAAGAGAATCTGCAGGCACGAGTTCGCGGTACGACTCTTATGGGGCTTTCGAATCAATGGGGTCACCTTGTCCTAGCGACCGGAAACAAATCAGAACTCGCGGTCGGGTACTCGACCCTTTATGGCGATGCTGTCGGTGGCTTTGCGCCCATCAAGGATGTTTTCAAGAGCGATGTCTGGCGATTGGCGCAGTGGCGAAATTCCTTCGCCGAAGCAGAAGGCAAGAGAGCGCCCATCCCGAGCAACTCGATCACGAAAGAGCCAAGCGCAGAACTTCGTCCTGGACAGAAGGACAGCGATTCACTTCCCACCTATCCGGCTTTGGACCAGATATTGCGTATCTACATCGAGGCCAATGGCTCGATGGCCGCGATCACTTCCGCGGGTTTTGCTAGGGATTTGGCCGAGCGGGTAATCGGGTTGGTAGACCGCGCAGAGTACAAACGACGTCAGTATCCACCAGGCACCAAGATCTCAGGTCTTGCCTTCGGTAAAGATCGACGCCTTCCGATGACGACACATTGGCGTGAAGGGCTCTAATAACTTCTTGCAACCCTTTCGCAAGTAGCGCAATTCGAAGGCTTCATTAAAATACGGTCTATGTCGACACTCATTAACTGGCTCTTCACTCGTCGGCGCATTATCGATTTCGGTCGCATCAACCAAGGCCGCTGTTAAAGAATCTTCGTTAACGCGGGTTCTAGTTTCCAAACCGCGCTCTGACGATTGGACTGGTCAGACTTTCAGTTGCAGGTCAACTTCTTTGGAAGAAGTTTTGAAATCACGATAATGAATCAGAAATTGGAGAAAGAGGAGAAGATGAAGGTTTACAACGACATTACCGAGGTATTTGGAAATACACCGCTGGTCCGACTCAATCGAATGACAGAGGGCACCAGCGCCACAGTCCTTGCCAAGCTTGAGTTCTACAATCCGACGAGCACAGTCAAGGACCGCATCGGAATTGCGATGGTCGATGCCGCGGAGAAGAGTGGCGAACTAAAGCCCGGCGGAACGATCGTTGAAGCAACTTCTGGAAATACTGGTATCGCATTGGCGATGGTGGGTGCGGCTCGCGGTTATAAGACGATCTTGACCATGCCAGATTCGATGTCGAAAGAACGTCGCGCTCTACTTCGCGCTTTTGGCGCAGAGTTGATTCTTACTCCCGCAGCGGAAGGCATGAAGGGAGCCGTCGCTAAGGCTGAAGAAATCGGAGCTTCGGGAGCAGTGATGGTGCGGCAGTTTGAGAATGAGGCGAACCCTGAGATCCATCGAAAGACGACGGCTGAGGAGATTTGGCGCGATACAGATGGTGCGGTTGATGCTGTTGTCGCGGGTATCGGTACCGGTGGAACGATCACAGGTATCGGACAGGTCTTGAAACCTCGAAAACCTGAATTGAAGATTTTCGCCGTAGAGCCTGCAGCCTCACCGATTCTCAATGGCGGTAAGCCAAGCGGTCATCCGATTCAAGGAATTGGACCGAACTTTGTTCCACCAATTTTGGATCGAAGCGTCTATGACGAAGTGATCGATGTCGAGGCCGATGATGCTGTTGCATTTGCACGTCGTGCTGCCGCAGAAGAGGGAATCCTGGCTGGAATCTCATCGGGTGCGGCGCTCTGGGCTTCAATACAGGTCGCAAAACGTCCAGAGATGGCGGGTAAGACGATTGTTGTCATCATCCCGTCCTTTGGCGAGCGTTATCTCTCCACCATCCTTTATAAGGATTTGATGGATTGATCATGTTGAAGCGAATCATCGAAGATATCGATAATGCAAAGGCGAAAGATCCGGCAGCGCGTCATCGATTGGATGTAGCCCTGACCTATCCGGGGCTACACGCAATCTGGGGTCATCGCATCGCCCATTTTCTCTGGAATCGCAGGCTTCGATTACTCGCAAGGATATTTGCCAACCAAATGCGCCGGATAACAGGAATCGAGATTCATCCCGGCGCAAAGATCGGCCGAAGATTTTTCATTGATCACGGTATGGGAGTAGTGATAGGAGAGACTGCAATCGTCGGTGATGATGTGATGATCTATCACGATGTAACTCTGGGGGCCCGTTCTCAGGATCGAGGCAAGCGCCATCCCACCGTTGGTAGTAATGTGACTATTGGTGCCGGGGCACGAGTCTTGGGCCCGGTGATGATTGGCGATGGAGTACGCATTGGCGCCAATGCTGTCGTCACTAAAGACCTCGCCGCTAGGACTGATCACGAGTTAGCCGATACCTTCTCGATATAAATCAGGAGTTGACCCGTTAGGGTGTCGGATGTGAGCAGTGCGAAAGAACTCTCGCGAGTCGGCTTCTCGCAAGTGACTTCCGCTTTCGCGATGATGGGCTTTACCAGTACCTGTTGGGGTGCGATTGTTCCGTGGCTCGCTCGAGAAAATGAGATCCCCATCTCTACCTCAGGAGTCCTCTACGGCCTTTATCTCTTTCATACCCTGGTCGGCACGATTGCAGTCCAACTGCTGAGCAAGCGAATATCGCTTCATACCTTCGTGCGAGTGGGAATAGCGCTCACCCTGCTCGGTTTTGCTGGGATCTTCTTCACCAGCAGTGACGTCTTCATCTGGATCTGTGCCGCTGTAGGTGGTTTTGGCTATGGCGGAACCGGAATTTCATTTCTTCTTCTCATCACTCGATGCGCGAATGCCTCTCACTTTCGCATGAATGTAGTCAGTGCCGCCACGGGTGTCGGTGCGTTGATGGGTCCATTGATGATCTCACTGCTTGGTTCAGCGAATATCCGATGGATTGTCCTGACTTCGGTGACGGGAGCGCTCCTTACCTCGTGGATTTTTCCAGATGCGAAGTGGCAATTCTCGCCGCAGCCCAAGAAGAGTTCACAGGGAGTGAGTAAGTTGCCTCTGGTACTGGTAATCCTCGGAGTCATCTTCTATTCCGGCCTTGAGAACTCAATAGGTGCGTGGATACCGACTGTTGCTGTCAATAGCGGAATGACATTGGAGCGTGGGACTCTCTTCAGTTCGATCTTTTATCTTCTATTTACTGCTGGCCGCTTCTTAGGAGTATGGCTCTCGACACGGGTTAAGCCCGAATCAATTGTCGTAACGATGATCGCACTGACAGCGATTCCACTTATCGCAACCTCACTGAGTGGTAACTCGAATCTGGCTCTTACTACTCTCATCCTCGCGGGACTCTTTCTTGGCCCCATATTCCCGAACACTTCGAGTTGGGTGGCGAGGCGAACTCCAGATTTTCCTGGGGGGACGACGCTACTGATGTTGGCAGTCATGGGTGGGGGATTTCTCTTTCCGCCCGCAATTGGTTATTTCATTGAAGGAACTTTGACCAACGCCTTTGCAACACTGCTCTTGCCCTTGCTCTTTATCTCCATCGCATTCTTCCTTTTCGGTGGAAGGCTCTGGCGAGAATCACATCAAAGCTCGGCTAGGGCAGACTAATCTCGAACCAGGCCGTTCCATTTCCATCCCTGGCGCCGAGCAAGTCCGGCAAGTTCGATACGACCTGCATACCAGAGCAGTTGCTTGCCTGGACTCTCGCTTTTGAAAGCTTGATTTGTCTCCACGGTATCTACGAAGAGCCGATTGATTGCGAATGCACTTGGACCATCAAGGGGCGTGAAATCATCGCCGAAGCCTTTAGCCAAATCGAAGGTATGAACACTCACTTCTACAACTCCCATGGCTGCAAATCCAGTCGGATCCGAAACGCCATAGGCATGCCAGGCGCGATCATTCGAAGTAGCCATGGCAACGACATGATGAAGTACCCGCGCCGCTGTTGGAATCATCGTTAAATAGTCACGAGCAGTGGCGGCTTCTTTCTTTTCGAAGAGAACGGGTTGATAGGTATCCATCCGACTTCCCACAACTTGGAATGAGTACTCAAGACATGCCCGCATGGTGTGAATCGCTGTCTGGCTCTGACTCCAAATCAGGTCCGGTGTCGTGATACTCCAATCTGCTTCAACATGAGGAGTGAGCACTCGTGCTAGCTCATCGGCTGCCTCGACTACATGCCGGCCATCGGATTCGAGTTGTTGCGACGATTGGAATGAATTCTCTTGAGGCATAGTTGAATGACCTTTCGCGATCTCTCAATGGAAGAGTGCTCGCTATAGTACTTGTATGCCCAATCTCTTTACACCAATCACTATCCGAGATCTCGAGATTCCCAATCGAATCTGGCTCTCTCCGATGTGCATGTACTCAGCAACGGATGGCATGCCAAATGATTGGCACTTTGCTCATCTTGCCCAGTTCGCGATTCGGCGAATCGGTTTCTTGATGACAGAGGCAAGTGGAATATCCCCGACTGGACGTTCTACCTTGATGGACACTGGAATCTGGAATGTCGAGCAGGCGAAGGCATGGAAGCGAATCACAGATTTTGCACATAGTCAGGGCTCAAAGATTGGGATTCAACTCTGGCATGCGGGCCAGAAGGGATCGACAACCTCGCCCTGGCAGGGACAAGATTATGTACCGCCCGAATCTGGTGGCTGGCGCGCCCTCGCTCCTTCAGCGATTCCCTTCGGCAAACTTCCGGCGCCGAAGGCACTTGATCTCGAGGAGATCACAGGGATTATCACGGACTATCGCAACGCGGCCGAGATGGCACTCCAGGCAGGCTTTGATGTCGTTGAGATTCATGGCGCTCACGGTTATCTGATCCACTCTTTCCTCTCGCCACTTTCGAATACTCGAGTCGATCACTATGGCGGTAGTTATGAAAATCGCACTCGCTTCGTCAAAGAGGTGGTCGTTGCCATCCGTGAGGTCTGGCCTGCGACGCACCCCCTCTTCATTCGCCTCTCCACCGATGACTGGATTGAAGGTGGTTGGCGCGTTGCAGATAGCGCTCGCCTTGCTTCAGAACTCATCCCTCTCGGCGTTGACTTGATGGATTGCTCTTCTGGCGGGGTGCAAACAGGTGTGACATATCCAGTCGGACCTGGCTACCAAGTTCCCTTCGCTCGCGAGATTCGGTCAACAAGTCGGATATTGACCGCGGCGGTTGGGATGATCACCGATGTAGAAGAGGCAAACCGGATAATCGAAAGTGGCGATGCCGATGCAGTGATGCTTGGAAGAGAGTTGCTCCGCAATCCAAACTGGGCGCTCAATGCGCTCTCAACTTTGCACGAGAAAGTTGGAGAAGAGGTTGCGATGAAGTGGCCCAATCAATATCTCAATGGGCGGCCGAAGTTGAAGTTAGGTTGGTAGGGATTCGTTGTTCGCAATCCGTATCACTGCGCTCACTCTCGTTACTTCACTACTCTCGAAGTGAGGACTAAGGTTTACTTCATTAGTCAACCAAGGATTGTGGGTCGCTCGTGAGTATTGAGAATCAGGTCGCTGATCTAGGTAGAGAGTTCTGGGCTTGGCGACGAAAGCAGCAACCACGATCACATGACGATATCCCGCGAATCGAGCGAGAACCAGCGTGGTCTCCGAAATGGTCACCTTCAGATGTAGAGCGTTATCGAAGCGAGATTGCACTTTTCGATAAACGCTGGAAATCCCTGGATGCCGGGAGTGCGCGATCTCCGAAGTGCGCCGTAGAAGATTATGTTGACTTTCGACTTCTTGGAAGTGCGATCAGTCGAGTCATCTGGGAACTCGATCACATCAAAGTCTGGCAGGAGCAGCCTCGTTTCTATATCGACCAGAGCATTGGCGTCCTCTTTGATCACCTTCTTCCGCTCAACGTCACTCAAGCAACTCTTGGCGAAGTCGTTGAAATCCTCAAGGAGACTCCACGAATCCTCGCTGAAGGCAAAGGCAATCTTGCAGGCCATGCGATCAAGGAATATGCCGAGGTCGCTATCGAACTCCTTCATGCGATTGATACCCAGCTTCGCGAAGTAGTGAAGCATCTTCTGCCGATGGCGCAAGGAGAGTTGGCCGAGCAATTGAAATCCCATAGTGAAACAGCGATCACTGCATTCTTGGATTACCGATCTTGGCTTGAAGCCGAGAAGTCCACATTCTCACCCATTCGTTCCATCGGGCGGGATCAATACCAATGGTTCTTCGACCATATCGCCCTCGTGCCTTACACGCCAGAAGCGATGCGAGAGATCGGTCAGATCGAGTGGGATCGCGCTGTAACACTTGAAGCTCTTGCAAAGAACAAGTATCGAAACTTCCCATACGCCCCGCTTCCCGCGAGTTCAGAGGAGCAGGTAAGAAATGAACGAGAGGCAGAAGAGGGCGTGAGAGATTTCTACGAGAGCGAAGATATCTTGACCCAACCGAACTCCCTCAAGCACTATCTCAATGCGCCAATTCCTGCCTACTTGCTTCCGATCCGTTGGCTCGGTGTCACCGATGACCTGACTGGTCCTTCGCGAGTGGATGAGGATGGTTACTCCTATGTCCCAACTCCAGGGCCAGAGCTACCTTATTTCTATGCTGCCAATGCTCGAGATACACGCGCTGGCATCGTTCATGAAGGCGCGCATTATCAACAGCTTGCGATCTCATGGCGCCATCCTCGTTTCTTGCGACGTTATTACTACGACTCAGGTAGTAATGAAGGAATCGCCTTCTATAACGAAGAGTTGATGCTTGCTGCTGGGCTCTTCGATGACGCGCCACACTCACAGACTTTGATGTATAACTTTATGAAACTTCGCGCGATGCGAGTGATTGTCGATGTCAACCTTGCCATTGGTGAGATCGATATTCCGACCGCTACGGCTTATCTGGAGAAGAAGGTGCCGATGGATCATGGCACCGCTTATGACGAGGCAGTCTTCTTCGCCTCAAGCCCCGGGCAGGCCTTGACGTATCAGATAGGAAAGACCCAGATCATCAAGTTCTTCTCAGATGCTCAATCGAAATTCCGAAGCGAGTTCACGATTCGAGGGTTCCATGACTATCTATGGCTCAATGGGAATGTGCCGATTTCTTTGCAGAGACTTGAATATCTCGGGGATACCTCAGATCTTGACCTCATCGACAGTAGGAAGAATCAATAAGGTAAGAAAACCAATCAAAGGGGAGAAGATGGATCAGGATCAGCAATACATCTGGAATGGTGTTTTGACCATGTACGAAGGTTTCATCGAGAAGAATCGACCAAAGATTGATCAGTTCATCCATGAAGACTGCACGGTTTGGGACTCTTCCGAACGCGATCTCGCTTTTGGACTCGCAGGTCTTAATGAAGTCAGAGCTCGCAGGCCGCAAGATGGAAGCGGTCCAAAGGTCGAACGTATCGACGCCACCGATCCGGTGATCACCATCTATGGCGATATGGCGGTCAATCGTCACTATCTCAAGGTGATCTATAGCGATACACCATCGCGCGAAGTGAGAAACACCGGAGTCTGGAAACGTTTCCCGAAAGGTTGGCAGTTGGTTCACAATCATGAAGATGAGTTGCCGCTCAAGGGCTAGTGCAATCGCTACAAGTTGCAGATAGAGAATCAGTCCACGATTAAGGGGAGAAGAGATTATGTTTGATTACAAAGCGCGCCGAGTGAAACTCTATGCCTTGATGCAGGAGCGGGGCATAGACCTGATTTTTCTCCCCAAACATTCTGCAGATTTGGATTACCTCACGGGTACCGAACGGCGCGTCGTCACCTTTGGAAATGTTGCCTACACCCATCACTGGGTTGCTGGGGCATTCCTTCATCCGAAAAGTGATCCGCATTTCGTACTGCCACGAATGATCGTGGAATTCGATTCTCCCAATGGAGTCGATACCAATACCACGACAGTCTCGGAGAGCGATGATGCATTTGCGAAGTTCTCCAAGGTCGCTAAGAGTTTCGGTCAGGTCAAGCGAATTGCGGTCTCTGCGAGAACATGGAGTGAGACAGTCATCAACTTGATGAAGGTCTTTCCGAAGGCAGAGATCGTCAATGCCGAAGAGGTAGTTAATCGTCTGCGCCGGATTAAGACGGCGGATGAGATTGCTTTGATGACTCGTGCCTGCCATCTTGTCGATGGCGTTCTCGATAATGTGAAAGATAAGGTGATTCTCGGTACAACCGAACTTGATCTCAAGAGTGAGATCAACTTCCAGATGAACAATCTCGGTTCCAAGACAGAATCTTTCGACACCGCGGTCTGGTCGATGGGCCCTAAGAATTCGCGCGATGCATCGGATCGAAGGACAAGCAATCCGCTCATTGATGGGATGGGCGTCTCTTTTGACTTCGGCTCTGTCATCAACGGTTACTGCTCTGATTTTGGCCGTACCATCTATGTGGGCGATCCTTCCGCTGAGTACGAGAAGGTCTATCAGCTTGTCATGGCAGCACAAGCCGCGGGAATAGCTGCGGTCAAACCTGGAGTCCTTGCATCAGAGGTTCATAAGGCCACACGGGATGTGATTGTCGAAGGTGGTTATGGTGATTGGTTCAGACATCGCACTGGTCATTGCATCGGACTCGATGTTCACGAGCTCCCATACATCTCCGAGGAAGATCACACTCCACTTGAAGTTGGGATGACCTTCACGATCGAACCTTCAGTCTTCTGGCCAGGTCGAGTCGGCGTTCGCGTAGAGGACATCATCGTCGTAGAAGAAAATGGCGGCAGAAAGATCAACGAGTTCACCACTGAACTACTCGCGAACTAATGGCGAACCGACTGACCTGAGAGAGTGCAGAGTTTGTAACGGTTTCTTTATCGGATCACCACAAGGTGCGAATTACGAACAGTAGTGGCTGATTGACAGGCGTCTGTTCAATAGGCAAACTCTGCGTACTCAGTGCTCTCGACGAGATTCGCCAAGGTGACATCTGAGGTTCTTCAGTAATCGAAAGGACACCCTGTTTATGAAGACTTCTTTAAAGCGAGTAATGGGAGTCGTCTTTGCCATTGCTCTGGTTTCAACAGTTACAGTGTCAGGCCCAGTAAATGCTGCGGCCAAGACTCTGACTGTTGAGACAGTCTTCCAGTTGACTTCGACCGATCCGGCCCGATCATTTGAAGGCACTGGAAATATGATCAATCGAGCTCTCTATGAAACCTTGATTACTTATAAGGGAGGCGATGCTAGTACTCCGGTTCCAGGACTTGCCTCGAAATGGACAGTAAATGCGAATGCAACAGAGTTCACATTTATGCTAAACCCCAAGGCTAAATTCTCGGATGGGTCCAAGGTAACTTCTGCTGACGTCGTTTTCTCACTCAACCGACTCAAGAATGTCAAGGGCAATCCCTCGTCTTTGATGAACGGAATCACTGTTTCTGCGAAAGATGAAATGACAGTTGTGCTCAAGACAGAGACTCCACAACCACAGGTGCTTGCGATTGCAACTTCTCCTTCGCTCGGCATCGTTAATAGCAAGGTGGTCAAGGCCAACGGTGGTTCTGATGCCGCCGATGCCAAGGACACCGACAAGGCGCTCGAGTTCATGAAGAGCGCATCTGCAGGAAGTGGACCATACGTACTTAAGTCGTTTAACCTCACTACTGAGGTAGTTCTTGAGCGAAATAAGAAATATTGGGGTGCTGCAGCTGGCTATGACCAGATTGTGGTTCGAAACGTCCCAGTCAACGTACAGCGACTCAACGCCATCAAGGGCTCTTCCTCGCTCGCTGTAGATCTCTCACCTGACCAAGCAGATGGCCTCGGCAACAAGGTCAATGTCATTCGTGGACAGGGTCGAGCGATCTTCTTTATCTACTTGAGCCAAAACAAAACATTCTCGGCAGCGACTGCATTCACTTCGAATGCCAAGTGCCTTGAAGCGGTCCGTTACGGCATCAACTATAAGAAGATTGTCCGCTACGCTGGTGAAGGTGCAATACAAGCCGCAGGATTGATCCCAACGATGTTCTCAGGTTCACTCGGCCAGAAGGATGCAATCAAACAAGATACGTCTCGCGCCAAAGAGGCCTTTGATGCCTGCGGTATCAAAGATACTCCGGTGAAGATTGGATTCTGGGGCGATGGTGGTGCAGTCAACGGGATCTTCTTCGCATCTGTTGCAGCCATGATCGATGAGGATCTTCGTGCACTTGGATTCAAGCCGAAACTCGAGGGTGCGCCTCTGGCAGTGTCGCTTCCGCTCTACCGTGAAAATAAGGAAGAAATGGGTGTTTGGCTCTGGAATCCAGACTGGCCTGATTCAACGAACTACACGGAAAGCTTCAGTCCTGGAACCAAAGTTGGCCTAAGGGCTGGCTGGGTAAAGGGTGCAGATCCTGTGATTGAAGAACTTCAAGCACGGGCATCGACCGAAACCAATCCGAAGAAGCGCGCTGCGCTCTTCCGTGACTGGCAGCGGGAGATGAACAAGCGAGGACCGTTCGTCACTTTGCTTCAACCCGCAGCGATTCTTGTATCCAACAAGAACGTCAAGGGGGCTGCACCACACATCATCTGGACCGTCAACTTGCATGAACTGAAGCCCACTGCGTAGGACTCTAGTTCTTCAAGTCCAAGAACAGAAAAGGAAATAAACTAGGACGAATGAAGCCAGTGACTGCGAGGACCTCCTTCGTAATGAAGGTTCTTCGTGGCACTGGCTTCTTTCCATTTATAATCAAACGGATACTGACCAGCCTCTTGTTGATCTTCGGAATGACGTTCATCTCCTTCTGTATCACCCAGTTGGTGCCTGGCGATCCGGTGGCAGCCAATCTTGGCAATAGTGCCTATAGCGACCCAGAGATAGTGGCGGCTTTCGAGAAGGAATTCGGACTGGACCAGCCAGTACCGGTTCAATATCTCAGGTATATCCAGAATCTTTCCGACGGTAATTTGGGAATCTCACTTTCGTCAAAGCGCCCAGTCATCGATGACTTGCGGGAGTATTTCCCGGCAACGCTTGAGATTGCTCTCATTGCCGTCGTGATTGCGATGGTCTTAGGTCTGATTCTCGGGACTATTTCTGCCATCACTCGGGATCGCTTGCCAGATCAGATCATTCGCGTGCTCAGTCTTACTGGTGTCTCAATGCCGACATTTTGGACCGCGCTTGTCTTTTTCTATGTGTTTTTCTTTTTGTTAGGTTGGTCACCGGGGTCCGGACGTTTAGACCCAGGAGCAGAGCCACCGCCACAGGTCACAGGAATGTTCACCATTGATGCAATCATCAATGGTGATTTTGCCACTTTTCGACAAGCATTCTCATACTTGCTCCTTCCCGCTATCGTGCTTGCTATCTATGCGCTCGGTGTCTTGACCAGGTTCACTCGTGCATCTGTTTTGGAGATTCTCGGTAACGACTATGTAAGAACAGCGAGAGCGAAAGGACTCCCTGAGCTCACGGTCATTAGGCGACATGTACTTCGGCCAGCCCTCCTCGCAATCATCACTGTCGCAGGAGTCGCCTTCGCGAGTTTGATGGCTGGATCGGTTCTCATCGAGAATGTCTTTTCCTGGCCAGGGCTTGGACAGTATGCCTATCGAGCCGCAGTTGGTCTGGATCTCCCAGGAATTATGGGCGTGAGCATGGTCGTCGCAACGGTGTATATCACGATGAATCTCATCGTCGACATCCTCTATCGAGTGATTGACCCTCAGCTTCGAAAGGCGGAGCAGTGATGGCTTCTCGCTTTGGAAATTCGAATTCAATTTGGCGTCAACCGCTTGCCGTCGTTGGCATCATCATAATCTTGTTCTGGGTCTTTGCTGCGATTTTTGCGCCGTTGATTTCGCCTTACGACCCACTCTCGCAAGACTCGGATAAGTTCTTGATGCCAGGATCTCTTCACTGGATGGGAACGGATGAGCTCAACCGAGATATCTTCAGCCGAGTTATCTATGGCGCGAGAATCTCACTACCTTACTCGATTCTTCTCGTCGTTCTCTCCGCTTTCCTTGGTTCGATCATAGGCGGAATCTCGGGATATTTCGGGGGACGAGTCGATGCGATCATCATGCGCCTTACCGATATGTTCTTCGCCTTTCCCGCAATCGTTCTCGCTATGGCTGTTGCTGCGGCGCTCGGACCAGAGATCAGAAATGCAGTCATCGCAATCACCATCGTCTCGTGGCCGGTCTATGCTCGATTAGTCCGTGGATTGATCTTGAATGCCAAACAGAACGATTATGTGACTGCATCATCGTTACTTGGCTCATCCTCGCTTCGAACCCTTGTCGTTGATCTTCGCCCTAATCTTGCTGGCCCCGTATTCGTTCTGGCATCACTTGAGGTAGGCAATGCGCTCTTGCTTCTCTCGGGACTTTCATTCCTTGGCCTCGGCGCACAACCTCCGGCAGCCGAGTGGGGATCGATGGTTTCGATGGGTGCGGTCAACTTCGATCGTTGGTGGGTGGGACTCTTCCCAGGACTTGCCATATTGAGCGCCGTCCTTGCCTTCAACTTCATCGGAGATGCGCTTCGCGACGCACTTGATCCTCGTACTGCAAAGGCGCTTCGCGACTGATGACATTACTTTCAGTTCGAAATCTGACTGTCACATTAATGACCGCTAGCGGCCCGGCTGATGCCGTGCGCAATCTCTCATTCGACATTGAACGTGGCCAGATTCTTGGCATTGCGGGGGAAAGTGGCAGCGGAAAGACGATGACCGCACTGAGCATCATGGGCTTGCTTCCCTATAAAGGAAAGGCATCGGGCTCAATCAACTTCGATGGTGAAGAGCTGGTTGGCTTCAAGCCGAAGGATTTGAGGCGGGTTCGTGGAAAAGATGTCGCGATGATCTTCCAGGATCCGATGACATCCCTGCATCCGATGCTGACGATCGAAACCCAATTGACTGAGCACTTGCGTCATCATCGAAAAGTCTCAAAGGGCGAGGCGCGAGCGCGCGCCCTGGAACTACTCGATACGGTGAAGATCCCAGATCCAAAGACAGCGCTCAAGGCTCACCCCAGTCAGTTCTCCGGCGGCATGCGACAGCGAATCGCGATCGCAATGGCGCTTGCTTGTCAGCCAAAGCTTCTTATCGCTGATGAACCCACCACTGCCCTTGATGTCACGGTTCAAGCAGGAATATTGAAACTCCTCGATGAACTTCGAAAGAGCCAGAACCTCTCGGTCATTGTTATCACTCATGACCTTGGCGTGCTCTCAGCGCTCACTAACCGATTGATGATTATGTATGCAGGCGCTGAGGTTGAGTCTGGACCAACTAGCCAAGTCCTCACCAGACCACGACATCCCTATACACAAGGCCTTATCGATGCTCTTCCTGATTCAGGGGCGAATGGCAAGCGATTGATTGCGATTGAGGGGATGCCGCCAGAACTTGGCAAATTCCCAACCGGGTGCGCTTTCCATACTCGATGCTCATTTGCACGAAGTGAGTGCAAATCAGGCACGCCCAATAAGGTTGATATTGATGGAATACGTCGGATCTTCTGCACTGTCGATCCCTTCGATACACCGGCAGGAGTGAATCGATGAAGCCAATAGTCGAAGTCAATAACCTCTCTGTTGAATACACGCGAGGCGATCAGAAAGTTGGAGCTGTTGCTGGTGTGGATCTTCACGTTGGCGCAGGAGAGATTCTTGGGCTTGTCGGTGAATCTGGGTGCGGAAAGTCAACCCTGGGTAAAGCGATAGTCGGAATCTTGCAGGGCGCTGATGGCGAAGTGAACTTTGATGGTCAACAGGTGTCAAAGATTGGCCGAGGTCAGCGTGATGCTCACTTTAGAAACCTTCAGATGATCTTTCAAGATCCATACGGCTCACTCAACCCACGGCGAAAGATCGGCGATCAGATTGCGGATGGTCCACGAATTGGTGGCATCTCTAAATCAGAAGCTCTCGAAAAGGCGGCATCACTCCTTGAGCGAGTGGGCCTTCCCCGAAATGCGGTAGAGCGATATCCGCATCAGTTCTCCGGTGGACAAAGGCAGCGCATCGCTATCGCTAGAGCTCTCGCCATCTCACCAAAGGTCATCATCGCGGATGAGCCGATATCTGCCCTCGATACATCATCACAAGCGGCGGTAGCCAATCTCTTAGTGAACTTGGTCGAAGAATTCCAGATGGGATTGATCTTCATCTCACATGATCTATCTATCGTAAGACGTATCTCTGATCGAGTCGCAGTGATGTATCTCGGAAAGATTGTTGAGACTGGAAAGACTGAGGAGATCTGGAATTCGCCTGCACATCCTTACACCAAGGCTTTGATGTCTGCGATTCCGCATGCTGACGGTAAGGCATTCATCCCACTCGATCTACCTGGTGATGTCCCCAATCCTGCCTATCCACCTTCTGGTTGCAGGTTCCATCCTCGATGCCCACTTGCACAAGGAGAGTGTGCTTCTCGCGAACCGCTGCATGTTTCTCTCAGTGATGGTCGAAAGGTCTCGTGTATCTTGCAAGAGGCAGGCAGCGCACCCAAAACCTTAACTTTCTAAAGCTAGTTCGCGAAACTATTGGGGGTAGCAGTGACCATCTTCACAAATACGCGAGTTATCGATGTCGTCGAGGGAGTAGCCAAGCCACTAGGTGCAGTTCGAGTCGGCGAAGATGGCACGATTGCTGAGATTTCTGGGACAACTTCCTTCTCAAAGCGCGGGGCATCTGATGAAATCATTGATCTCGATGGGCGTTTCTTATTTCCGGGGTTGATCTCCTGTCACACCCATCTTTCCGTTGTATTTCCGTTCTCGCTCACCGACCCTGAAGAGAATCCTGCCGTCACTGCATATCGCTCGGCTCAGCGCGCTTCCGATGCATTGCTTAGTGGTGTAACAACGATTCGCTCGGTTCATGAACAGAATCAAGCAGACTTGATGCTTCGCAAAGCCTTTGCCGCCGGATGGATTAAGGCACCTCGAATATTCGGTGCAGGTCGCGCCATCTCTACACCCAATGGCCATGGGCGCGGCTCTGCATGCAGTTATGCAAAGGACTTTGAAGGCTTCTATCAAGCGGCCCTTGATGAATTGAACGCTGGTGCTGATCACATCAAGATCTTCATTACGGGCGGACTTGCTCATGCTGGCGAGAGCCCTGATATCCCTGAGATGAGCGATGATGAGATTCGCGGTGTGGTCAAAGCTGCGACAGAGCATGACACTTATGTCGTTGCTCATGCCGGTGAATCCAAAGCCATCCAACAAGCCCTTCGTCTAGGAGTCCGATCCTTTGAACATGGTTATGTGATGGATCAAGAGACGGTAGATCAGATGGCAGCAAAAGATGTCTTCTACTCCCCAACGCTCTGTGTTACCCGCTCGGAATCGTGGATGCGAGCGAAGGGGTTTGAAGAGCCTTCAATTCAGAATGCGCTCAAAGCAAGTGAGAGACACCTGGAGAGTGTGAAGCTTGCAATCAAGGCGAATATCAAGATGACCAATGGAACTGATTACCCACCTGGCGATTTAGTCGATGGTGTGCCTGCAGCGCTCCATGAACTCTTCTTGATGCATCAGGCAGGCTTGAGCACGCTCAAATCTCTTCAATCGATCACATCAATGGCGGCGAAGTTGATCAAGCAAGAGAACTTCCTTGGTCAGATTCGCGAGGGTTTTGCCGGCGACTTCATCGCAACGCGTGGCAATCCACTAGATGACCCAGAGCACCTGCGCGAGATCGACCTCGTCGTTCAATCCGGAGCAGTTATCCGAAACTCGCTCTAAAGCGAGGGAAGGATGGCGTTGAGTTCATCAATCATCGCCATCAGCGTTGCAAGTCTGGACTTTCCTTCTGCACCGAGTGAGGCATAGGTCGTTATCGGTGGTCGGACATCTCCGACTGGATAACCACGCGCCGCGGCGAGAGCCTTGGAGTAGCACTGATGACCATAGAGCGGATGCCCTTCGGCGATGGTGTGGTCGATTCGATTGATATATGAGGCAATACGTTCCGCTTTTGCGTACTCCTTCTTCGCCAAGAGTTCGCAGATCAAAGTCGATGCCTCAGGGATGTAGTTGGCGTAGGGATTGACGTAGCCAGTTGCACCGAGCATGTATGACTCTACGACGCGCTCGCCCGCAAATACCTTGACCAGTCCATCTGACTCTTCAATGACATCTTTGACCCTGGCGACATCTTTACTTGCTTCTTTGATGTAGCGGATCTGTTGAAAATCCCTTGCTAGCTTTCCGATCAGTCGCGCCGGCATATCGACATTCGATGTAAATGGATTGTTGTAGACCATGATTGGAATCGAGACTTTCGCGCAAATAGCCTTGTAGTAACCATGGATCTCATCGTGTGTAGGCGTGTAGTAGTAAGGGGGCAGGATCATTAGCCCATCCGCACCAAGTTCTTGCGCCTCTGCGCTATATCTCACCGCATGAGGCGTATAAGCGTTCATAGTTCCGACCAGGACCTTGGCTCGCCCTGCCATATGTTTCACCGTTGTATCGACGATAAGGCGACGTTCATCATCTGCGATGGTCAAGAATTCCCCGGTAGTGCCAAGCATGATGACTCCAGGGGACTTACTTGCTAACTGCCAATCGAGTAAGCGTTTGAGCGCATCAACATCCACACTCTTACCACCTTCAGTGAAAGGAGTGACCAGAACGCCGTAACTCCCGCGGAATTCTTCGCTCATACTCGACCTCATAGAATCTCGTCTTTCGAATACCGTTGATCGATATTCGCATCTCTTAGTTATCATAGTCCGATGATGACGAGAGATAAATCCTTTGATGTCATCGTCATTGGTGGTGGCGCAATTGGTGCTTCAAGCACTTACCAACTAGCAAAACACGGTGCGAATGTCGCACTCCTTGAAGAGTTCGATCTCAATACTCAAGCCTCGGGAAGAAATGCTGGAAGTTTGCATGGCCAGATCCAATATGAGCCGTTCGAAGAGTTAGGAGTGGATTGGGCGAAACAATTCCTTCACGGACTCTCGATACTGGCGGATTCGCTCAAGATTTGGAAAGGTCTCTCTGAGGAACTAGGCGCTGACCTCGAGGTATCGAGCAACGGTGGATTGATGATTGCCGAGAATGAGAAGAATCTACGCCATCTCGAGGAGAAGGTTCGTCTCGAGAATTCGATAGGAATAGATTCGCGAATGCTCTCTCACGCAGAGTTACAAGAGAAAGCCCCCTACATCTCCTCAAAGATGGTTGGAGCCGCGTACTGCCCGATAGAGGGCAAGGCCAATCCGCTTGTTGTCGCTCCCGCTTTTGTCGATGCCGCACGCCGTCACGGCGCAAGCATCTCGACTAAGACAGAAGTACTCCAGATCTCAAAAAGTTCAAAGGGTTTCACTGTATCGACAAGCGCAGGGGAGTTTTCGGGTTCAAAGGTTCTTATCACTGCAAATGCTGGGATACCAAAACTCACTGCTGGGCTAGGAAGACGAATTCCAATCAGTGATGTTCCTGTCCAAGTTTCTGTTACGGAACAGATCGAGAAGTTCGTGCACCACCTAGTCTATTTTACGAGTGAGAAACTGACCTTCAAGCAAGCAAATTCAGGTTCACTTTTGATTGGCGGTGGATGGCCAGCGCGCTATGACGAGAAGCGCAATCCCATCCTTAATCCGGATTCACTAAGATCAAATCTTCGCGTCGCCCTCAAAGTCGTCCCTCGAATAGCCGATGTCAAGGTAATCCGCACCTGGGTAGGTACCGGAAACGGCACAGAAGATCACAATCCCATCATCGATAAATTCCCCGGAATAGAAGGGCTCTTCGTTGGGATGTATCCCTATATGGGATTTACCGCCTCACCTTTGATGGGGCAGCTATTAGCAGAACTCGTTCTCTCTGGAAGATGCGAACGAGATATCTCGCATTTCTCTATTGAGCGCCTTCTCTAAGAGAATTTTGGTAGCTGAGCTACTGGGGAGATTTTCGGGCGCCGATTTTTCGAGCGCGCTCGAGCTGGATTGACCAAGGAATCTTTTCGCCCAACTCTTCTGCGGCTGCAATTGCCCAGCGAGGATTTCGAAGCATTTCACGGCCAAGCATCACTGAATCGGCCCGTCCTGAGGCGATGATCTCCTCTGCTTGATCAGAGGCAGTTATCTGACCAACAGCTGAGGTGAGGATATTCGCCTCACTCTTGATCTTCTCAGCGAAGGGAACTTGGTAGCCAGGTCCAGTGGTGATTTTTGAGTCATGTACGAGGCCACCGGATGAGACATCGATGAGATCGGCGCCGACTTCCTTGAGTATCTTGCAGAGTTCGACTGCTTCATCAAGATCCCATGCGCCTTCGACCCAATCTGTTGCAGAGATACGAACGAAAAGGGGAGTCCCTTGAGAGATGGCGGCGCGAACCTTCTTCACGGTTTCGACTAAGAAGCGAATTCGATTCTCAAACGAACCACCATACTCATCGTCGCGCTTATTCGATAACGGTGAGAGAAATTGATGGAAGAGATACCCGTGTGCCGCATGTATCTCTACGAGATCAAAACCAACGCGCTCTGACCTGATTGCGGCATCGACAAAAGCCTGCTCTGCCGATTCAATCTCTTCGATAGTCATGGCATGGGGGATAGGAAAATCTTTATAGGCAATTGGGGAAGGGGCGAAGTTGATCCAGCCTCCTTCTTGGGTGGAGGCCAACTCATGGTCATCCCACGGCTTCATCGTCGAACCTTTGCGTCCTGCATGAGCAAGTTGAATTCCAATCAAGGTGCCCTGTGAGTGTGCGAATTCGATCGCTGGGCGAAAAGCCTCTGCATGTTTATCACTCCAAATCCCGGAACAACCGATGGAAATCCGCCCGTTGGGCATGACTCCCGTTGCTTCAACCATGATCATGCCAACGCCGCCTGTTGCGAAGGATCCGAGATGAACACGATGCCAATCACCGACGACACCATCATCTGCTGAGTACTGACACATCGGACTGACCCAGACTCGATTTCGAAAGTGCTTCGAGCGAATATCGAGTGGAGAGAAGAGTTTCGATGCCATGTTGAAAATCCTATCTTAAGTTGGCAGACTCGATTCATGGAACCGACTCATCACTCACCAGCGAGTTTTCGAATCATGAGTGATCCAAAGATTTCACGTGGCAAGGAGATTGAACTAACGATTGATGATCAGATTGTCACTGCACACGAAGGTGAAAGTGTCGCCAGCATCATGATGGTCGAAGGAAAAGTCGCAATGCGCACGACAACTGATGGCGATCCGCGAGGAGTCTTCTGTGGCATGGGAGTCTGCTTTGATTGTTTAGTAGTTGTCGATGATGTGCCGAATATTCGGGCATGCATGACCTGGGCCCAAGCGGGAATGCGAGTAAATACCCAACGAGGGTTGAGTAAGTAAAGTGGAACTAAGCTAAATCAGTTTCAGTAAGAAGTTTCAACGATAGAGACGTATTGGTCGTCAGGATCCTTGAAGTAGAGGTACTTGAACTCTGAATTTCCAACATCAAGAACCTGAATATCGCTATGCATCTCGATGCCAAGTCGTTTGAGTTCTTCCACTGCCTTCTTGATGTTCTGGACGCCGATTCCAAAATCCATCGGACCAACATGGCCCCATTGGCCGCGACAGTCCTCCCAGAGCGGGGTTAGTCGCACCGGTTCGATGCCCGCGCCCTTGCCTGAAAGCCAGAGCGTCATGTGATGACCAGGGAGAGCTCGACCCACTTGATACCAAGGAGCCATCGGACCAAAGAATTCGGTGGACTCGAAAATGCGATCAGTGAAACCAAGTTGCTGATAGAAATCTGTCGTCACCTTCATGTCGTGAACTCCGAAAGCAACATGGTTAACACCTTCGATTCGTGGTTTGGCGGGGCGAGCGGTCCAGAGTCCTTTCCAGTCAATCAATTCGACCTTGCCGTTCCAGGGATCAGCGAAATACGCGATATCGAGTTCGATCTGTTGTTCACCGACAGCAGCGCTCAGTGGTTCCATCAAGGACTTAACGCCATGGTTATCGACGAGTTCTCTAAAGATCTTCTCGGTGTGAAGGGTATGTAGGCATACTTCGGCAAGACCGACCTCACCGTAACCAATTCCTGCTGGATATGGTGGCGCGCCATCACCATCAAGTCGTTGAACGAGTTTTACCTTACCGGGGCCAAGACGCGTTGTGTTCTTGTGACCGAGCATCACGATTCTTGCTTTGGTTCCCTTCGATTTCGTGATCTCTTCAAGACCTGGAACAGGGCCGGTGTAGTCGAAGAAGATTTCTGTGAAACCGAGTTTGTGCATCCAATAATCGAATGCCACATCCATATCGGCAACACCAATACCGGCATGATCAACACCTTGAAATGTGCTCATGGTTCTGACTCCTATCAACTAAGGCGATTATTCCGTTTCACTCTCATATAGACCAGCGCTCACATCACTATCTTTCGAAAGTCAGAGCAGACCAAACTCAGTGAGAATAGTTCGGATAGCGGTCAAAGAGGCTGGATTAGTTATCGGAAGACGTGGTGCGCGCACTGTCCCGCCAGGGACTCCGATCATCGCCATGATTGCTTTGAGTTGGCTTTGATAGGCGCCCCACTTTCCTGCCCACCCGCCAGGTAACCAGAGCGCTTCAAGGAGAGCGAGGTTTCGTTCTGCGTGCTTCCTGGCGCTTTCGAGATCTCCTGCCCAGACTTGCTCCCAATAGAGCGTGTCAGGGCGGCCAAAGATGCTGCCACCACCGATAGTGCCATCGCCACCATGTCGCATCATGAAATCAAGGTTTGCTGGAACCATGAAGTTTCCGAAGATTCTTACCTTTCCAGAGAGCTCCTTCGTAGTGTTCAAGAACTGCTCACCGTTCGGTGTCGAATCCTTTATTGCAACGATATTTTCGATATCTGCAAGTCGGTGAGCAAGGTCTGAGGTAATCTCTATTCCTGAACCATGTGGCCAGTTATAGATCATGATCGGACCCTTGATTCCATCCGAGAGAT
>VGAI01000015.1 GCA_016870815.1 Actinomycetota bacterium
AGCTGCTTTGTTGGTGACTCATCAACAGTACGTGCACCGAAGGAGAGCGGTCCAGTTGCAGCGTCGCCACCGCACGATGACAGAAGTGCGCCACCGCCGACGAGACCTGCTGTACCGATCGCAGCACTTTTGAGTACTGAACGACGAGAAACCCCATTTGTAACTTCAGACATTCGAATGCCTTTCTTGAGAGAGGCGGGGTGCCACTTCTCGCCCCTGAACCTACTGAGGGGTAGGCAGGTAGGCAATGACCCCAGGCGACAATTTCGAGACTTCGATGGTTCAAATGGATGGTTTGACCCATTTTGAAGGTGCCGCTACTAAACCTGAGTGAATCCTTTAGAAGATTTGAGCCGGCCGAAGGGCTATGACTCAAGAACTGAGGATGTAGATCTCGCCATCAATTTCACTCGTTGCAAAAATAGGAAGACCCGTTGGCGCTGGACCACTCTTTCGTGCGCCAGTTGCCGAATCAAAATATGAGAAGTGACACTTGCAGACCAACTCCGGTCCTTCTGGAGTAACCACACATCCAGCATGGGTGCAGTAGACATCAACTGCACTTACTCCTGAGGCTGAACGGAAAAGAGATAACTTCACGCTTCGTCCTGCAAGATCTATTCCGGTGAAAATCTTTGATTCACCTACAACAATCTGATTCGACTTCGCTATGAAAAAACCAGTTTGCTTTACTGTGGCGCTCGGCGATGGAGTTGGTGTTGGAGTTGGTGTTGGGGTTGGTGTTGGGGTTGGCGTTGGGGTCGGCGTTGGGGTTGGCGTTGGGGTCGGCGTTGGGGTCGGATTGGAATTTGAAGTTTGTGTCGGCGATGGCGTAACAGAGTTTGATGGCGTTGGAGAAGAGATAGGTGAAGCGATTGCTGCCTTAATCCTCTTACCGCGTTTCCAGGTCAGGCGACCGCTCTTTCGAATACAACTATATGCATAACCATTGAAGATAATTTTTTGTCCAGCGCGAACACATTTAGCGGTTGGTTGCGCATGCGCTGCGTTTGGAAAGAGAGATGCGACCGCAGTTATGCTGCCAGTAAGAAGCGCTCCGACAAGCCCTCTTCTCGAGACTTCGAAGGATTGGTTGTCGTTAGCCATGCCCGAAGCGAAGCACCTTTGAAATCACCCTGCCAGTTGAACCAGCAATTCTTCCAAGAAGACGATTAGGCTTGAGATAGAGAATCTCAGTCCTGAGAATCGGCTGAAAGGGGAGGCCATGAACTTGCTCTATGAAGTTCTCGTCGTCTTGCACTTCATCGGAATGGCTGGCCTACTTGGTGGGCTCTTAGTTGGCGTCAGTGAGAAGCCGCTTCGAATCAAGGTGGCATCTCTTCACAGTGGACTCTTGGTCCTGCTTGCGGGAATCTTCTTAATCATCGTTAATGCAATGCAACATGCAAAAGACGATTCGGTTGAACTTCTCGATCACAGCAAACTTGGTATCAAGCTCCTCTTTGTCGTGATAATCCTGGTACTTGGTTTCCTCAATGTGAAGAAGTCCGAAGTGAAGCGCTCTACCTATATGACAATGTTCGGATTAGCAGTTGCTAATGTGCTCATAGCAGTATTCTGGTGACTATGAACCTATTTCCAAAAGCATCTGCACAACATCGACTTGGTGGTTATTTCCTTGATCTGGCTTTGATGATCGTCACATGCGGTATTGGCTGGTTGATCTGGAGTCTTGTGGTCTGGGGACAAGGACTAACACCTGCCAAGCAGATTCTCAAAATGCGCGTTGTCGCCGAGGCTGAGCGCAACACTGCAACCTGGGGACATATGGCCATTCGCCAGCTCCTTATTCCTATTGTTTTTGCGATTCCCGGCTTGATATTCGAAGCACTCGGTGGTTTTGCATCGGGTTTTGATGATGCATATTCCTCAGATCCTTTCGCAGGACAGGGACTCACAATTCTTGGTTCGCTGATCGGATTAGCGATCTCACTGACTGATGCGCTCTGGATCTTCAAAGGTGGCCGACTCAAGCGAGTCACAGACCTCTGGGCGAAGACCATCGTCGTCAACGAAGCCAATCCGATAAGTAACTGACCTTTTCAAAGGGAAGATCGGTGTTAAGGAATCAAGGCGAAGAGATGGAGATTCCTGGCTATCGAATCAAATGGCTGACTAAGGTCGTCTACAGCCAAGCTTTCGAACTCTTTATCGCTGCCATCATTATGCTCAACGCGATCGCGCTCGCGCTATTGACTATGAAAAATATCGATAGCGAAGTGAGGAGCTCACTTGAGACTTTCGATCGAATAGCGCTCTGGATATTCATAGGTGAATTGATAGCACGGATCATCTCCTACGGAAGCAAGCCTTGGATGTTCTTCAAGACCGGATGGAATGTCTTCGATTTCGTCATCATCGGACTATCGCCACTCTTTGCTAGCCAGACATTGATCCTTCGACTACTTCGCATCTTCAGATTGATTCGAATCTTCCGATTCTTGCCTGAGGTGCGAATTCTTACTCGATCCATCGCTCGAAGTCTTCCGCCTTTGATGAGTATGTCTGTACTCATCTTTCTTGCACTTTTCATGTACGGAATGGCTGGGGTCTATCTCTTCGGAAAAGATATGCCCGAGCAATGGGGCGATATCACTTCTGCGTTAACCTCGCTCTTCATCCTTTTGACTCTTGAAGAATTTGCAAGTTACTTGATGGATGGACTCTCGTACACGCCACTCGCACTACCGTTCTATATCTCCTATGTTTTCATTATTGTCTTCACGATCCTCAATGTGCTCATCGGTGTTGTGTTGAATGCGATGGACGAAGCTCGAGAAGAGAATCGCGCACTCAAGGGTGAAGAGCCCGCGAAAGGTCGGAGCCTCGATGATCACCAAACATGATGCTGGAAAGAGCTCAGCTCTCGGCAAATACTGGACGTCACCAGATCTCACTTCGGTCAATCGCCTTCCAATGCTTGACGCACCTCACCTTCACTCCTCTTCACTCAATGGTCAGTGGCGGTTTCAACTTCTCAAACATCCAGAAGCCAAGGTTTCTCGGTCATGGAGCCCGATCAATGTCCCTGGACTCTGGACCATGGTGCAAGATGAGAGCGGTAACTTTCCGTTCGAGGACAAACCCATCTACACAAATGTGCAGATGCCATTCGATCAACTTCCACCATTAGTCCCCCATGAGAATCCGACGGGTGTTTATGAAAGAGACTTCGACTTTTCCGATCTATGGCGGGGCAAGCGCGTAGTCCTCACTATCGGCGGATTCGAATCGGTTGCTTCGCTTTACATCAACGGCGGATTCGTTGGGCTTGCGAAAGATTCAAGATTGCATGCTGATTTTGATATCACTGACTACCTCTTTGACGGTAAGAACACAGTACGGATTGTCGTCGTCAAATGGTCAGATGCAACTTTCATCGAAGATCAAGATCAATGGTGGCACGGAGGGATCACCCGCTCGGTCACCATTCATGCTACTGAGAAGGTCTTTATCGAACGTCTCTACACCCAGACAGGATTACTCGCTGACCATACGACTGGGACACTTCGCGTTCGCGCCTTCGTCAATTCAATTGATGGCCTTGCCATTGATGGTTGGACCCTTCGAGCAAAGGTCAACGGAGCGAGAAAAGAAGTCCGATTCGAAACGGTCGTTTCTCGCTCTGAGCGTCCAAACTGGACCGAGATGACACCCGAACAACGCAGGGCAAGTGATGAATTCTTCAAAGGCGCGTATTGGGACGGAAGACTCCCGCAAAATACGCGTGATGCGATTCGAGAGATTGAGCCACCTGGCCCCGGAGTAATCGAGTTCACTGTAAAGGTTCCTGGAATTTCTCCCTGGTCTGCCGAATCCCCGAAACTCTACGAGATTGAATTCGAGTTAATCGATCCGCAAGGTAAATCGCTCGAAGTGATAACGCAGCGAATTGGATTTCGATCAGTTGAAGTCAAAGGAAAAGAGTTACTTGTCAATGGCAAGCCAATCATCATCTATGGCGTGAATCGACATGATTTCAACAAAGATAGCGGGCGGGTACTGACTCGAGAGTTGATGCGTACGGATCTATTGGAATTAAAGCGCTGGAACTTCAATGCAGTTCGCACCTCTCACTACCCGAATGATCCGGTCTTTCTTGATCTCTGCGACGAACTTGGTTTCTACGTATTCGGTGAGGCAAATATCGAATCCCATGCCTTCCAAGACAGTATCTGTAATGATCAGAAGTATCTCAATGCCTTTGTTGATCGAACTGCACGAATGGTCCAACGGGATATCCATCATCCATCGGTCATTGCCTGGTCCCTTGGAAATGAATCCGGATCAGGGTTAAATCATCACGCTGCCGCTTCCTACATCCGAAACTTCGATCCAACACGACCACTCCATTACGAAGGTGCTATCCGTGGAAATTGGACTATTGGGCACCACCTAACTGACTTGATTTGCCCCATGTATCCCGAGGTCTCAGCCATCGTCGATTACGCAAAATCAAAGCGCGCCGATCGTCCATTGATTCTCTGTGAATACAGCCATGCCATGGGCAATAGCAATGGAACTTTGAAGGAGTATTGGGATGCCATCCATTCCACTCCTGGGCTGCAAGGTGGATTCATCTGGGAATTCTGGGATCACGGAATCGTTCAAAACCTTCCTGGAGGAAAGAAGCGAAATGCTTATGGTGGCGACTTCGGCGAGAGCAAACATGACGGCAATTTCGTCTGTGATGGTCTCTTCTTCCCAGATCGAAGCCCGAAGCCTGCTCTCCATGAATTCAAAGCGCTCGCTCAGCCTGTTGTCTTCACCGCGCCATCACCAGCAACAGGTCGGGTTTCGCTCTTCAACCGAAATTTCTTCACTTCGATTGAGCAGTACGCGCTTCACTTCGAAGTCACAGTTGATGGACGTGAGATTGAAAGTGGGACAGTGAATCTACCGAAGATCGCTCCACGTGGTCGAAAGACGATTCAAATCAAATCAAAGTCGCTTCGAAATCAGAGTGAGCGCGGCGAGCGCTTTCTTAATCTCTCGCTTCGACTTAAAGAGACCACGGTATGGGCGCCGAAAGGACATGAGATTGCCTGGGCTCAATTTGCACTGCCTTCAAAACCACTTGCCAAGGCGAAAGTGCTTGCCTTGTCACCACGAGATTTCATAACGGAAGAAGGATTGATCAAGCTTCCATTGATGAAAGTTGCACCAAGACTCACGCTCTGGCGGGCGCCGACAGATAACGATCTCATCGGACATATTGCGACAAGATGGAACGAATGGGGTATCCGCGAGCTCACCCTTACCGATTGCGTGATCCGCGATGGAAAAACTAAGACCACGATTCTCAACACTTTATCGACCGGGTCTGGGATCAAGGTTAAGCAGAGCCAAGTAATCGAGCGGGTAGAGGGCGGAGTTCGCATCACTGAGAATGTTCTTTTGCCTAAGCAACTCGCTGATGTCGCACGAATCGGCACCCGATTTGAACTCGACGGCGAGCTCAATCAAGTGACATGGCTCGGTGCCGGAAAGCACGAGAGCGCCAGTGATCGGAAAAATGGTCGAGTACATCGATGGCGTGCGAGCGTTGCCGAGATGCATACGGACTACATAAAGCCCCAAGAATCCGGCGCGCGAGCAGATGTCAGGTGGTTTGCAGTTACTGACCCTTCCAATAAGGGCGCACTCATACAGCTCGATAAACCACGCTTTGTCACAGTCTCGCCTTATCGAAGTGAAACTCTCGCTGACACCTCACATAATGTTGACTTGGTTCCTTCAGGAAACTCTGTCGTGACGATAGAAGCGCTATCGCGCGGAGTTGGAACCGCATCCTGTGGGCCAGATACACATGCTAAGTACAAGATCAAGCCAGGGAGTTACACCTGGAGTTGGACCTATATCTTCTAGTAGCTACTTTTTTCAGGCGCTATATCTTCGCCGGCCACTGAGTTGGGCGTGGATATTTCGGTGACCTGCCATCACCTGATGAACGACCACGAATTCTTCGCCATATCCATGGCATGAGGAACAAAACAAACCATTTTGAATTCTCACTCAACTTCTTCATGGCGCTCGGATCTATCCCCGGCGGTAGCGGCTCTCGGTATCTCTCATCATGCGGCAATCCAAGTTTGGCAAGGACGCCTTGTGCAGCTCGATAGTGTCCTTGCGAATTCATATGTAGTCGATCCCATGACATGAAACCTTTGTCATGCCAGAACTCATCCGGGTTAGGGTCTAGCAGTATTGCGCCACTCTCTTCGGCCATCTTCTTGACGTTTTTATTGAACTCCCTGAATCTTTCAGCGAGCGCACTTCCTGTTCTACTTCCTGCAGCAAAGGTCTCCCGAACGCAAAAGAGCATCAACTGCGCGCCGCTTTGATGAAGCGTCCTTACCGCCTCGTTATAAAGAGTGAAAGTTCGCTCTGGTTCATATTTAGGCCTGAGCACATCATTGGCACCTGCATGAAACGAGACGAGAACTTGTGAAGCATCAAGATCACCTGTGATGAAGGGAAGAGCCACTGGGATTTGCTCGTTGAGGACTTGGCCAACGAGTTTGCCCCTGATAGCAAGATTCATATAAGTGAAGTCTTGTTCTTCTCTGGCTAGAACATCGGCGACGCGATCTGCCCAACCTCTGAAGTTCCCGCGGATGATCTCATCGTTCATTCCCTCAGTCATTGAATCACCGAGGGCGATAAACCTTTTGAATTTCCTCATCTCAGTCATTACTACTCGTTACTTGCACGCCTTTTCGCAATCTCATAGAGAGCAATAGAGGTAGCAACTGAGGCATTGAGGCTTTCGACTTTTGTAGAAATTGGGATCGCAGCAATTAGATCGCAGTGCTCACGAACGAGTCGAGAGAGACCTTTCCCCTCGCCTCCCACTACGAGATAGAGACCTTCAGAAGCGACTGAGATCGATGAGACATCATCTTTCGCGTCACCATCGAGCCCCACTACGAAACAACCCTGTTTCTTTGCATCTTCAATGGATCGCACCAAATTAGTCACCTGTGCGATCGGAACCCTTGCCACTGCACCTGCTGATGCCTTCCATGCAGCACCGGTGATGCTGGCGTTACGTCGCTCTGGGATGAATATCCCGTCGGCACCGAATGCAACAGCGCTACGAATAATGGCTCCGATATTTCGTGGATCGGTGACGCCATCCACCGCCACGAAAAGAGGTTTCCCTTTCACCCGCGAGAAGATCTCTTTTTGCGAAGAGTAGGCAAAAGGTTTTGCAACAAGCGCTATCCCTTGATGATTCGTGATTCCACTCATGGAATCAAGTTTCTGTCGAGGAATCTCGCGAATCGCAATGCCTTGATTTCGTGCCAGATCGACAATCTCTTGCACTCGATCATCTATATCGATCCCGACTGCCGCGATTAATTCCTTGACTGGAACCTCCGCCCTCAGCGCCTCAAGGACAGCATTTCTTCCTGCGATTGTGTCGACATGAACTTTCTCGAACTCTTCGCGCCTTCTCTCTCCCCGTGGTCTCTCGCTGCGTGGTCTGTCGCTGCGTGGTCTGTCGTCACTAGTTCGCTCCGTACGAGGTCGCGACCTATCGTTACTTCGCTTCTTCCCGAACTTTGCTGCCTTGTGATACGGCCGATCAGCAGCTTTAGGTGTTGGACCTCGCCCTTTAAGTCGGCGAGGGCGCTTAGGAGGTGTTGCCATCAGGAGATACTCCATCTCGGTCCACTAGCGGTGTCTTCGATTGTGATACCGAGGGTTGAGATTCGATCTCGAATACGGTCTGCAGCAGCAAAATCTTTTCGAGCCCTCGCTTCCTCTCGCTCTTGAAGTAGCCCTGCGATGAGCCCATCAAGAACTTCCTTCTGGCTAGATGAATCCGAAGACTTGTCCGCATCAAATGCTGAATCAAAGGGATCACAGCCCAATACGTTGAGTGCGCCACGTATCTTGCTGGCTTCTTCGACCACGGCGGTGAAGTTGCCATCTGTTATCGCGCTATTTCCAGAACGGAGCCATCCTGAAAGAAGAGCAAGAGCAGTGGGAACCGCTAGATCATCATCCATCGCTGATTTGAACTCATCTGAAATCAGAACGTGCACCTCACCATGTTCTTTGGCTCGGTGTAAGAAGCCTTCTATTCGTCGGAACGAAGTTGCTGATTCTTCTAGCGCTTCAAATGAGAATTCGAGCATTGATCGATAGTGAGCGCTACCGAGATACCACCGAAGCTCAATTCCGCGGACTCGTTTCAATATCTCGCGGACAACGAGAGAGTTTCCTAAAGATTTACTCATCTTCTCGCCACTTGCTGTGACCCATGCGTTATGCATCCATACCCGAGCAAATCCATAACCTGCCGCTTGCGACTGCGCAATCTCGTTTTCATGGTGCGGGAATATGAGATCAAGTCCACCGCCATGAATATCAAACTCTTCGCCGAGATACGCATGAGCCATTGCTGAACACTCCAAATGCCAACCTGGTCTGCCATCACCCCATGGCGTAGGCCAGGAAGGCTCTCCAGGTTTCGAACTCTTCCAGAGTGCGAAATCTCGCGGATCCCGCTTCACTGAATCATCAGCATCGCCTGCTGGAAGTAAGTCATCCAACTTCTGCCCCGAGAGCGTCAGATAAGAAGCAAGTTTGCGCACTTCAAGATAAAGGTCACCATTTCCTGGAGCATAGGCATAGCCACGTTCAACTAGCCGCTCCATCAAAGAGATCATTTGAGTTATATGTCCGGTCGCACGCGGTTCATAGGTTGGCGGCATGACATTGAGCGCGCGATAAGCGTCGGTGAATGCTCGTTCATATTTCATGGCAACCGCCCACCATGGCGCCTTCTCGTGGACTGCTTTGTGCAGAATCTTGTCGTCGATATCAGTGACATTGCGGATGAACGTCACTTTATATCCCGAATGGATAAGCCAACGCCTAAGGATGTCGAAATTTACGCCGCTTCTAATATGACCAATATGCGGCTCAGCTTGAACTGTTGCGCCACAGAGATAGATACCCACTTTTCCAGGAGTGATCGCCTTGAAGGTATCGACGCTTCTTGTTGCAGTGTTGTAAAGAGAAAGTGACATTAGGTATTCGATCCTACATTCACATCTCTTAAGGCGCGCTTGATGATCAGGGCTGATGCGCTCGCACCTATCCCTCGACCCTCACCAGTGAGGCCAAGTCCATCTGTGGTCGTTGCACTAACAGATACTTCTGCGCCACCTAAGGCAATTGAAAGTGCAGAGATAGCTTCTCGTCTCCTTGGGCTGAGCTTTGGACGGTTTCCAACGATCTGCACCGAGACATTGAGGATCTCAAACCCCGAATTCTTGACTCGATTGCTCGCCTCTCGAAGCAACGTTGCTCCTGATGCGCCGTCATAGCGCGGGTCATCAACGCCGAAATTTGATCCAAGGTCACCGATGCCAGCAGCAGAAAAGAGAGCATCACAAATTGCATGAGCAGCAACATCACCATCGGAGTGGCCATCAACTCCAATTTCGCCAGCCCAATCGAGGCAAGCGAGATGAAGTTTGCGATTGGGGTCGGTTGAGAATGCATGTGCATCTACGCCAATTCCGCTTCTAATCTCATCGCTTCGTGAAAGACCAAGAATCGCCATCGCTCGTTCAAGGTCTTCGCCCGTTGTGATCTTCAGCGCTCTGGCTTCTCCTTCAATCACTTTCACTTTCTCACCAAGTGATTCAACGAGAGCCGCGTCATCGGTTGCATCCGGGTTTCGCTCGCTATCTTGATGAGCGCGATTGAGAATTTGACGGGTGAAACCTTGTGGCGTTTGGACTGCTCGAAGGTAGGTGCGATCTGGGGTCATCGTTACATACCCATCGCTATTGATTGACTTGATGGTGTCGGCGACCGGGAGAGCAGGAATGACGGCAACTTCGCCATCATTGAGCGCTTGGATAACTCGGCTAGCTAGAGATGTAGAGGCGAGCGCACGTGCAGCATCATGGACCAAGACGAATTCGATATCGGGAGAGATCGCTTCGAGTGCATGTGCGATCGAGGCGCTTCGGGTTGCCCCACCAGTCACAACCTTGGCACTCTCGCCAAAGAGGCTTTGAACCTTGCCCTCATAGGTAGCAGGCGCAGCAATCACCACTTCATCGACGAGAGGTGAAAGTGATGAGAATGCATGTTCGATGAGAGTACGTCCAGCCAATTGAACGAAAGCCTTTGGAGTTCTAGCACCGAGGCGTTCTCCGCTTCCTGCAGCAGCGATGATGGCAGCAGTTCTAGCCATATTCACGCCCCTTATTGATTTTTACGAAGACGCCTTAAGAGGCAAGCACCTCATTGAGGATCGATTCGGCCTTGGCCTCATCAGTTCGCTCTGCAAGGGCGAGTTCTGAGATGAGAATTGATTTTGCCTTTGCCAGCATTCGCTTCTCGCCCGCAGAGAGGCCACGATCGAGGTCACGTCGATAAAGATCGCGGACGACTTCGGCTACTTTGATGACATCTCCTGATGCCAACTTCTCAAGATTGGCTTTGTAACGACGGGACCAGTTCGTTGGCTCTTCCGTATAAGGCTGGCGCAGTACGCCAAAAACTCGGTCTAGACCAGCGGAATCAACGACATCGCGCACGCCAACAAGATCCACATTATCTGCGGGTACTCGTACAGTGAGATCGCCCTGTTGAACCTTCAGGACTAGGTATGTCTTCTCTTCGCCTTTGATCGTTCGCTTCTCGATTGCCTCGATGAGAGCTGCTCCGTGATGGGGATAAACAACGGTTTCGCCGACCTTGAATGACATTGAGCGCCTTTCGTTAGGGGGCGATTCTACATCACATTCATCACAAGATAAAACTTCGATTCCCTGTGCAGTATTGCCCTATTCTTACGCCGTGAAATTCGAGGCTTTGCGCAGAGTTAGATTCTTGACAATTTCGGTTCTTTCACTCTCATTCGCGAGCGTTCTTCTTTCGGGTTGTGCCGCTGGACCAAATGCAGCGACGCGATTGATCACTCAAGTCACTGATGGCGTAGAAGGACAAACTGGCTCGATAAAACTGCGCAACATGACGCTCGTTATTCAACCCGATAGCTCTGCAGTTCTCGTTGGAACTATTGTCAATCAAGATGAAGCAGAAGATTCAGTCATTGGAGTTGCGATCAACGGAACCCAGGGATTGATCGGGCGCGATGGCTCACTGGCTAATAAGTTGCCACTCGAGCTCAACAATCCCGTGATCTTTTCGGGTCCAAGCGCCAATGCCTTCGCATTTGTGGAATCACTTGAAGCAAAACCTGGCTACCGAGTTCCTGTCCTTGTGATCTTCGAGAATTCAGGGATCGTAGAGTTGAACGTCTTGGTTCGAGACCGTTCAGCAGAATTCGCGGATGTGGCTAGACCAGCGCTAACACCAGTACAGGACTAGATTTCTAGTTTGTAACCTAGCCCTCTTACGGTTTGAATCAGAGCTGGATTCGCTGGATCCTTCTCAATTTTTGCTCGAAGTCTCTTGATATGAACGTCGAGCGTCTTAGTATCACCGACATAATCACTTCCCCAGACTCGATCTATCAACTGAGTTCGAGTAAGAACACGTCCTGGGTTTCGCATCAAGAATTCCAAGAGTTCAAATTCCTTGAGAGGCAGGGCAATTGGTTGTCCAGCGACGGAGACTTGATGACGATCAACATCCATGCGGATATTGGCGACCGCTATAACGCCATGGTCGTCTCCATTGGTTGCGAAAGTTCCGCGTCGCAGGACCGCTCGGATTCTGGCAACTAACTCACTTTTAGAATAGGGCTTAGTCACATAATCGTCTGCGCCGAGTTCCAAGCCCACTACCTTGTCGATCTCAGAATCTTTGGCAGTCAACATGATGATGGGAACTTGTGACTTGGCCCGTATGGCGCGACAGACTTCGATTCCAGAGAGTTCTGGGATCATCAAATCAAGCAAGATCAAGTCATAACTTCCCTTTTCAAACTTCGCTAGGGCTTCGTTTCCAGTTGCGGCGGCATCAACGACAAACCCCTCTTTGCCCAATAAGAATGAGAGCGCCTCAGAGAAAGACTCCTCATCTTCAACGACAAGAACTTTTGTCATGCTTCGTTAGTTCCTCTCTTGTCCTGTGGAAATTCGGGAGCAATGGGCAATCGCAAGGCGAATGTACTTCCTAGTCCTACTTTGCTCCAGACTCGAACTTCACCACCATGATTCTGCGCGACGTGCTTGACGATCGAGAGGCCAAGGCCGGTACCACCAGTCTCGCGCGATCTTGCTGGATCGACTCGATAGAAGCGTTCGAAGATTCTCTCTAACTCTTCCTCTTTTATGCCGATTCCTTGATCTTTAATAGCAACCTCGGCTACACCATCGACCACATGTACTTCAACAGAAATGTGCGTTCCCTCAGGAGAGTAGTTGATTGCGTTCTCGATTAGATTGTGGACTGCCATCACTAATTGTTCATGGTCGCCTAGGACCCAGGATTCATGTTTCCCAGCGAGTTCAACCTCAATATTTCGTGATTCCGCACTGGTCTCTGCTTGTTTGATTGCCTGACACGCAACATCAACAAGTTCAACTGGGCTGGGATTCATCAAAGGGTCTTCGCCCTGTAATCGAGAGAGATTAATAATCTCTCGGACTAAATCTTCAAGTCGCTTGGCTTCATTTCTGATTCTGGAGGCAAAGCGCTCCATCGCCTCGGGCTCATCACGAGCCGAAGAAATCGCTTCACTTAATAGCGATAGCGCACCGATCGGCGTCTTCAACTCGTGCGAGATGTTGGCTATGAAGTCACGTCTAATCGCGTCGACTCGCGCCTTTTCGCTCTCATCGTTTATCAGGACCAAGATGCTCTCATCATCCAGCGAAGTCACGGCGATTTTCACTCTACGTTTACCTTCGCCAATCAAACCACGAGGAATCTCGATGATTCCTTGATGGGGGCGGTCTGTCCTACGCACCGCCCTGATGATGGCCAAGAGTTCATCCCCTTGTAACCGATCACCTTTGATGACGTTTAAAGTGGCAATACCAGCAGACTGATAAATCGGACGATCATCGCCATCGATGATCAAGACTTCATCCTCAAGAAGTTCCAAGACTCTAATCAAAGACGAAGAAATTGGGCTGAGTCTTAGTTCATGGGTGGCATCGACTGCATCATCATTTCGAAAAATCATCGAGCGACGTGCTCCATGGCTGCATCGTAGTTTGCCTCGAAGGATTTTTGGATTTCTTGGTCCTTTCCAGGCGGTAACGAGAGGCGATTAACCTCTCGTTTACCTCGAAGATTTCCCGCATTCATCTAATCTCGCATAGGCTAAGGCCATGGCTTGGTTGCGCTCGGCTTTTCAAGATGAGCTTGATGGAGTAACTACATCTCTAGTTGAACTCTCGGTACTGGTCAATGACGCAATGCAGAAGGCAACTCACGCGCTATTGACCGCCAACCTTACTGAAGCTGAAGAGGTCATCTCCTCCGACGATCGCGTCGATGCGATGGCCCACGATCTTGATAATCGAATCATTGAAATCATCGCTCGCCAACAACCGGTTGCGAGCGACTTGCGTGCCCTAGTTACCGCGCTTCGAATGAGCTCTGATCTTGAGCGCATGGGAGATATGGCGCATCACGTTGCGAAGATAACGAGGCTACGTCATCCCGCGGCTGCTATTCCTTCAGAACTTCTTTTGACTATCGAGGAAATGGGTAAATGCGTCAAAGTTGTTGCGGAGAAGTGCACATTGGTTATCACTGAGCGAGATCTCGACAAGGCACTTGAGATGGAGCGCGATGATGATGAAGTTGATCGGCTTCATCGAAAGCTCTTTGCAACGCTACTTGATGAGAGTTGGCCCCATGGCACTGAGACTGCAATCGATATGACTCTCTTGGGCCGTTATTACGAGCGATACGCTGATCATGCTGTTTCTATAGCGCGACGTGTCTACTTCCTCGTGACCGGCAAGTACTCAGACGACTCGGAGTAACTACTTCTTTCCTTGGTTTGCGACCGCTTCAATAGCGATTCGCGCGGCCTCTTCATCTAGATATTCGCCACCTTTTTTAATTGGTTCAAAGTCATCATCAAATCGATAGAGCAACGGGATGCCAGTTGGAATATTGACTGAAGCAATCTCATCATCAGAGATGCAATCAATATGTTTGACGATAGCCCTGATCGAATTTCCGTGGGCAACCACAAGCGTTCGCAATCCGCTTCGCATATCGACTGCAATTTCGTTTGTCAGGTAAGGGATAAGACGATCCACTACATCCTTAAGGCACTCAGTTCGAGGTAAATCAGCACCGAGCGCTGCGTAGCGGGGGTCATTCGATTGCGAATACTTATCTCCATCGTCTATCGGAGGTGGTGGAACGTCAAAAGATCGTCGCCAGAGTTGGAATTGCTCTTGCCCATACTGCTCGAGGGTGGCTTTCTTGTCCTTGCCCTGAAGCGCGCCATAGTGGCGTTCATTGAGCCGCCAACTTCTCCTAACCGGAATCCAATCTCGATTCGCCTCAGCGAGGGTGTAGTTTGCGGTGTGAATCGCACGCCTTAAGAGAGAAGTATGGAGAACATCAGGGAGAAGAGACTTCTCCTTGAGTAACTCGCCACTACGTTTCGCCTCTGTCACACCCTTCTCAGATAGCGCAACATCAACCCAGCCTGTGAAGAGATTCTTGGCGTTCCATTCACTTTCACCATGGCGAAGCAAGATTAATTCCATACTCATATGTCGTATCTTGCCATCAACACATCATTCAAGAGATCAGATGCTCGAAAGCCTTCAAGTTGGCAAGTGATTCACCGCGCGAGAGGCGCCATGCCCACTCGCGCCGAATCGCAGATGAAAAGCCTAACTCTAGAAGCGGGTTGAAGGCACCATCGGCATATTGAAGTACTGAGCCGATTACTTTATCTAGCTCGCTATCTGAAACTGCAGCGTGAGATAGACGCCCTACAAGATAAATATCTCCCAGCTCATTGAGTGCGAAAGCGACTGCATACATCGATGCATTTCGCTTCAACATCCATTCGTGAACTTCAGCCATGTTCTCATCAGGTTTTCTAATCACGAAGGCACTCACTCCTAGTGAGTGATCTCCAATTGTCAGAGCGCAATGGGTCTCTAGTTTCGATGTACCAGGAAGTGTCACCATGAATGTGCGCTCATCCACTCGCTCAAAAGAGAGATGGTGTGATTCCATGAATTCTTCGACAATCGCCGAGCTCCTTCGCTGACTAGCGAGTCGACTATCCATGGCGTCTCTTAAGCGAGGTTAGATTGATTGGTGGAGTTGCCTTGACTTCTGGATTCACTGAGCACTTTGTCATAGACATCAAGAATCGTCCGTGCAGTTTGATCCCACCCAAAGTTTGCCGCATGTTTGACTGCGCCAAGGGAAAGAATCAAACGTCGCTCTGGCTGTGCGATTAGACGAAGCAAGACTGCGCTCCATGCTTTCGGGTCATGACCATCAACTAGTGAGCCAGAAATACCGTCGGCAACAGCGGCTCGAAGGCCCCCCACCGCTGTAGCAACAACTGGTGTGCCACAGGCTTGCGCCTCAAGAGCCACTAGACCAAATGATTCGCTATAACTTGGAACGCAGACCACATCGGATGCGCGGTACCAATCTGGCAGCTCTGCACGCGCTATCGGTGGCAGGAACTTAACAACGTCAGCGACGCCAATCCATTTCGCTAACCTCGCTAACCTCTCCGGTTCACCTTCACCGTTTCCTGATGCGCCACCGATGATCTGCACTAGTACCTTCTCTCGAAGGAGTGGGCTATGAGCCATCATCTCTGCGGCTGCACGTATCAGGACTTCAGGACCCTTATGTGGCTGAATACGACCAACGAAAGTCAAAATCAATTTATCTTCCGGTATACCAAGTTTCCGTCGAGTCGCTATTCGCCCAATACCTGGCTTGAACTCATTGAGATTTACTCCTGGGGTAGCAACAAATACTCGCTCTGGACAGGCGCTGTATAGCGAAACCAGGCTCGCCGCTTCGGAATCAGTATTTGCGATGATCGCGCTTGCAGATTGAGCAACTTCTTCTTCACCGATTGCGCGGCTTAAAGGTTCTGGGTTTTCCCCTTCGGCAAGTGAGAGATTCTTGACTCGGGCAGTGGTGTGAAAAGTATGGACGAATGGCCTGCCACTTCTTTCTGAGATAGCGCGGGCCAACATCCCTGAACTCCAATAATGAGAGTGGATGATTTCATAACCCTCATCCTCTTCAAGGTGGCGATAGAAGTCGCGCTCTAATGGTTTCATCAGTGCCGGAATATCACTCTTACTGACGCCCTGATATGGATGTGCATGAAGATGTTTGACTCTCACTCCTGGTGCCAGATCAACGACTCGAGGCAGAGACTCATCGCTTGCTCGAGTGAAGATATCGACAGCAATGCCTGAATCAGCCATGCGTTTAGCACTCTCGACGACGTAGATGTTCATTCCGCCAGCATCACCAGTTCCTGCTTGGTCGAGCGGTGAGGTATGGAGCATCAACTTCGCAATGCGTCGAGGCGGATGACCTGCACTCGACCCGTTGCGGGGATTATCAGGAGACATTAAGGGCGAGTTTACTCGCGCGAATCTGTCCTACAACCCGTCCATCTCCGTATACAGAAATTTGATCAAAGTGAAGCTTCGCCCCCAGATGCGAAAGGCTTGCAGCAAGTAGTGGCCAATCACCTCTTTGCGATCCATCGCTCATCTTCCAGACAATCGTTCCTTTACCTCGAATCGAAGCGATCATCACTCCCTCTGCGCCATCTTTTGCGAAGAGGTCTGGAATCTGTCGCATCGATTCAGTGATTATTCGCCCCTCTCCGCTGACCATTTCGGGGAACTCTCGACAGGATCGAAAGACAGCATCGTGAATGGGGTCAGTTGAGTTCATGAGATTATGAATTGCCGTAGCTAGCCCTTTTAGCGAGACGGCAAAAAGAGGTGCACCGCATCCATCAACGGAGATCTTCTTGATTTCTTCTCCCGACAACTTTTCGAGTTCTTCTCTGATGAGAACTTGTAGGGGGTGGTTAGGGTCTTTGTAATTTTCGATTTCCCAACCATTGATCTTCGAGGTAGCAATCATTCCAGCGTGCTTACCACTGCAGTTTGCAGCCAATGATGATGGATCCTTATCGCCCCAGGCTCGTCTCTCTTTTGCACCTAGCGGACGGTCTGGGGTGTTTCGAAGTGATCTCTCATCAAGCCCAACACTCTTCAAAATTTTCTCTGCACTCTCAAGATGTCGCTGGCTTCCCGCATGACTTGCTGAAACAAGCGCTAGTTCTTGAGGATCCAACTCAAGACCCGCGCGGACCATCGCAGCGGTTTGTATTCCCTTGATTGCCGATCGTGGATAGATAAGAAGGTCAGATCCTCCAATTGATTTAAGTTCTTCTCCTACCACATCAAGAATAAGAAGGTGTCCATGATGGCCAGATTCGACCATCTCATCTCGAATGATCTCGACCAATATCTCTCCATTGAGTTCTGGTCTGAGATCTCTATTCATCGTCACTGACTACCTCTAAGAACGAGCAAGTGTTGACCAAATGTGAGCCTGAAGGTCTTTGCCAGGTACGGCCATGTCATAAGCAAAGAAAAGTTCTCCCTCCACCAATCCATAAAGCCTTGATCCTTCAGTAACACTCTTGGCGCTTGGCGCTGAATATCCCTGATCCATCACCAACTGGATCTTTGGTCCTTCGAAGCGCCCAAGCCAACCTTCAGTGATCCCCGAGCTATGGGCAATCAACACTTCAAGAACGTTGTTTGGTTTGATTCGCCAAAAACCAGTCTCGCTTGCGGCAGGGCGCACAATGTCATCGTTCGCATCAATGATCCATGAGCGCGAGAAATATGTGAGAAAACCCCTGCCATCATGATTGAAAGTGACTTCTTGGGCGAAATCAAAACGATCAATCCCTGGATAGTCGCCATGCCCTTTGCCACGCCAAGTCCCAACTAGCCATGCAAGTGGATTGAGATCGGGATGAAGACCCTCAGGAATTGTGAATGCCATCAGTTAGGCCAATCGAGAAAGGTTTTCCGCCAACGAGACACGTGGTTAGCCTACCTTTAGCGAGCAAAGTAGAGTCGGGCATATGGCAAAACAGATTGTGATCAAACTGATCTCGGGTAAAGAAGATCAAGAAAGACTCTCTGGCGCGCTGAGCGTCGCTAGTTCTGCGATAGCGACGGGAGTTGATGTCTCGCTCTGGCTCACCTCAGAGGCTTCCTGGTTTGCACTCCCTGGTCGAGTTGATGAACTCTCACTTGCGCACTCACCCGATCTTGGCGAGCTCTTTCAATTGATTGTCGATAACGGACGGGTCACCCTATGCACACAATGTGCCGCACGACGGGGAATCACAGAAGATGAAGTGATAGATGGAATTGAGATCAGAGGTTCGGCATCATTTGTAGAAGAGATTATGAGCGAAGGAGCTCAAGCACTGGTCTATTAAAAAGATTCTTACTCCAACGGAACAAGAATTTCTTGTGTTGCCTTGAGCCCTCCAAGATCAAGGATTGCATCAACCGGGGTCATTCGCTTGATGACGGCGAGCGCAATGGGGCCCAATTCAAAATGTCGCGCAACTGTGCCGACAAATCCCACTTCCTTCTGATCGAGAGTTATTTTCTCCCCCGTCTTCGGTAGATCTACTCGAGACCCATCAAGATGGAGCAGAACTAGACGACGCGGTGGATGCCCAAGGTTGAATACTTTTGCCACAGTCTCTTGGCCCCGATAACAACCTTTATTCATGTGGACTGCGATATTGAGTAGGCCTAATTCATTGGGAATGCTCTTGTTATCAGTCTCGAATCCAATGCGCGGACGACCATGTGCGACGCGCTCTGCCTCGAGAACCCAGATACCTACCTCTGATGCCACAGCGTTAAATGCACGCTTTGTCTCTTCCAACTCATTCCGTGGAAGAAGCGCAAAGGGTCCACCAATCTGATCACTCTTGCCTGGTGCGCGAAGAATGGAAAAAGATGTTGAGACATCCTCAACATCGACCTTGGTTCGAAAAATCATCTTTCGCAAGTACTCGAGCAATGAATCCTTTCGCTCGACCTCTAGATGTATGTAAGTCGCTTCGCCATCATCTACGAGAAATAGCTGCTGCTCAATTCGTCCTTGCGGATCAAGGATGAGCGCCTCTTGCCAGAGACCAGGTTCTAACTTCTCTAGATGTTGAGTAGTGAGGGCGTGGAGCCAGCTAAGGCGTTCAACCCCTGCCACGCGGATTACGGCGCGATGCGAGAGATCAGCCCATGCTTTTCCTGCATCGAGAGCCTTAGCTTCTCTTGCTACATCACCAAAGTGCCAGATGGCGCCCTTATCTGGTCCATTCTCGACAATCACGGCACTCACTTTGTTCTACCTACCGAGTTATTCATGATTTCTGGCAATTAGAACAGGTGCCATAGATCGCAAAGTGCGTGACATCAGTCTTGAAACCGTAGTCATCCAAAAGGTCATTGACGAACGAGGCCGCGCTCTCTATAGGCGCATCTCCTACTGATCCACAGTTGCCACAGACAAGATGAAGATGGGTTAACTCCTCAGCAGCGTGATAGGTCGCGCCACCATGACCAAGATGGGTATGTTGAACTAGTCCAACATTCTCTAAAGTCTCAAGGTTTCGGTAGATGGTCGAGAGATTTATTCCAGGATGGCTAGCGCGGACCCGGTCCGCAACCTCTTCTGGTGTCGCATGACCAAGTTCTCTCACCGCTTCAAGAACAAGTTGGCGTTGCGGTGTAAGGCGAAGCCCCTTTGCTCGCAACTCGCTCTTCCTTGAGCTCATCTCCATGAGCCAAGTCTAAGTCGCGAATTAAAGGCCTCGCTCACGAAGAATCGGTCAGAAATCAGTCAAAAAATGCGGTGCCGATGATCAACGCTTGAAGGCGCGAGTCAAGAGCAGATACATCTCGCAGCCAAGGCAATAGTTGAATGCCGCATTTAGAAATGCTGCAGCAAGAGCCATCGAGGTCGCAATGAGGAAGAGCGGATCACTTCCAGAGGCGAATCCAAGGAGTGCAAAAATGGCAAAGACAAGTCCAACCGCTTGAGCAAATTGTGGTGGACGTACATCTTCAGTTGGCACATCACCACGTAGCAGGGGCTTGATCAATCTCTTGAAGATGAAAGCGTAAGGAGTTCGCTGTGGGCCGAAAGTGGCACCGATCATGAATACAACTCCCTGAACCAGTAATGGAAGTGCAGAATCAAAGACGAGAGTCAATGAGAGCATGAGAACTGTGATCATCGCGCCAAAGCGCGGTCCGCGGGCATCTATTAGTGGAAAGTTCTTCTCGTTCTTCTTTTCTGTGGAAGCCATTTCGCTCTTGCCTGAGGTGAGAGCGATTGGATTTTCAAATGTCATTTCAAACTGCCTTTCTCTATTCACCGATATCTTCGGTGGTTTTCGCTACTGATACGTATGGAGTTACTTGCGATTAGATGAGATCAGCAGTGACAGAGAGAGGTCATGATCCGACCAAAATCAATTATGCGACGCTGAGTTAGCTCGCTTCGTTGGCATCGGAACATGGCAGAAGGATAGATAAGAAGCGACTATGACGCGAGTTGCGAATTATTTGCAGGAAGAGCTCAGGCTTTGAGCGCCGTAATTGCCTCAATGAGTTCATTGCGCTTTGGCGCGCCAATGGCCCGACCTCGTTCAATACCCGCGCCATCGAGGAAGAGCGTGGTGGGAGTTGAGCGAATATCTAAACGCCTGACAAGGTCTAGATGTGATTCAGCATCAATATCGATATGGCGAATATCTGGCATATCGGTGATGACGTCAGTAATCAAAGTTCGAGTCATTCTGCATGGAGTGCAGAAAGCGGAGGAGAACTGAACCAGTGTGGCTCGCTCGCCTAACTCACCCCCGAGAGTCTTCGCATCGAGAGCAATCAATTTGGCCCGCGCGGAATTCTTGACTCGACCACGCGAAGAGCGATACCAGAGTCCGTATGCGCTCGCTAAGGCGAGCACGATCACGACTGGTAGGAGTCTTTCCATGGCGGGTAACCTTACCCAGTTATGGCGCGGATCCTCCTGCTGACAAATACTCGTGGAGCAAGTGCAGAAGTTCTTCCTGCGCTCACTTTGTTGCAACACTCTGTGAGAATCATGCCGGCTGAAGGTTCGCTCTTGGTAGATATCCCAGATGTCGATGTCCTATTCATTGACGCAAGGCGTGAACTTCCCGCCGCAAAATCCCTCACGAAGTTGCTTGTTGCGACCGGTCTTGGCTGTCCGCTTCTCTTAGTCACGACAGAGGGCGGACTCTCAGCAATCTCAGCCGAATGGGGTGCTGATGATGTCATCCTTGATTCTGCAGGCCCCGCCGAGGTGGAAGCGCGAATCCGAATCGCGATTGGACGATTGCTGGCAGAGCGAATAGAAGCTGATCCCACAAGTGGTGAGATTAGAAGTGGCGATGTCATCATCGATGAGAAGACCTACACCGCAAAAGTGCGCGGCCGTGCTCTTGATCTCACCTTCAAAGAATTCGAACTCCTTAAATGTCTGGCACAACATCCCGGCAGGGTCTTCACTCGTGCGCAACTTCTGCAAGAAATTTGGGGATACGACTATTTCGGCGGAACCCGTACTGTCGATGTTCATGTACGGCGCCTTCGCTCCAAGTTAGGACCCGAATTCGAATCCATTATTGGTACCGTGAGAAATGTCGGGTATCGATTCACAACTCATCCGAAAGAGAGTTCACTCTCAGAATCTCTCTCGTGAAACTCTACGAGACGCTTGAACCCAGGGTTCTTGGTCATGTCTTTGATCTGATCACGGAGACGACAAAACATGATGGCATTCCCCCAGTCGCAGAACATGTCCTTCTTCATCTGAGGCATGGTGGCGATAAAGAAGACCGCCATATAGTCCTTGAATCTGATGGAGTGATCGCGGGGTATGCGCACTTAGACCTGACCGACCAAGTTGAAGGACCGAGCGCTGAACTCGTCATTCATCCTGAATATCGAAGCAAAGGTCTTGGTGAGAGTCTTCTGGCAGAGATCGTTCGGATCGCTCATGATTCGAATGGAGATAAGAAACTCAGACTCTGGTCTCATGGCGATCTCCCTGGAGCAAGACGACTTGCAGAGCGAGGCGGCTTTTCCATAGTACGTACTGTGGTCCAGATGCGAAGGCCCTTGACTGGAAATATCCCAGATAAAGATTCTCGATTCTCCTATAGAAACTTCGTGGTGGGTCAGGATGAAAGCAAGTGGCTGGAACTCAATAATCATGCATTCTCGGGGCATCCAGATCAAGGTTCCTGGGCGCTACATGACATAAAAGTGCGAGAGCTTGAAGAGTGGTTTGATCCAGCGGGCTTTATCATCGCCACAGACGAAGCAAATAACGAAGCGAAGATGAAGGGGTTTTGCTGGGTAAAGATCCATGGTGGCATCGGCCATCATCATGATGGATCAAGCCATGACCACGATCCGATTGGTGAGATCTATGTGATGGGCGTTGACCCTTCGCATCACGGAGAAGGAATCGGGCGGGCAGTCACTATTGCAGGTTTGCATTACATGCGAGACCGCGGGATCTACTCTGCGATGCTCTATGTAGATGCCGAGAATCGCGCGGGGCTTGCGCTATACAAAGGTCTCGGTTTCACCGAATGGGGACGAGATGTCCTCTACCGAAAAGGTTAACCAACTAAGTCTCGACACATTGCTCTAAATGCCTCGGTATGTGCCGATACATCTTCTTCTCTTGTCTCCGGTGACATCAATGCCATGTTATGAAATGGCGTTAAAAGAAACCCATCGTTAAGAAGGCGTAAATGGATGTACTGTTCTAACTCAAAATCAGAAGCACCTGCAGCCTCTGCGCCAGTTCGAGGTGCATTCGCTTGGAAGAGATACTCTCCTCGTGCACCCAATCGATTGCAATTCCAAGGCAAATCAAACTCTCGAATAACCTGATCAACGCCATCGCACCAGAGATTTCCTAGCCGAATCATCTCCGTGAATGCCTCTTCTGTGAGAACTTCTTTGAGAGTTGCTCGCATTGCCGCAAGTGAGAGCGCGTTTCCTGCAAGAGTCCCACCGATTCCGCCAGTATCGACAACTTCTCTTTCAACTCTCTTCGAGATTGCTCCAGCGATCTCTTCTCGCATACCAAAGGCACCTGTCGGAATGCCGCCTCCAATTGACTTTCCGATAGTGAGGAAATCTGGGGTTAATCCAAGTTGTCTGGTCATTCCTCCTGGGCCGACTGAGATGGTGTGTGTCTCATCAACGATCCAGATCGCGCCGAATTCTTTCGCTAGCTCTCCGACTTTCTCAAGATATCCATCGTCAGGCAAGACAATGCCGACATTAGTCATCGCCGGTTCCATCAATATCGCAGCAACATCGCCATGGCTTAGCGCCTGACGCATTCCCTCAACATCGTTGAATTCGACCACCCGGGTCGTTTGATCTAGCGGTACTGGCGCTCCAATATTTCCCTCTCGCGAGATAACTTCACCCTGCTCACCTAGGGTTGCAAAGGATTCATCAACCGAGCCGTGATAACAACGATCTATGACTATCACCTTTGATCGGCCAGTAATCATTCTCGAATAGCGAATTGCATGGCGATTAGCATCTGTCGCAGAAACGGTGAATTGCCAAAGCGGAAGGCCAAACCGCTTTGATAACTCCTTCGATACTGTCAAAGCGTCTTCGGTAGGCAGCATCGCGGTGATGCCTCTATCGAGTTGGTTCTTGATCGTAGCAACAGTTGCTCTTGGCGAGTGTCCCGTCATTGATCCCGTATCCCCAAGGCAGAAATCGATCAGCTCATTTCCATCGACATCACGAAATCGCGCGCCCTCTGCTCGTTCGACAAATAGAGGATGAGGACCTGGCCACTTGCTCATCCAAGACATCGGCACGCCGTTTGGCATCAAAGCTCTTGCTTCTCGAAATAGCTCTCCTGATTTCTTATGCGTCTCTGAGAACCGCGCCTCTTCGCGCTTATGCAGTTGCTTGAGGCGAGCTCGATTGATCATGCGCTAAAAATATCAAGTAAGTAATACCCATCCAAAAATTAAGTTGTTTAGCGAAGGATTCTTGCTACTCCGCTTCAAAAACGAAGAGCGCTTCTAAGTAGTGATCGCCAGAGATGCCAAGGTTTGCCGCATCAGGCGGTGCCGTTTGAGGTTCGATACAAACTCCTTCACTATCTTCGTTGTAGACGACCCACCAGGGCGCTTCCGATTCGATTGTCACGGAAAGTGCGTCTTCCCAGACCACACGAGGAGTGCCTTGCACTTTGGTGAAGGCGTCATCAAAGGGGCCTTGATGTGGAGGGATGATCTCACCCGTTGGCAATCCATCGCTTCCTCGTTTCAGCATCTCGAGGGCGTGAAAATCAATTTCAGCACTTGACCCTAGACCGATCTCTCGCGCAAACCAAGGATGAATGCCGAGCCAAGCAGGGAGAGTTATCTCGCCCGAGAAATACTCAAGGCTCCATCGAATGGCGTTATCGAGTACTTCAATCTGTTGGACCACACTCGCGCCTTCATAGGGATAAGGCAGTTCGAGTCGAGCGATTCCTTTACCAACATCTTGCCATCCATACATCACGCCAAATCCATGAAGTGCATGGGGTGGATCAAGAACTACTGGAAGTTGATAGGAGAGATCTTCGACATCTTTGATAAGACCCTCTCGAATTCGACCTGCCCAAGGCGCCATCGAATACCAACCCCAATTAACAAGGCTTCCTCGTGAAGCAAGAGTGATTTCCATATCGCGAAAGAGGAGTGATGTGATTCTTGCGCCTTGATCAAGATCGATAGCAATTGAAATTTCGCCATCTTCAAGAAACTGCATTACAACCTCCAAAAATCATCATATTCGTTTCGCGTTGGTGAACTAGCTCCTTGTCGCGAACAGGTAATTGCCGCAGCGCGCGAGGCGAGTGTAAGTACTGATCGAAACTGATTGCCATAGAGCGCTTCAAGTCCCTCGCTTGCAACAGCACCGGCAATCATTGCTCCAACGGTATCTCCTGCACCGACTGTATCGATAACGCAAACTTCACTCGCCTCAACTTCTACTTTTTCATCAGAGTTAAAGCCTTTGATGCCATTTTCGGCGCAAGTAATGACAAGGTGCGAGGGGCCCTCCGTGAGCACTCGCTCGGCGAAAGCATCGATACTGGCATTGGGATATAGAAAGGCGAGGTCATCACTGCTTGCTTTGAGTACATCGGTGAGGGTGAGCCATTT